>CAMFOH010000001.1 GCA_945969495.1 uncultured Mollicutes bacterium
GTATAATAAAATGAAGTTAGATTCTAATTGTGAAAAAGGAGAATATGTTATTTTATTGAGTAATGAACCAAAATTAAAAAAAGAAAATGATATTTCTTTAGAAGCTATGATCATAGATGAAATGATTAAAGAAAATTGTTCTTTAAAAGATGCGGTTAAATTAGTTAGTGAAAAAAATAATAATATAAGTAAAAAAGAAGTTTATAATGCTAGCTTAAACTTAAAAAAAATGATGAATTAACGTTATTTTTAATTTAATATATATTTCAATACATATTAAATTTCATATAATATTAATATGAAAAGATATGTATTTTTTAATATTTTAATTCAACTTATTATTCTTTTTATTTCAGTCAATTTTTATTTTGATGTCTTTAATACAAAATTATTAATTTCGATGCTAATTATTAGTTTTATTTTTATACCTAGTGTTACTGAGTTTATTTTAAAAATTAAGTTTTCAAATATAATACATTACATAATAACATTAATTTGTTTACTTCTTTTTATAATTTTAATTGCAAATTAATAATAATATTATATAATAAGAATATAAGTACCCTAATGAAATGGATGGTTTAATATGAAGAGCAATTATAACGATATAATTGATATTATTTTAACCTTAATAGATGATGAAGAAATAGCAAGTTCTATTGCTGTTTCAGGTAGCATTGTTCCTTATATAATATCAAATAAAGAATCTTTTGAATATCATACTGATTTTTATATTTTGGTTAAAGAAAAAAAGATTAAGATGGTCCGAGATAAAATAAAAAAGTTATCAAAAGAGTATCAACTTGATATAGTATCTGATTCTAAACGTTATTCAAAAGAAGATTATGGTTTTAAAATAAAATATGAAAATACAACAGTTGGTTTTTTCCCATACTCACTTATTGATAATAATTTTTCAGTAAAAACATATGGATTAAACAAATATAATATGGAGGTAAGATTAAAAACAAAAATTATTCCAAACGTGACAAAAAGTAGTATTATAAGATTAACTAAATTTACAAATGATAAAACACTTAGAATAATGAGTCCGGAGTTTATTTTAGCAGATAAAGAAGCAAGAGAAAAAGAACCTGGAAACCCAACCAAAGAAACTATGAGGTTGTTAAATAACTTAAGTGATGAAAGCGTGCTTAAAGTTATAAGGGAAAGTGTTGGTAATACAAGAATTAAAGTTCAAACAAGAAAATTAAAGGAAAATAATACTATATTAATTATAATTTTATTATCTTTAATTATATTACTAATTACAATAGCGTACATTTGTTTTAAAAAATAGTCCCTAAACTGGGATTTTTTTAGTATAATATAAATAGAGGTGATAAGAATGGAAAGGATAATATTTCACGTGGATGTTAATAATGCATTCTTATCATGGTCTGCTGTTGAAATGCTTAAAAACGGAAGTAAGATAGACATAAGAACAATACCTTCCGTAGTTGGAGGAGATGAAAAGAAAAGAAGGGGTGTTGTTGTTGCAAGAAGTTTTCCTGCAAAAAAAGCTGGTATAAAAGCTGGAGAGACAATTTATATGGCAAGACGTAAGGTTGATAAACTATTTGTTGTGAAATCAGATAAAGAAAAATATAAAAAATATTCTGATGATTTTTATAATATATTGTGTAAATATACACCTGTAATAGAAAGATATTCAATTGATGAATGTTTTATGGATATGACTGGTATGGAAACATTATTTGGAGACCCAGTTAAATTAGCATATAAAATAAAAGATGAAATATATGATAGTCTTGGTTTTACTGTTAACGTTGGCATTGGAAACTCAAAGATTTGTGCAAAAATGGCTAGTGATTTTGAAAAGCCTAACAAAGTTCATACATTATTTATTAATGAAATTAAAACTAAAATGTGGCCATTACAAGTGGATGATTTATTTATGGTAGGTAAGAGCTCTAGCAAAAAACTTCATGAACTTAATATTAATACCATTGAAGATTTAGCTAAATCAGATGTTAATATGCTTACTAGATATTTCAAATCAATGGGAAAGGTTATGCATGAGTATGCAAATGGTATTGATGATTCACCGGTTGAAAAACCAATACCTAAAAATCAAGGTATAGGGCATTCTACAACTTTACCAGAGGATGTAGAGGATATTGCTAGTTTAAAAAAAGTACTTAGAATACTATCTGATATGGTTGGTATAAGATTAAGAGAAGAAGGTAAGTATGCTACCGTTATATCAGTTCAATTAAAAAATAATATGTTTTTTAATTATCAACATCAAAAAAAACTAGTTAATCCAATATCGTCAAATGAAGATATTTATGAAAATGCCTGTTATTTATTAAAGGAAATGTGGAAAGGTGACCCAATAAGATTAGTCGGGTTAAGAGTAAGCGATTTTACTGATAAAACGTATGAACAAATTTCTTTATTTGAAGAAACTGGTAAAATAAAAAAACGTGATAAGGTTCAAAAAGCAATGGATGAAATAAATAAAAAATATGGTACTAATACCATAAAAAGTGCGGCTTTGTTTGATGCTAAAAAATAGTTCTTAAGGAACTATTTTTCTATGTATCCAATAAATTTTAAGTTTCTATATTTTTGGTCATAATCCATACCATATCCTAGTACAAATTTATCTTCTATAGTAAAGCCAACATAATCAGCTTTAAAAGACATTGTTCTTCTAGAGGGTTTATCTAATAAGGTACATACTTTAATACTATTTGGTTTCATTTTACTTAATAAAGGTACTAAGAAATTCATTGTTTTACCACTATCTATAATATCTTCAATTAATATTATATCTTTACCTTTTATATCAGGAAGTAAACCTTTTACAAAACTAATGGTTTTAGATTTATTATTTTCATAACTAGAGACTCTTAAGAAATCAATCATAACATTTTTATTAATATTTCTAGCTAGATCACAAGTAAACATAATAGAACCTTTTAATATGCATATAAGATTTATTTCTTTATCTTTATAATCTTTTTCTATTTCTTTAGCGAGTTTTTTTATTCTTTTTTGAAGTTTTTCTTCACTAATTAATACTTTTATATTATCCATACCATACTCCTATAAATAAATTATAGCATATTTTAATAAATAGATATTGATTTTATTTATTTTGTTTGCTAAAATACTACTAGCATTTATTAAATGCTATATATTTATTTGGCGGAGTTGGTGAAGTGGTTAACACTCTGGTTTGTGGCACCAGCATGCGTGGGTTCGATTCCCACACTCCGCCCCATTTAAAAATAAAACACCATAATTATGGTGTTTTTAATTTTTCAAACTATTTTCAAAAGCAGGTAATCCATACTCTTTATTATAATAGTTTGGAAATTCATTAAGATGTGCTAAAGCTATCTTCATGGTCAATACTAAATCATCATTAGTAACGTTTGTTATATATTTTTTAGTTGCATGTTGCTTCTCTATATTAATAGCTGTTATTAAATCATCAATCGTAAAATTATCAAAAGTAACTCCAAGTACTTGAGCTGTTTTTAATATTTCTTCTTTTGAATACATAAAAGTTCCTCCTAATTTATATTATGATAAATGATATTGTTATATTAAACACCACATTTAAATATACTTTAATGAGGTGTTTTTTATTAAAAAAGTATTAATATTATTTGGCGGCAAATCCACTGAACATTACGTGTCATGCAAGTCTTGTAAAAGTATTATTGAAAATATAGATAAAAAGTTATTTGAATATGAAGTGGTAGGTATAGATTTTGATAATACATGGTATAAATTTAGTGATGATTTATCCTACTTAGAAAAAGGTAATTGGAAAGATGCTAACATTCTTAAGATAGATAACATAATTAAATATCTAAAAGAATTTGATGTGGTATTTCCTATAACTCATGGTAATAATGGTGAAGATGGTAAACTTCAAGGGTTGTTAGAGTTATTTAACGTTAAATTTGTTGGTTGTAAAACTCTTTCTAGTAGTATAGGAATGGATAAAGTAATATCTAAAGTTATATTTGATAGTTTAAATATAAATCAAGTTCCTTATTTAGTTATCAATGAAGAATATAGCATAAGTGACATTATAAAAAAACTACAATTCCCAGTTATTGTAAAACCAGCTAATGGTGGTTCTTCGATTGGTATTAGTAAAGCTGATAATAAAAAAGAATTAATAAAAGCCATAAAAGAAGCTAAAAAATATGATGATAAGGTAATTATAGAAAAATTTATAATAGCAAGGGAATTAGAATGTGCCGTGTTAGAAAATAAAAAAGATATAATATGCTCAAATCCAGGTGAGATAAAGTCCGCCAACGAGTTTTATGATTATGATGCTAAATACGTAAATGAAACTTCATATACTACTATTCCAAATGATTTAAAAGAAGATGTAGTAAACAAGATTAAAGATTACTCTAAGAAAATATTTAAAACTTTAAATTGTAGTGGTTATGCAAGAATAGATTTTTTCTATGATGAAGAAAATGAAAAAATATATATTAATGAAATAAATACCATACCAGGTTTTACTTCTATTAGTATGTATCCTAAACTAATTGAAAGTATTGGTATAACTTATACTGATTTAATAACTATTTTAATTAATAATGCATAAGTTCACAATAAGTGAGCTTTTTTGTTATAATAGGAATGGTGAATAATTATGAAATCCGATGTTTATAAAATCAATAATGCTGTGGAAAAGATTAAAAGTGGTAAGAATACTTTATTTTTAGATCAAAGAGAATATAAATTATTAACATCAAAATTAAAAAAGCATGAATATAATGTTTACTATCCATATAAAGATAGTGAAAAAGTAATGTTATACACAGAAAAAATACCGATTGTTAAGTTATTTAAGATTAATACTGCAGAAAAGATAAGACATCAAGATATACTTGGAAGTTTATTTGCACTTAACATAGATTCTTCATTTTTTGGAGACATAGTTTTATACAAAGATGATTATTATGTGTATATAGAAAATAATTTAGCGAACTATATAAAAGATAATTTAAATATGATAGGTAATAAAAAGATAGTTTTAGAAGAAGTTAGTTTGGATGTTTTAAAGGATTATGAAAGAAAGTACGAAGAAAAAGAAATGATTGTATCAAGCCTTAGGATAGATGGTATAGTATCATCAATAATTAATTCTTCTAGAAGTAAGGCACTAGAGAAAATAAAAAACAAAGAAGTAATAGTTAATTATGAAGTTATGAGTAAAAATTCATACTTACTTAAAGAAAATGATATATTTAGCATAAGAAGATATGGTAAGTATAAGTTTGTTGGAGTAGTAAAAAGTACAAAGAAAGATAATTACATAGTTAAATATTTGAAATATTTATAATATTTATAATATTTATAATATAGAATTAGAGTGATAAAAAAAGTTATGTCTAATAAATAAAGTAGGAGATAGTAAAAAAACTAGCTTTGTTTTCCACACTTTTTGAATAAGAAGGGTGGTGATAATTATGAGATTTAAGTTTGAAATAAAGTTAAATACAAAATTAATTATCATTTTAATACTTATAGTAATACTAGTTATTACATATAACGTATAAGAAAAACAAGGTTAGTTTAAAAGCTAGCCTTGTTTTCTAAAAAACAATCTTTGGAAAACAACTAGTTAAAGCTGTCTCCTTCATTTATATTATACAATAACAAATATTTTTATTCAATAAAATTATAAAAATTAGAGTGATAAAAAAATTTATGTCTAATAAATAAAGTAGGAGATAGTAAAAAAACTAGCTTTGTTTTCCATTCGTCTTGAATAAGAAGGGTGGTGATAATTATGAGATTTAAGTTTGAAATAAAGTTAAATACAAAATTAATTATCATTTTAATACTTATAGTAATACTAGTTATTACATATAACGTATAAGAAAAACAAGGTTAGTTTAAAAGCTAGCCTTGTTTTCTAAAAAAAACAAATCTGGAAAACAACTAGTTAAAGCTGTCTCCTTCATTTATATTATACAAAAATAAAATTAATATGTAAAGAACTGTTCATCTTTTTTTGAAATATAAAATATGCTATACTATTTTATACAGGAAGTGATTTAAGTGAAAGTATTGTTAGTAAATGGTAGTCCAAATAAAGATGGTGCAACTAACTTAGCTTTAGAGGAAGTAGCTAAAACTTTAAATGATAACGGAGTAGAAACAGAAATATTTTGGATTGGTAATAAAGGGGTAGCGGGGTGTATTGGATGTGGTGCATGTTTTAATACAAAAAGATGTTTTATTGATGATAAAGTAAATGAATTCATTTCAAAAGCTGAAAAAGCTGATGGATTTATCTTTGGTACGCCAGTTCATTATGCTGGGCCTACTGGATTTATAAAATCATTCATGGATAGATGTTTTTATGGTAAAGGTTATGCATTTGAGTATAAACCAGTAGCAGCAGTGGTTAGCGCAAGGCGTGGTGGATGTGCTACTGCTTTTGATGATTTAAATAAATATTTTACTATTTCCAACATGATTGTTGTTGGAAGCCAGTACTGGAATCAAATACATGGAAATAATAAAGAAGAAGCTAAAAAAGATGAAGAAGGACTTCAAACAATGAGAACGCTTGGAAAAAATATGGCTTGGATATTAAAATGTATTGAAAAAGGTAAGGAAAATGGTGTACAATACCCAGAAAAGGAAAAAAGAATATCAACTAACTTTATAAGATAAGAAGGTGTAATTATGAAAAAGAAAGTAGTAATAGGAATGAGTGGTGGGGTTGATTCATCAGTTGCTGCCATAATACTTCAAAAACAGGGCTATGAAGTAATAGGCCTTTTTATGCGTAACTGGGATTCTTTTGCGGATGGTGAGTTAGAAGGAGCTCCAACTACTACTCAAGGTATATGCCCTCAAGAAGTAGATTATAATGACGCTAAAAAAGTTTGTGATAAATTAGGTATTCCTTTATATCGCAAAGATTTTATTAAAGAATACTGGGATTATGTATTTACTTATTTTTTAGATGAATTAAAAAAAGGAAGAACACCAAATCCTGATATAATGTGTAATAAATATATAAAGTTTGATCAGTTTGCTCGTGAAGCTGAAAAACTAGGAGCGGATTACATTGCGACTGGTCATTACTGCAGAATAAAAGATGGACAACTATTAAGAGCGGTAGATGATAATAAAGATCAATCGTACTTTTTATCACAAGTATCAAGAAAACAATTAAAAAACGTTTTATTTCCAATTGGAGATATGATAAAACCTGATGTTAGAAAAATAGCTGAAGAGTATGGTTTAGTTACCGCAGAAAAAAAAGATTCAACTGGTATATGTTTTATTGGTGAAAGAAATTTCTCTAACTTTTTAAAAAATTATTTACCAAATATGCCTGGTGATGTAATAGATATTAAAACAAATAAAAAAGTTGGAGAACATATTGGTCTTATGCATTATACAATAGGGCAAAGGCGTGGACTTGATATCGGCGGTACAAAAGAAAGAATGTTTGTTGTTGGAAAAGATTTAAATAAAAACATTTTATATATTGAATCTGGTAATGATGAATATTTAATAACTACTTCTTGTTTAGTTGATCAAATAAATTGGACTTATGATAAGAAAATTAATAAATGTACTGCTAAATTTAGATATAGACAAAAAGATGTAGATGTAAAGTTAGAATGGTTAGATAATGGTGAAATATTAGTTAGGTATCCACAAGGAGTAAAAGCTGTAACTCCAGGACAAGCCTGTGTATTTTATGATGGTGAAGTATGTTTAGGTGGTGGAATAATAAAAGAAGTAAGGAAAAATAATGAGAAGTTATGGTATTTATAAAAAGAAATTCTTTTTTATGTAGAATTTCTTTTTTCTTTTATTATTTTTAAATTATTTAGTAACCTTTCATTGTTAGGTTCCATATCTATGGCTTTGTTGCACCATTTTAGTGATTCATTTATATTACCTAAATAAAATTCACTTATTGAAAGAAGATCATACACCGTATAATCCCAACTAAAAGGTTCATTTATATATGTCTTTTCATGGCTTTTAATTTCTAAAGCTTGTAAACAATATTTTTTAACTTCCTTAAAATTGTTAAGCTCATATTCAAGTAATGCTCTTTCTATGTAAGAATCTCTTAAGTATGGAGCTTCTTTTACAGCTTTATCAAGCCACATTTTTGCCTCATCATATCTTTTTAAGTATTTATAACATCTTGCGATAAATCTCATTGAGGCACATCTTTCGTCTTTCCATGCTGCACTTGGCAAAGAAAGATGTTTTATTAACGTATCGATTGCATCATTCCACTTGCCATGAAACATGTATTCTCTACCTAGATAATGCATGTTTCTATCATTTTCTGGGTCTTCTTTTACTGAAAGTTCTAAAAGTGGTAAATAGCTACTTCTAGATTTACTATCATCTGGAAAGTGATCTACCGTAATTTCATCAGTTGTTAACCAAACTTCTTTATCACCAGTATATTCTAATACTTCATGTACTGGATGAGTCCATTTAAAACCATGTCTTGCGTGTATTTTTTCAATGTAGAAATTAACTTTAGGGTTTCCATTTTCATCATGAGACCAATTATAATTATATCTTAAGTGATTAACACCATCTTTCCATATTTTATCCAAAGTTTTTCTCCATCCAGGATTTAGTACCTCATCTAAATCGATACATACACATATATCAAAATCTTCGGGTACTAATTTTAATGATTCATTTCTAGCAACATCAAATCTCCATGGTTTTATCTCCTTTTTTACAACGTTAACTCCTAATTTATTTAAAAGTGAGACCGTATTATCGCAAGAACCCGTATCAAGAACATAAATTTGATCAGCCTCTTTGACAGAATTAAACCATCTTTTAACAAACTTTTCCTCATTTTTACTAATTGCATAAACTGCTATTTTATTTTTTTTCAAGTTTATGCTCCTTGTCTTCCTTTATATTCAATTAGTATTGTAACTATTGGATTAGTAAAGTATGAACCTGATGATATGTCTTTTAAATTAGGCGTATTTAAGTATATGTTAGTTTTACCAAGGTTTACTAATTCATATGCGTTTGCAATACTTTCTACTGCTATTAATCCTTCACCAACTATTTGCTTTGCTTCATCATAGTATG
The DNA here is from genome assembly GCA_945969495.1 of uncultured Mollicutes bacterium. GTDB lineage: Bacteria > Bacillota_I > Bacilli_A > RF39 > UBA660 > Aphodocola. The sequence goes on from CAMFOH010000001.1 coordinate 9,121, forward strand.
ACCACTGGCTAGCACCTATAAAGATGTTATCAGTTCCAACTTGTCTAAATCCAATTGACACGAAGTCTTTTTCTGGATCAAACTCTTCTCCGTTAGGAGTTGCATATGCAGATACAATAAAGGTAATCTTATAATAACCAGCTACGTTAAATTGTATTACTTCTTCATTAGTATCCAAAGTAATTATATCTGATATATCTAATTCTTCTCTATCGATAGGTAGTCTTTCTCCGGCTGCAACACTAATTCCTTCTGCACTTGTTCCATCATTAAATGTTACAAGATAAGCATCCCTGTAAAGAGTTGGTCCAGTAGGTCCAACATCTCCTTTTGGTCCCATAGGTCCGGTAGGACCTTGTATGTTACCTACGTTTATCCAGTCATTTTCAGTATCTGACCATACGTACAAATTACCATTTACTAGATAAGATTCATTAGGATTACCTGTTGGATGATCAGCTATTAAATCATCATAAGTGTTGTATGATCCTAATATTGTAACACTAGTTCCTGCAGGCCCAGTAGGCCCAGTTGCTCCTTCTGTACCATCTTTTCCATCAAAGCCTTTTGGAATTACGAAATCCAATATATGGTTAGTTGAACTTCCACTATCTGTAACAATAGCTCTTGTACCTGCATCGCCAGTAGTTATTGTACCTACTGATATTGTTTCTGTTTCTCCAGCTGGTCCTGTTGGCCCAGTAGGTCCAGTAGGCCCAGTTGGTCCAGTAGGTCCCGTTGCGCCGGTAGGTCCGGTTGGTCCAGTTGGTCCAGTAGGTCCGGTAGCACCTGTTGCGCCGGTAGGTCCGGTTGGCCCAGTAGCTCCTGTTAAACCAATTAATCCTTGTGGACCGGTAGGCCCAGTTGGCCCGGTTGCACCACCAGATGGACCCGTTGGCCCGGTTGGCCCTGGAATAAATCTTGGACAACAGCATTTTTTATGATGTTTCATTTCTTCTAAAGCATTTCTTAAAATACTTCCTTCATAGAAATTATTTTGATTATTCATTTTTTATCTCCTTTCACGGTATAATATGAACTATAAAAAAATACTTGTATTATGTTTGACTTGTACAATTTAAAATATTTTAAAGTAAAAATATACAGTTTTAAAAAATAATTAATAGATGGTAAAAATATATCAATCACTTATTTTTTATTACCATAAGATAAAGTGAAGTAATGAGGTGATGATTTATGAAAGAAATAAAAATAAAGTGTATTAATAAATATAAATATCAGATTATTATATATGACTGTTATGGTAACAAAGTATTTGATGGTTTTACTGATGAAACTGGTACATTGATTTTAGATGTGCCATATTATGGTGTTTATAAGATTTTGATATTAAGGAATAAAAATATAAAAGTAATTACTAATTTTTATGTAGATGAAAACCAGTATAACTTTTTCTATTTTAGGGTTGTTAGTATAAAAAGATACCTTCACTTAGTTACTTTTAAAATTACAGATGAATATTATAAAGGATTACCAATAAAGGAGGGAAAAATAACGTTATGGCAAAAGGACACATAATTCCAATAACTAATGGTAAAGGAAGTAAAGCCCTTGTTAATGGAAATTATTCGGTAACAGCGAGTGTAAATGGTTATGATAATGCAACTATCGAACCTAGCACTGAAGAAATAAGCGAAGGTGTTAATGAGTATAGCTTTACGATAGCCGCTACTGGTACTTTAACTTTACACGTATCGGATGATGGAACTGAAATTGGAGTTCCGATAGTTGGTGCAACATTTTATAGGTGTGATGCAGAAGGTACTACTTATGGAGAAGCGGTAACTTCTGGTGATGATGGTAATGCGGTATTTAATAATGTTCCTTACGCTGATGATGGAACGGCACCAAACATATATTATAAGCAAACTGCTTCGGATGGAGAACATGGTTTCACAGATGAATTGCAGACAATTACGATGGAAACTGAAACCCATACGATTGAAATAGCAAACGAAGAAGCTCCATCAAGGAATATTAATTTAACTGATGCTAATTATGATGGATTACCAATTGAAGACGGAAGCATAACTTTAACTTCTGAGTAAATTAAAACAAACAAGTAAATGGTTACTTGTTTGTTTTAATATGATAACTTGAATAAAATACTTAAATATGCTATTATCTAGTTGTTTATTTTAAAGGAGACAAAATGAAAGAAATAGTATTAGATACGTTACTTGATGCATTAAAATTATTACCATTTTTATTTGTTGCATTTTTGATAATGGAATATATTGAACATAAATTTAATAAAAAAAGTAAAAATAAGATTTCCAAAGCAGGTAAGTTTGGTCCGATTTTTGGAAGTTTACTAGGCGCTGTTCCACAATGTGGTTTTTCTGTTATGGCAACTAACCTTTATGCAACTAGAATAATAACCGTTGGTACGCTTATATCAATATATTTATCAACCTCGGATGAAATGCTTCCAATATTAATATCTGAGGGTACCAAAGTAAGTATCATTTTTAAAATCTTAATAGTAAAGATAATAATAGGTATGATATGTGGTTTTGTAATAGATTTTATATTAAGAAAAAAACATAATGAGAAGGAATATGAAATAAAAGATTTTTGCTTGGAACATCATTGTGATTGTAATCATGGGATTATTAAATCATCGTTAAAACATACTTTAAATATTATTTTATTTATTATTTTAATAACGTTTTTATTAAACGCAGGTATTCATTACCTAGGTGAAGAAAATATAGGTAAACTATTTTTAAAGGATAGTATTTTTGCTCCTTTTATATCAAGTTTGATTGGACTTATTCCTAATTGTGGTGCTAGCGTTATAATAACTGAATTATATTTAAGTGGTGTTATATCATTTGCATCATGCGTATCTGGTTTATTAACCGGAAGCGGGGTTGCTTTGCTAGTTTTATTTAAAGTAAATAAAGATAAAAAAGCTAATTTAAAGATTTTATTAACTTTATATTTAATAGGTGTTATATCAGGGGTATTGATAGAGTTTCTTAGTTTCATTTTTTAAAAGACCTTATTTATTTAAAAGGTCTTTTTTGTTATAATTGTAATGGAGATGATGAATGTGGTAAAACCTTTAGTGTTATGTATATTAGATGGATGTGGAGTGCGAGAAGAAAGTGATGGTAATGCTTTTAAAAACGCTAATAAGCCAACTTTAGACATGTTAATGAATAAGTATCCGCACTGTTTACTTCAAGCTAGTGGACCTTATGTTGGACTTCCTGTTGGACAAATGGGAACAAGTGAAGTAGGGCACATGAACTTAGGATCGGGAAGGGTAGCATTACAACCTTTACAAGCTATTACTAAGTCGGTAGAAGATGGTACTTTGTTTGAAAATGAAAATATTTTAGAGGTAATAAACCATGTTAAACAAAATAGTTCTAACTTACATATTATGGGGTTATTAAGTGATGGTGGGGTACACTCACACATTAATCATTTATTAGCATTACTTGATATGTGTAAGATGAATAACGTTAAAAACGTATATATACATGCCTTTTTAGATGGTAGGGATACTTATGAAAAAAGTGCTATTAAATATTTAGACATTTTAAACGACAAGATTATAAAACTAGGAATAGGTAAAATTGCAACGATATCCGGTAGGTATTACGCAATGGATAGGGATAACAACTTTGATAGGCTAAAGTTAGCATATGATGCATTTGTTTATGGTAATGGACCTGTTTATAAAGATTATAAAGAATTAATTGATAAAAATTATAATGATGGTGTTTATGATGAGTTTATACGCCCTGGAATAATAAATAACGTTCCTATTAAAGATGGTGATGGAATTATTTCTTTTAACTTTAGAAAAGATAGGATAAGAGAATTATTTACTTGCCTTAGTAATCCAAATGCATATGAATCTATGGCTAAGGAAAAAGATATGGTAATTAAACATTTTAATAATGTTAAAACATTAACCATGTTTCCTGTTACTGAAACGGTATTATCAAAGCATGCATTTGATGATTTGGATCTAAAAAATATATTAGTTGATTATTTGCATGAAAATGGGTTAAGCCAACTTAGAATAGCAGAAACCGAAAAGTTTCCTCATGTTACTTTTTTCTTTGATGGTGGAAGAGAAGTAAAGTACGATGATATGAAAAAAATAATTATACCATCACCTAAGGTAGCAACTTATGATTTAAAACCAGAGATGAGTGTATACGAAGTAACTGATAACTTCTTAAAAGAAGTAGAAAACTATGATGTTACAATCATGAACTTAGCTAATGGAGACATGGTTGGACATACTGGAGTTTATGAAGCTGCAAAAAAAGCGGTTGAACACATGGATAAATGTTTATCTAAAATATATGATAAGGTTATTAGTCTAGGTGGAGTTTTAATAATAATAGCTGATCATGGTAATTGTGATGTTATGTGGGATAAAGAACATAACCCAGTAACTTCTCATACTATTAATCCTGTACCATGCATTATTACAAAAGAAAATATAGAATTAAAAGATGGTAAGTTAGCTGATATAGCACCTACTATGCTTGAACTTTTAAAAATAAAAAAACCAAAAGAAATGACAGGTGAAAGTTTAATAAATAAGTCTATTAATAATTAAATCATAAAAAAATATGCATAAAATATAAAAATAGTATTTTATATGTAATATTTTGTAAAAAAAGTCGAAAAAAGTACAAAAAGACTTGCTTTTTTTTCTAAATATAGTATCATTAATATCGGAAGTACAAGTATTTTACTTCCCTTATTGCTAAGACCATGCGTACCCACTCATGGTCTTTTATATTAAAAAAGAGGATTATTTCCTCTTTTTTGTTTTTTGAATATTATTTTTTAATTGTTTACTTTCACTAGTAAATTTTACAATTCTAGCTTTTTTAGATGCTTCTTTAACCTTTATCTTAAGCGATGATCCGATTGTATATATATTATTGTTACCAACTAGTTTGTTATGAACACTATCATAATGGTAATTATCATTTGGCAAATCATTTATGCTTATTATCCCGTAAAAACCTTCTTGGGTTCTTACTTTTACCTGAGTAGAATTAATATCAATTATTACTGCGTCAAATACGTTTCCTATGTTATTTTCCATGAATTCTGCTATTCTCATTTCTTTAGCTTCTCGTTCTGCTTTATCTGCTTCATTACTTTGTTTACTACAATGGTTAGCGACTTCTTTTAAAAATTTATCTAATTCATTGTAATCAATGTTGTATGTTTTATTATATAAATTTAATAATCTATGTACCTGTAAATCAGCAAATCTTCTAATTGGAGACGTAAAATGTGTATATTGTTGCAAAGCTAGTCCAAAATGCCTAAGGCTTATATTTGAATATTTAGCTTTTTTCATCGTATTGATAAGTAATAATTCAGATAACGCTTCATAAGCGTCTTCGTTTTTATTTATGCTTTCTATTATGTTTTGAATATATTTATTTGAAGTTATATTTTTACAATTTTTAAATTCAATTCCTTGTTCTTCTAATACATCTAAAAATGAATGTATTTTATCTTCGTCTGGAGCTTCGTGAATTCTATATATAAAAGGTAAGCCTCTATAATAAATGTGTTCTGCTACAGTTTGATTTGCAAGTAACATAAAATTTTCTATTATTCTTTCTCCTGCTTGTTGTGTCCTTTTTTGAAACTGGATTGACTGACCTTTTCCTTTAGCTTTTAATTCACTTTTACTAAGGTTTAAATATCCTCTTTGATTTTTTGCTTTATTTAAAATGTCAGATAATTCACTCATTATTTTAAGATCTTCATAGAATGGTTCATATCCATTTACCATTTCATTTTCTATTAATATTTTATTTACGTCTTCATAAGTCATTTTCTTTTTAGAACATATAATACTATCATATATATCATAATCAACGACTTTCCCATCCTTATTAATTATCATTTCACAAGTTTTTGTAAGTCTATCTACGTTTGGATGTAAAGAGCAAATTCCGTTTGATATTTTAGCAGGTAACATAGGTAGTACTGTGTCGTTCATATAAACACTTGTTGCTCTTTGATATGCATCGTTACTAATTGCGGTTCCTTCTTTTACGTAATATGCAACATCTGCAATATTAACGTATAATTTATAATTTCCGTTTGGAAGTATTTCAATGCATATTGAGTCATCAATATCTTTTGTGTCTTCTCCATCAATTGTAAATACATTCTTATCTCTAAGGTCTTTTCTGCCTTCTTTTAAAGCTTGCTTATAATCTACAAAATTAGGTATTTTTTCAAGTTCTTTTATTGCTTTTGGACTAAAATCAGATTCAAAACCATGATCATATGCTATTGTTTTCTCATCAACGTCCGGTTCATTTTTGTGACCAATTATTTTTTCAACATGACCATCGAATTGACTACTTTTAGTAGTCAATCTTACTAGTAAGATTTCACCTACACCATGTTTATCAATGCTTTTTTGATCAACTCTAATTTTTGATTTACTTTTTGAATTATACGGAATAAGCATATTTTTTCCATTTTCAAAAACAACCTCACAGGATATTTGATTGGTTTTTCTTTTTATTATTTTATCAATTGTTCCATAAATGTTATTCTTGTTATCAACGTAAGATTTATTAACACATACAATATCTTTTTCTAAAACACCATCGGCTTTATTTCTTGGTACAATCACCTTGCACCCATAATCATCGGTAACAATCATATCACCACTTAGTAAAAAATGTGCCTTGCCATGACATATTGATGGTTTGTTTTCCATTAGACAATAAGTACCATTTTTATTTTGGTATACTAACCCTTTAACCTCTAAGTCAAATATTATTTTTTCTAAATATTCCTCTGCATCACTACTTATTTTTAATTCCCTTTTTAGTTCTTTTAGATCAATATTAGGTCTTTTTTTTAAACAACCTAATAACTGCTGTTCTAAAACTTCCATAATTCCTTTATACCTTCCTTATAATAATTATACTATAAAAAAGTATAAAGTGTTTAAAAAAATATCATGTTATAATTATTTTTAAAATATGCTAAAGTATTTAAATATTTAGTATTTTTATTTTAACATTTAAGCTTTTGTGTTTTGTAATATATAATATTGACAATAAAATATAATTATTAAAAAAATATAAAAAATAAAGCGAACTCACGGATTTGTTGCGTAATTAAATTTTAATTAAAATTACCAAATAATTAAAATTTTATTGACTTGTATTTGTTAATATGTTATTTTGCCTTTAGTAAATAAAGAAATATATATTATGCAAGATTAATCACTTGAATTTCTTTTAGCTTTTTAGTGTTCGTTTCTTTTTAAACTTGCTTTTCAAGCAAATTTTTTTTATTGTACTAAGAAAGGTGACTAACTATTAGAAATCAATAGTTTTTGAAAAAATTAGCAAATAATTATTTCAATAAAGATGGTTCAAAATCATTGCTATATTCATAATTGAATATCTAAGATAACCCAAACTATATTTTAACATCTTACCATTAAAGGATATGTTACTAGATTCAATAACACTAGGTTCAAGTCCAACAAAAGCTAACATTTTAGCAAGCCCCTTAAGTTTAGTAAATTTAGCATAAGAAAATTTGCCATGAGATAAGTTTCTAATTGAATCGTAATCCTTCGTCAAAACAATGTGACTTATATTTTTATACTTTTGGAAAATGCAAAGAAAAGTTGAAGAAATATTGTTGCTAAAGAAAGGTTTTAATTCAGGAAAAGACTTGTCCAATTAATTAGTTAATAAAACATCAAATTTACTTCTTTCTTTAATTAATAATTTCCTAGTTCTATATAGTGACTTTAATAAATAAATATTGTATAATAAATTTGAATTTAGCTTGTAAGGAATAGACATTAAATATTGAACGATGGTTAAAGCATTAGCTTTATCAGTCTTAGTTCTACGTAAGCTTCGAGCTTTTAAAAACTGATGAATGACAAGAGGATTTATTTTCATAAAAGAATAATCTTGATTAATTAAAAACAGTTCTATTTTCAAAGAATAATGTTCAGTTGCTTCAAAAGCAATGTGGACTTTGTATTTAGACAAACATAATATATCATATAAACACCTTCTAAAATAGTTTGTTTGAACTGATAAGTTTGCAACAGAGTTTCTAATTATGTAATCACGTAATTTAATAAAACATCATTAGTAAAACTAACGTGTTAACTAACTAATTAACAATAAAAATAAAAATCCGTGGTTTGAGGCACCTAGACTAGTCATAGTGGCTGTAATATAAAAATAAATCCAAAGTGCGCTTCTTATTATAATAAATAATAAGAAAATACAAATGAAAGGGGTCAATCAAAAGAGGAGTATTTTTCTTAAGATTGATTATACGAGATAGATATGAAACAAGAATATAGATGTTTGTTTTACTCAATGATTAATAACTTTATAATAGGCATTATCAAAATACTAGGTGGCGTTTTCTTTAATTTAACGTCTTTATTTGCGGATGGAATGCATACTTTTAGTGATTTTATAACGGATATTATTTCGTTTATAGGATCAAAGATTTCTAGAAAAAAACCAACTAAAGTTCATCCTTTTGGATTTGGTAAGGTTGAGTATTTAACTAATTTATTTGTAGGAATAATAATATTTTTACTAGGTATATTTATTATTTTTAATAGTTTTGGTAAAACTATAGAAATACCTACTCTTAAAGTGCTATATCTTTTATTGGTAGTATTCATATTAAAGTTGATAGCCATATTAATAATGCATAAGGTTGGTGTAAAAATTAATAGTCAGGTTTTAATAACCGCAACCGAAGAATCAAAGGCTGATTTATATTCAACCATAGGAGTTGCAACAATAACAGTACTACTTCAGTTTAGCCATAAGTATGAATTTTTAAAATATGCTGATTTAGTAGGTTCAGTATTAATTGGATTAATGGTTCTTAAGATATCTTTAAAAATAATTATTAGTAATAGTCTTTCGCTTATCGGTGAAGTTGAAACAGATGAAAACAAAATAACTAAAATTGAAGAATTTTTAAGTAGGTATAAACATATCGAAAATAAAAATATAGAACTTATTAAGTATGGTTCTTATTATAAGTTAAGTTTAGAGTTAGAGCTTAATCCTAAACTTAGCTTAAGACAAGTTACTAACTTAGAAAGAAAAATAAAAAAAGATATTATAAGGCATCGCTCTTTAAACGTTAAATATGCTGAGGTATATGTTACTGGAAAGGTGGAAAACAAATAATTATGCATCATGAAGATATAGAAAGTATTTTTAGAAAGCTAAATTCAAATCAAAAGGGATTAAGTAGCAAAGAAGCTCAAAAAAGATTATTAGAAAATGGTAAAAATATTTTGCCTAAAAAAAAGAAAGATAGTTTTATTAAAATATTTTTAAAAGGAATATTAGATCCGATAGTTTTGTTATTAGTTATTACCGTTGTTTTCTCTTTAATAGTAGGAGAAAAAACAGATGCTATTGCAATTTCATTTATTATATTAGTAGACTTAATATTGGGAGCTGTGCAAGAGTGGAAAGCTGAAAAAAATGCAGATAGCTTATCGAGCATAATAAAAGTAAAAGTTAACGTCTTGCGGGATAATAAAGAGGTAGAAATAGATTCTGAAGATTTAGTTGTTGGGGATATTATGATACTTGATTCCGGGGACAAACTAAGTGCTGATGCAAGAATCATAGAATCTCATAACTTAACCGTTAGTGAGTCTGTTTTAACAGGAGAAAGCATAAACGTACCAAAAAAAGTATGCACGGTTAATAAGAAAGCTAGTATAAGCGAAATGAAAAATATGCTATTTGCTGGTACCACAATAACTACTGGTAGGGCAATTGCCATCGTGACTAAAACGGGTATACAAACCGAAGTTGGTAAAATAGCTGATAAGGTAGCTAACGCAAAAGATGAGAAGTCTCCACTTACGATTAGAATGGATAAGTTTTCTAAACAAATTAGTTTATTAATAATTGTTATAGCAATAATCATAACTGTTTTATTATTTTATAAAGGAGTTCAAGGAAAAGAAATATTCTTATCGGTTATTGCACTTTCTGTTTCAGCGATGCCAGAAGGTCTTCCACTTGCACTTACCATGGCACTTACCATTACGTCAAATAAAATGGTAAAGAAAAATTGTTTGGTAAAAAAATTAAACTCGGTTGAATCACTTGGTAGCTGTACGTATATAGCAAGTGATAAAACCGGTACTTTAACAGTTAATGAACAAACTGCTAAACGGATTGTATTACCAAATGGAAAAGCATATGATATTACTGGAATTGGTTATAATTTTGATGGTGAAATTAAGGTAAGTGATAAGAAAGATGAAGAACTAGTAAAAGAAATAGCAACTTTAGGGTACATAAATAACGAAGCGGGGCTTGAAAAAGAAGAAGATGGATACACATATTTTGGTGACTCAATAGATGTTGCTTTTAAAGCGCTTGGTAAGAAGGTTAAGGTTGACGTAAGTAGCTATGAAATACTTGGCATGATACCTTATGAATCAGAAAATAAGTACTCAGCAGTTTTTTATAATACATGCGGGAATAATTATGCATCTGTTAAAGGATCTTTAGAAGTTGTTTTAAATTTTTGCAAAAATACTAATGAAGAAAAGGAAAAAATAAAAAAACAAAATGAAGAATTAGCTAAAGAAGGATACCGGGTTATAGCACTTGCAAGTAGTAAATTAGCTAATTTTAAATTAAAAGAAGACTATGATAAAAATGATATAGAAACTTTAGAGTTTAAGGGCTTAGTTGCGTTTATAGACCCAGTAAGAAAAGATGTTAAAGATTCTATAAACGAATGCGTAAAAGCTGGTATAAACGTTATTATGATTACTGGTGATCATCCTTTAACCGCGTACAAGATAGCTAAGGATTTAAAGTTGTGTAATTCCTATGATGAGGTAGCAACAGGTGCTGATGTCGAGATGATGAGCGAAAAAGGTGAAGATGAATTTGATAGATTTGTAAAATGTAAAAAAGTATTCTCAAGAGTTACGCCAATTGATAAGTTAAAAATAGTTGAATGAGGTCATAGTTAAGGTGAGGTTGGGGCGGGATGAGGGGAGGGAGGATATGTGGCTCCAGCCCTTATATGCGCTATCATAGGGATTGCATTGGGATCTGGTACTGATGGTGCAATAGAAACAGCTGATATGATAGTTCTTGATGATAGCTTTTCGTCAATTGTAAGTGGCGTTAAAGAAGGAAGAGGGGCATATAGTAACATTAGAAAAGTATCATATATGTTACTATCTTGTGGGCTTGCTGAGGTATTATTCTTTTGTTTATCAATATTCTTTGAGTTGCCTATGCCACTTGTTGCAATCCAATTATTATGGCTTAACATCGTAACGGATGGCCTTCAGGATTTTGCACTATCATTTGAACCGACCGAAGATAAAGTAATGGAAGAAAAACCAAGAAAAACAAGTGATTCACTGTTTAATAAAGAATTACTTATAGAAGTTTTAATATCTGGATTAACAATGGGAATCATCGTTTTTATGGTATGGAATAACCTACTTAAAAATGGCATGGATGTTAACGTTGCAAGAGGATATATAATGGCTCTTATGGTATTTATGCAAAACATCCACGTCCTTAATTGTAGGAGTGAAAAAACGTCTGCATTTAAGATGAGTTTAAAGAAAAATTTATGGATACCAGTTGTAATAGTAGGTTCAATTATATTACAAATAATAGTTATGGAAAATGATGTTTTATCAAGTTTTTTAAAAACTAGTAGTGTGCCTTTTATAAACATGGTAGAACTTTTAGGATTTTCACTTATCATACTACTTGTTGTTGAAATATATAAAATATTTAAAAGGAAAAAACGTTCTATTTAGAATGTTTTTTGCGTATAATTTGTTGACTTATACTTTTTAATATGTTATCTTTAATTCAGTAAATGAAGAAAGGAGCGTGATTAATATGAAACTTAGATTTACTAACAACTATATTATATGCAAGATTAATCACGTGAATTTCATCTAACTTTTAGTATTCATGTTTATTTAATCTTGCTTAAATAAAAAAAGCAAGATTTTTTTCTTGCACTAAGGAAGGTGATAAACATGAACAAATTATATTTAATAACGGGACCAGCTGGTGTTGGAAAGACAACAATATCTAAACTTTTAGCAGAAAAATTAAGTAAGTCTATTTTGATAGAAGGTGATGATATCTATCATATGGTAATAGGTGGTTATGTACAAGCATGGAAACCTAATAACCATTTAGACTTATTTTGGAAAAATATTATAAGTTTAATACAAAATGGATTAGAAAATGGTTATGATGTTGTTTTTAATTACATCATTAATAGAAAAGATTATGAATTATTAAAAGATAAATTTAAAGAATATAATATTATTTTTAAAGTTCTATTAGTAAGTGAAGAAGAATTATTAAGAAGAGATAAATTAAGAGATCCAAGTTGTAGAATGAATGAAAGATGTTTAGTATTATTAAATAATTTTAAAAAGGAATATTTAAATAGTAAAAATGTAATTGATACAACGAATTTAAGCATTAATAAAACTTTAGAAAAAATTACGGAGGGATAATGACGATAAATGATATAAAAACTCCTAATGATATTTTAGAATATTTAAATGAAAATATAGAATATGGTTGGATAGGAACAGATGGAGAAAAAAGAATAAAAAACATGGATAATTTTAGAAAATGTTATAAAACCATGTCACTTGAAAGTGTTTTAAACCAAAAAGTTGGTACATGTATAGAACAAGTTTATTTAATTCATGAGTTAATGAATAAAATTGAAGTCCCATCAAAAATGTTTTGCACAAGAATGTATGAAGATGAAAATTTTGATGATTTAGACGCTCCAGAAAGAATGCACTGCTTTATACTATTTTATATTGATGATGAAGTTTTTCAGTTGGAACATCCGGATTTTAATAGAGTAGGAATCTATAAATATGAAAGTGAAAACGATGCAATAGGTAAAATAGTAAATATATATGAAAGTATGATGAAAGAGGAATATAAAAGTAAAAATAAACCAGCACCTGAAGGTGGGTTTAAAAGAATAACAACTCAGTTTTTTGAGGTTGAACCTGGATTAACATATAAAGAATTTAATTTATACGTAAATAACTTAGATAAAGAAAAAATAAAATAAGGAGGTATACTATGACTGAAGAAAAAGAACAAAAGAAAAGTATAAAAGAGTTTAAAAATATATATAATCTTGTAAAAAAAGATAAGTGGAAACTTTTAATAGCTTTTATATGTATTTTTATAAGCTCGCTTTTATCAATTACTAATGGTTGGTTGCAAGGTGAAGTTACTGAATCAATTGTTGCACTCAACATAAAAATGGCACTTTTTTACCTTGGTATTTATTTTGTAATTGGGGTTTTCTTTAATAATATTTTGAATAATATTGGAACGATGATAGCAAGCAAAATAGAGGCTAATTTATCTAGAAAGTTAAGTATAATGGTTTATAAAAAAACACTTAATTTACCAGCGTATGCATTTGAGGAAAAAACAAGTGGAGAGCTTATTAACAGGATAACTTATGACACTGAAACATTATCAAGTATGTTTAACAATATTATCCAGACTCTTATAAATACTTTTGGATGTATTTTAATATTAATTTATATTTTATTTAATTCGAAGATTGTAGCACTAGAAATTATAATTTTCTTAATTATAATATTTATAGTAACTAAGATATTTAATCCTAAAATAAAGAAAATAAATAAAGAATTAAAAGCTAAAAAAGATGATTATACAGCATTATCTACTGAGTCTATTAGAGGAATAAGAGAGATAAAAACGCTTGGGATAAAAGATAATTTATTAAAAGAAATAGATGAACTTAGAAATCTTATTTTTAAAAAAGACGTAGAAGATATAAATTTACATAGGATATATTCGATAATAATGTGGGTTGTTAAAATATCACTTGAATGTTTAGTTTTTGCAACTTGCTTAATAGAAATATATTATGGGAAATCTAGTATTGGTTTTTTTATGGCAATGACTTGGTACATATATAGATTTACCTGGTTAATTGATAATTTAACAAGCATGAATAGAATGTATCAAAAATTATTTGTATCTTTAAGAAGAATAAACGAAATAACAGATAATACTTTGTATAATGATGATGAATTTGGTTTGGTAAATATAAAAAGCCCGGTTGGTAAAATAACTTTTGATAACGTGACTTTTAATTATCCAAATGAAGAAATAACTTTAAAGAACCTTTCGGTTGTTTTTGAAACTGGTAAGAAAATAGCTATTGTAGGACGATCAGGCCAAGGTAAATCAACACTATTTAACTTAATTACTAGGATTTTTGATACCGAAGATGGCAACATATATTTAGATGATGTTAACATAAAGGATTTAACTGAGGAATCATTAAGAAGAAACATATCAGTTATAAGGCAAGAACCATTTTTGTTTAATAGAACAATAAAGGATAATTTTAAGGTGGTTAAACCTAATATTACGTTAAAAGAAATTAAGAAATATTGTAAGATGGCTTATTTAGATGATTATATTGAATCTTTACCAAATAAATACAATACAAAACTTGGTGAAGGTGGGGTTAACCTATCTGGTGGTCAAAAACAAAGGTTATCTATCGCAAGAGCACTTGCTAAAGAAAGTAAGGTAATATTATTTGATGAAGCAACTAGTGCACTTGATAATGAATCTCAAAGTTACATAAAAAAAGTTATTGATGACTTAGTAAAAAATCATACCATAATAATTGTTGCACATCGTTTATCTACGATTGTTGATGCAGATGTTATCTACGTTGTAGATAAGGGGCGAATAAGTGATAGTGGTACGCATAAAGAACTATTAGATAAAAGTAAGGTATATAAAACTTTATACGAAAACGAAGACAAGGAAAGTTAATCCTTGTTTTTTGTATAAAACAAAAAAACTTTACATAAAATAAAATAGAATTAAAATAATTAGCACTCACACTTGACAAGTGCTAAAAATAGTGGTATAACATAATTGTAAGGAAAGGAAGATGATTAATATGAGTTTAATCCCAAGAAATTATTTAGGTGACATTTTTGAAGACTTTATGCCTAGTACAAGAGAGGATAACATGAAGTGCGATATTTACGAAAAGGATGGCGATTATCATATTGAAATGGATGTTCCAGGTTTTGATAAGAATGAAATTAAAATCGAAGCCAAGAAAGATTATTTGACAATAACCGCTGAGAAATCAAGTGAAACAAACAATGAAGATGAAAGTAAAAAATACATTCATCGTGAAAGAACTTATGGTAAATACCAAAGGTCATTTTATCTACATGATTTAGATTCAGATAAAGTAAATGCTGAATTTAATAATGGTGTTTTAAAAATAGTTGTACCTAAAAAGGATGAAACAGAAGATAAAAAATACATCGAAATAAAATAAAAGAAAAAGAAAATATTAAATGATGAATTTGATATTTTCTTTTTTTTATGCTAGAATATACACTCGTTATAGTATTAAGTAGTAATAAATAAGATCAAAAGGGTGATTTTGGTGAAGAAAGAAGAGAAACGAAAAAAGATAATACAAGAACAAGAAGAATTAAAAAAAAGAAGACAAGATAGAATAGATAAAGGTCTTCTAGCGGAAGAATTAGAAAGTATTGAAAAAAATATGAACTTACATAATACTTT
This sequence comes from uncultured Mollicutes bacterium, assembly GCA_945969495.1. Classification (GTDB taxonomy): domain Bacteria; phylum Bacillota_I; class Bacilli_A; order RF39; family UBA660; genus Aphodocola. Next base: position 24,831 of record CAMFOH010000001.1, read on the forward strand.
GTATGCTTTAATGAAGATAGTTAATACTGTTAGTGGTTATAAAAAAGATTTTTTAAATGGGAAAACACTTTATAAAAGGGAATTTTTTAAGTTTTTAGAAGAATTGTATAAAGAACATCCAGAATATAAAAATAGGCCTATAATATTTGCTCCTAACCATGTTAGAATGCAAGATATTGCAATCGAAATGGATGCTATTGCTTTACATATGGTTTTATTATCAGGTGATTTTGAGAATGTTCACCCTGATATTTCTGGTAAATTATTAGAAAAAAACGGTATTTTATATTTAGATATGGATAATCCATATAATACTCCAGAACTAAAAAAGGATGAATCATATTTAGAAGAGTTAAAAGAGTATATTGAACTTACTGATAATGATAGCTTAAAAAAGGAATACAATGAAGAATTAAAAAAATATAACGATAAAGTAAGTAAAATAATAAATGATAGAAAAAACATAAAAAAAGTTATAAAAGATGTTTTAGATAATGGTTATAATATGCTATGGTATTATGAGGGTTCGTGGAATTTTTCTGAAAACAAGCCATATTATGATGGCTATAACTACATTGTTCAGGCAGCTATAGATTCTAATGCGATAGTTTTTCCAGTTGCTTTTGATCTTGTCGATAAAAAGCATACTTTTGGTAAAAGAAAAGCTTGCATTAGATTTGGAAAGCCAATAGATTATATGGCAATTTATGGCAACAAAACACTAACTATGGAAGAAAAAATAGAAGGTTTAGATTTGTTAAAAGGCCAGATCGGTTATGAATTAGTTGCTAATATATGGGAAAAGAACTCTTCTATTAAAAGGGATGAACTTGCTAAAAAATATAGTAAGAAATTATCAGTAGAAGATTATTTTGTTCCTGATTATAAAAAAACTAGCCCACTTAGTGCATACTGGGATGAATATAAAGCTATAGCTTTAAAAGAATGGAAATTCACTGAAGAAGATATAGAAAAAAAACATTTTGTTGATAAAACGAAGGTAGAACAAGAAGAAGCATTTAAACACTTAGATGATTTAAATTTGAATCAAAAAAATGCATTTTTATTATCTAAAAGAAACCATCATTAATATGATGGTTTTATTTGATATGTTTTTTTTGCTGTGATATACTTTTAATATAAGAGGAGGCTATTATGAATAATTTATATTTTCCAATTTGTGCGGTTTTAATAAATGCTTTGATATTAATAATATTTAACTCTAAACAAAGAATTAAAAGTGAAGAAACAAATGCATACTCGTTTTTAATAATCATAGGTTTTTTAGAATCATTATTAGCATGTATATTAGTAGTATTAATGAATTTATATGGTAAACCTAGTTATATTTATAATATACATAGGGTAGATTATATTTTAATGCTATTATGGGTATGGGGTTTATTTAACTACGTAATAATAGTAGCTCTTCATAATAACAAAAAGATAAGAACCATAATTCAAAAAATTAGCTTAGTAATAAACATAATTATTTTTATTAGCTTTTTCTTTTTAGAAGTTAATGTTATAAATGAAAATGGAGTTATAGATACAAATGGTCCAGCGATGAATGTACTTTTTTCTGCGCTAAGTGTATATGTTATTTTAATGGTGATATTTGTTATAAAATCATTAGTTAAAAATTTTAAAAGTTCTACTAATAAAAAATTCATTCCTCTTTTTGCTCTAGCAGTATTTGGAATAGTAGCACTTTTAGTAAGAAGTGTTGCACCAGAAATATTAATTATTTCCCTAGTTGCAGCATATGCAGATTTAATAATGTTTTTTACGATTGAAAACCCTGATGTAAAAATGATATATGAACTTAATAAAAATAAAAAATTACTAGAGAGCATGAGCGAGGAAAAATCTAACTTTTTATTTAGTATGTCTCAAGATACAAAAAGACCGATAGATAACATATTAGAAGTTAAAAACATGTTAGATGGTGAAAAAGATTTAGAAACCATTAATAAAGGATTAAAAGTTATAGAAAATAACGCAAGAGGATTAAAGAACATAATTAATAATGTATTAGATATTTCAAGTATTAATTCTAGTAAATTATCAGTTAGTACAGATACTTATAATGTGTATACACTACTTAATACTTGTATAAAAACGTTAGAAAAAAAAATCAGTAACAAAATTGAATTAAGGACAAGAATAAGTAAAAACATACCAACTGAATTGTATGGAGATGCTGTTAAATTAAAACAAGTTATAAGTAGTATTTTATTTAACGCGGTAAAATATACTAAAGAAGGTTATATAGAAGTTAGTGTAAATGAGATAGTTAAGTATGATGTGTGTCGTCTTATAATAGAAATAGAAGACTCAGGTTGTGGGATGAGCGTTGAAATACTAAATGAATTATTAAAAAGTAATAGTGATTTAGAAGATACCGATCTTTTAAAACTTGATAGTCTTGATATAGATTTAAAATTGGCTTTTAAAATCATGAAAAAGCTAGGTGGATATATAAATATAAAAAGTGAAGAAAACGTTGGAAGCACTTTTACGATAGTATTAGACCAAAAAATAAAAATAGATAAAAATACATATTATAGTGAATATATTTTTAATAAGAAAAAGGTAATGGCAGTAAGTGATAAATTACAAACTTTAAAGGACTTAAACACACTATCAAGTAAATATGATATTGAGTTTTTAACTACTATGCATAGTGATGACTTAGTTCAAAGGATTAAAGATGGAGAAAGTTTTGATGTTATAATTTTAGAAGATGAAATGATACCAAATAGTGCTTTTGCAATTTTAGGAAAAATGCAAGAAGTAAGGCAAGGCTTTAATACTCCAACCATCGTAATGCTTCAAAAAGATAAAGAATCAATAAAAGAGCACTACGTAGAAGATGGATTTGATGGATATATAAGAAAGGAAAATCTGGAAGAAGATTTTGATAATATTATTAAAAAATATATTTAAACAAGATACTAAATATTATCTTGTTTTTTAAAATGTTATGTTATAATGATTTATAGAATAGAAAAGAGGCTTGGCTATGACAGAATTAGAAATATTAGATGGTTATTTTAGAGCTGCTAATTATTTATCAGCTTGTCAACTTTATTTACTTGATAATCCGCTTTTAAAAAGACATCTTGTAAAAGAAGATATAAAAAAGAAAATAGTAGGGCACTGGGGAACTGTTCCGGGACAAAATTTTATATATACTCATTTAAATAGGATAATTAATAAATATGATTTAAACATTATTTATTTATCTGGACCTGGTCACGGTGGTAATTTTATGGTGGCAAATACATATCTAGAAGGAAGTTATACAGAAAAATATCCTTTAGTTACGCAAGATGAAGAGGGCATGAAAAAACTATTTAAACAGTTTTCGTTTCCAGGAGGAATACCATCGCACGTAGCACCTGAAACGCCAGGTTCAATTCATGAGGGTGGTGAATTAGGATATTCTTTAGCACATGCTTTTGGTGCGGTGCTTGATAATCCTAATTTAATTGCAGCATGCGTAGTTGGTGATGGAGAAGCTGAAACAGGTCCTCTTGCAACAAGCTGGCATTGTAATAAATTTATTAATCCTAAAACAGATGGAGTTGTTTTACCAATTCTTCATTTGAATGGTTATAAGATTAGTAATCCTACTATCTTTTCTAGAATGTCAGATGAGGAGTTAGCTAGTTTCTTTTATGGATGCGGATATAAACCATACTTAGTTTCTGGTGATGAACCATTAAGTATGCATGAAAAAATGGCTGCAACAATGGATGCTATAGTAAATGATATTAAGAAAATAAAATTATCTAAAGAAGAAGAAAAAATAAAATGGCCTATGATAATTTTAAGAACACCAAAGGGGTGGACTGGTCCTAAAGAGGTTGATGGAAAAAACATAGAAGGTTCATTTAGAGCACATCAGGTTCCTATTTCAATGGAAAAAGAAGAACATATAAAATTATTGGAAGACTGGCTTAGAAGTTATAAACCAGAAGAGTTATTTAATGATAATGGTGATTTAATTAAAGAATTAAAAGATTTTTGCCCTAAAGGGAATAAAAGAATGGGCTCTAGTTTATATGCTAATGGTGGCATTTTAAGAAAAGAACTTAATATACCTGATTTTGCTAATTATGCAGTAGATGTATCTACTCCTGGTAGTGTTAAAAAACAGGATATGCTAGTACTTAGTAGTTTTATTAAAGATATATTTAAACTAAATAAAGAAAATAAAAACTTTAGGATATTTGGCCCAGATGAAACAATGTCTAATAGGCTTTATGATGTATTTGATGTAACAAATAGAGATTGGCAATTAGATATAAAAGAAAATGATGAATACTTATCAAAAGATGGTAGGGTAATGGATTCAATGCTTTCAGAGCATATTTGTGAAGGAATGTTAGAAGGATATTTATTAACGGGTAGACATGGCTTTTTTGCAAGCTATGAAGCCTTTATTAGAATAGTTGATTCAATGGCTGCACAGCATGCTAAATGGCTTAAGGTATGTAATGAAATACCATGGAGAAAACCTATATCATCGCTTAACTTCTTGCTAGCATCAAACGTATGGCAACAAGATCATAATGGTTTTACTCATCAAGACCCAGGATTTTTAGATCATATTGCAAATAAAAAAGTTGATGTTGTAAGAATGTATTTACCACCTGATGCAAATTGTTTATTATCTTGTATGGATCATTGTTTGAAAAGTAAAAACTACGTTAACGTAATAGTAGCATCAAAACATCCTTCTTATCAATGGTTAAACATAAATCAAGCTATTGAGCATTGTACTAAAGGTATAGGAACTTGGGATTTTGTAAGTAATGATAATAATCCAGATTTAATAATGGCGTGTGCTGGTGATACCCCAACGGTAGAGGCTATCGCTGCCACTAAAATATTAAAAGAGTATTTACCAAGTTTAAAAATAAGATTTATAAACGTAGTAGATTTAATGAAAATTGATTCAACAACTTCTCATCCACATGCTTTAAGCGATGAAGCTTATGACGAATTATTTACAAAAGATAAACCAATCATATTTGCTTATCATGGTTATCCAACCCTTATTCATGAATTAACATACTTTAGGCATAATCATAATATACATGTTCATGGATATATGGAAGAAGGTACTATTACAACGGCTTTTGATATGAGGGTTAAAAACAAAATAGATAGATTTAACCTAGTAATTGATGCTGTTAATAATCTTGAATTAGGTCTTGAGGAGGAAAAAATAATTAATGATATGAATAGAAAACTAATAGAGCATGCGAAATACATAGTTGATAAAGGTGAAGATTTAGAAGAAATAAAAAATTGGAGATTTTAATGTAAATGTTAAGTAAAATTGACAAATTTCCAATTATAATTGCTAGATCAAATAGTAATAAATTGGTAATATAAAGGAAGAAAAGGAGAGGTAGTGTATGAGATTTGATGAAAAATTAATACATTTAAGAAAGAAAAACATGTTGTCTCAAGAGAGTTTGGCAGAAAAACTTAATGTAACAAGGCAAACCGTATCTAAATGGGAATTAGGGCAAACAAAACCAGATATGGATAAGTTAGTAGAAATGTCAAAGTTGTTTGATGTCAGTGTAAATGATTTAACTGATGATAATGTATTTTTAGAATCAGCGGAAGAAAAAAATATTAATAAAAAAGAAAATAAGAGCAATAATGGTGGTAATAGAAAAATAATACTATATATCCTAATTATTATATTTATAGCATCAGTTACAACATTGTCTTATAGAATAGCAAGCTCTATAAAAGAAAAAAAAGATGCAATAAAAGAAGAAATTAAAAAAGAAAAAGAAAAACAAGAAAAAAAACAACAAGAAATGGAAGAAGAATTTAAAGAGCAACAAGAAAATATACAAAACAAAATAGAAGAATCTAAAAAAAATGCAGCAAAAGATGACTTTAATAGAAGTTATGAATTTTGGTCTGGAACTCAAACTAGCGCAATAGTATCTAAGATAATAGACGATGCTATAACAAATAATAAAAAAAATAATGAGCATTTAATAGAATTTATGTTTGATGGAACATCTTATGGAACGGATGCAAATAATATAAAAAATATAAAAAATAGTTTAAAAGATTTTAATGGTCACGAAATACAATTTTATGAAATATCACTTGATTATGATGGTAATGGTTATGTTAACAAAATAACCATAGAAACAATGTAAGGGGGAAATAATATGATAATAAATATATGTTTAATAGTAGTAATAATAATAACTGGTTCGTTACTTATAATCTATAATAGATTCATTAAAGCAAATAACAGAGTAAAACAAAGAGAGTCTGATATTGATGTTTTATTAAATCAAAGATTTGATTTGTTACCTAACTTAATAGAAACCGTTAAAGGATATGCAAAACATGAATCATCTACATTAACTGAGATAACTGACTTAAGAACACAATATCAAAAAACCGACTTTAGTGTTGCTGAAACAAATCAAATTGATAAAAGTTTTAATAAAGTTTTGGCGTTAGCTGAAAGTTATCCTGAGTTAAAGGCAAATACTAACTTTTTAAATTTACAAGCAAACTTAAAAGAAATAGAAGATAAATTAATTATTGCTAGAACTAATTACAATAGATCTGTTGAAAAATATAATAATTTAGTAGAGTCTATTCCTTCTAACATAGTAGCTAAAACGTTTGCTTTTGAAAAGAAAGAATTCTTTAAACTGGATGATAATAAAAAAGAAAATATTAAAGTTGATTTTTCTAAATAGGCATTGAAATACAATGCTTATTTTTTTGTTTTAAGTAACGGCCTTTTACTAAACTCATATTATAAGGTATGGGGTGAGGCAATTGAACTGGTTTTGTAATATAAGTCCTATTATACAAGCCTTTATAGCATGTTTATTTACTTGGTTAGTAACGTCACTTGGAGCTTTAACCGTTTTTTTCTTTAAATCTATTAATAAAAAAATACTTGATATAGTATTAGGATTTTCTGCAGGAATAATGATTGCGGCATCATTTTGGTCATTACTTGCACCATCAATTGATTTATCAGAGTCTTTAGGATACATAGTATGGTTATTACCAGCATTAGGTTTTGTTGTAGGGGGGCTATTTGTACTTTTATCTGATAAATTCCTAGATAAAGCATTAAATGATAATAATAAAATAAATAAAGGAACTCTCAAGAAAAATATTTTATTAATTTGTGCAATAACTATTCACAATATTCCAGAAGGAATGGCGATTGGCGTAGCTTTTGGTAGCCTTTCAAGTGAAACTTCTGGTATGTCTTTAGTTGGTGCTTTAATGTTAACTTTAGGAATAGGAGTTCAAAATTTTCCAGAAGGAGCTGCAGTGTCATTACCACTTAGAAGTGAGGGTCTTTCAAGAACAAAAAGTTTTTTATTAGGTACGTTATCTGCAGTTGTAGAACCTGTTGCTGCGGTAATAGGTGCCATACTTGTTACTTATGTAAATAGCATATTACCATTTTTGCTTTCATTTGCAGCAGGTTGCATGATATTAGTTGCAGTAAGAGAATTATTACCAGAATCATTTGAAAAAAATAAAAATCTATCGACGTTAGGTTTTATTATAGGATTTGTTATAATGATGGTTTTAGATGTGGCTTTAGGATAAGGTTAGAACAAATTATTCTAACTTTTTTTAATTTGTGGTAGAATACATTTATATGGAGGATTTTTATGAAAAAGACGGTTTTGATAACGGGAGCATCACGTGGAATTGGAAAAGCTACCGCAATAGAATTTGCAAAAAAAGGATATAACGTGGTAATTAATTATGTTTCTAATGATGATGCTGCTTCAAACTTAAAAAGTTTTATTGTGGAAAACTATGATGTAGACGTGATGCTTTGTAAGTGTGATGTATCTTGTGAAGAAGATGTTAAAAAAATGGTTAGTGATATAATTAACAATTTTGGACACATTGATGTATTAGTTAATAATGCTGGTATTGCAATTGATACTACTTTTGAAGATAAAACTGTAGAAAACTTTAGAAAGATATTAGATGTTAATTTAATAGGATCCTTTTTGGTTAGTAAAGAAGTTTGCAAACATATGCTTGTAAATAAGAAAGGTAGCATAGTTAATGTTGCATCCACAAATGGGATAGATACTTATTATCCATATGCCTTAGATTATGATGCTTCAAAAGCTGCTTTAATATCTTTTACTCATAACTTATCTTTACAATTATCTCCTTATATTAGAGTTAATGCTGTTGCACCTGGTTGGACTAATACAGAACAAATTAAAGAAATGGATAAAGACTTAATTAAAGACGAAAGTGAAAAAATTTATTTAAAAAGATTTGCTAAACCAGAAGAAATAGCTAAAGCAATATATTTTTTAGCAAGTGATGATGCAAGTTACATAAATAACGAAGTTTTAAGAGTAGATGGAGGATGTAATCACGCATAATAAATAGTATGTCGAAATATGTCGATAGAAAAATTTATAAAATTATTTACATGCGAACATATGTATGCTAGCATGTTAATTATCATTAATTGATTGGAGACTAGCATGAAAGAACAAAAATTAAAAACAATAACGAATTTATTTGAAGGTAATTAAATTAGAAGTATTTGGAATAGTGAAAAAAAGATTAATATTTCAGTGTAGTAGATGTAATAGGTGTTTTAACTGAAAGTAAAATTCCAAGAAGATATTGGACAGATTTAAAGAAAAAATTAGTAGATGAAGGTAGTAAGTTGTACGAAAAAATCGTACAACTAAAGTTAACTTCTCCGAAAGATGGTAAAAAATATATGACTGATGTTTTAGATACTGAAGGTATATTTAGACTTATAGAATCTGTTCCATCGCATAAGGCAGAACCTTTTAAGATGTGGTTAGCATCTTTAGGTAAAGAAAGAATAGATGAGGTTTTTGATCCTGAAAAAGCAATTCATAGAGCGATAGAATACTATAAGAATCATGGTTATCCTCTAGAATGGATAGAAAGAAGATTAAAAGCTATATTAGATAGAAATAAACTTACTAAAGTATAGAAAAGACAAGTGAATATGCTATTTAACTAATGAAATATATAAAGCTTGGTATGGCATGAAAGCATCTGAATACAAAGATTTTAAAGGTATTAGAAAAGAGTCTTTAAGGGATAACATGAGTGATTTAGAACTTTTACTAACTGATATAGGAGATGTAACTACAAGGAAACTAGCTAAAGAACATAAACCACATGGTTTAAAGGCTAATAAAATAATAGCAAAAGCAGGCGGTGAAATAGCTAGTAATACTAAAAAAGAAATAGAACTAAAACTTGGTAAGAAAGTTATCAACAGTAAAAATAATTTAAATTATAAATATGTAGAGAATAAAGAGAAAATAGAAACTAAATAAGGAGTTATATAATGCACAATATGAAAGATATTTTTAAATTATTAAGAAATACATATAAAAATTATAATATTACTATCGATGACGTATATAATTGTATAATTATTAAAAATGAGATTATAACTATTATTTGTGATGATTCAAAAATAGAACTTTATATAAAAAATAAAAACATTACTCATCAACATTTTGAAAATGAAACATATGATGAAATTTATGATGTTATTGTAAATTACATAAATAATTATGATATTATAAAAAGGAAACAAGTGATTAAAAATTTTATTTATGTATCAATCGTAATAATTATAGGTTTAATAATTTATTTATTTTATAGTTGAAAGGAAGTGCAAATATGTATAATGAATTTGGAATAAGTAATAAAGCTAAAGAGTTAGTTTTAAAAGCAGAAGAAGATTTAAAAGAAGAATTTAAGCAGATAGATGATATGTGTGATATAAATAGTTTAAAGGTACTTAGTGCGTTTAATAATAATAAAATATCGGAAATACATTTTAATTCTACTACGGGTTATGGTTATGATGATGTAGGTAGAGATGCTATAGAAAAAGTTTTTTCAGAAGTTTTAGGCGCAGAAGATGCTTTGGTTAGAAGTCAGTTTATATCAGGTTCTCATGCTTTGTGCGTGGCTTTATTTGCGTTTTTAAGACCGGGGGATGTTATGCTTAGCATAACGGGAACTCCTTATGATACACTTCACGAAGTAATAGGAATTAAAGAGAATAATAGTTCTTTAAAATCTTTTGGAGTTAATTATGATCAAATAGACTTGGTTGATAATGATTTTGATTATGAAAAAATAAAAGGTTATATTACTAAAACAAAGGTTAAACTAATAGAAATACAAAGAAGTAAAGGTTATTCTACAAGAAAAAGTATTACGATTGATAAAGTAGAAAAAGCAGTCAAATTTATTAAGAGTATAGATAAAAATATAATTATCATGGTTGATAATTGTTATTGTGAGTTTGTAGAAGATAAATCACCAACAGAAGTTGGAGCAGATGTTATGGTTGGTTCTTTAATTAAAAACTTAGGTGGTGGTATAGCACCTAATGGAGCTTATATAGCAGGTAAAAAAGAATTAGTTGATTTGGCAGGTGAAAGACTAACTTTACCAGGTGAAGGAAGAGAAGTAGGTCCAACGCTTGGAATTAATAAACAAATCTTGCAAGGATTATTTTTAGCACCTAGCGTAGTTGCATCAGCACTTAAAACGGCTGTTTTAACAAGTAAAGTCTTAGAAGATTTAGGGTATGATGTAGAACCTAAATATAATGAAGAAAGGGCAGACATTGTTCAAAATATTATATTTAAAAATGAAAACGATTTAATAGAATATTGTGGTGGTATACAAAGTGCATCACCAATTGATTCATTTTCAAAACCACTTCCATGGGATATGCCAGGATATGATGATAAAGTGGTTATGGCAGCAGGAGCATTTACTCAAGGATCATCTATAGAGCTTTCTTGTGATGGGCCAATTAGAGAACCTTTTATAGCATATCAACAAGGAAGTCTTACTTATTCATATGGTAAAATTGCGGTTATGAAAGCAGTAACAAAATTACTTTATAAATAAATAATTTTATAGAAAGAACATTTTAAAATAATGTTCTTTTATTTTATACTTTGTAAAACTCGTGTTATAATAAGTATGAAGGTGTAAGTATGAAAAATAAAGGATTATTACTAATTTTATTTTTTTCTGTTTTATTACTGATAATTTTAATATATACAAATTATTTTAACAATGAGATATATTTTAAAAATGTTAATTCATATGATAAAGTAGAAGTATTTAGTAATTATAAGAATAATGATAATGTGATTGCTTGTTATGGAAACAAAATTAAATGTAATAAAATAGAATATAAAGTTCAAGGAATGGTAAATACGAAAAAATTAGGAGTTTATACACTTACCTATAGGGTAAAAAAAGATAAAAGTGTAGCTACTTTTAAGAAGAAAGTTGAAGTTGTTGATACAAAATCTCCAAAGTTAACAATAAATGGTACTTTTGAAAATGTTTGTCCAAACGGAAACGTAAGTGGAGTTACTTTTGAAGCAATTGATAATTATGATGGAAATATAACTGATAAAATCAAATATAAAATAAAAGATAATAGGATAATATATAAAGTGACTGACTCTTCTGGTAATAGTACAAAAAAGGAGTTTGATGTAACGATTAATGATAATGAAAAACCAACCTTAATTTTAAATGGCGAAAGCACAATATATATTTCTATTGGTTCTAATTATATTGAACCTGGTTATGTTGCAATTGATAATTGCGATGGAAATATAACTGAACAAGTTAATGTAACTACAAATTTAGATACTAATAAAAAAGGAACTTATGAGATAACTTATAGTATTAAAGATGAGTTTGGTAATGAAGTGGTTGCAAAAAGAATTGTTAAAGTTTTTCCAAAAAATAACTATAAACCAGGAGAGGTTAGTGCGAAAACAATTTATCTAACTTTTGATGATGGTCCAGGAGCCCATACTGAAAGGTTACTTGATATATTAAGAAAATATGATGTAAAAGCAACTTTTTTTGTAACTGGATATAACAATAATTACAATGAATTATTAACCAAGGAACATAATGAAGGACATACAGTTGGTCTTCATAGCTATACTCATAATTATGGATTAATATATTCTGGTATTGATTCTTATATGGAAGATCTATTAAAAATTCAAGATAAAGTTAAACAGTATACGGGTGAGGAATCAAAAATAATTAGATTTCCAGGTGGAAGTTCTAATACTATCAGCAAAAGATATCGTATTGGAATAATGAGTGATTTAACGAAAAAAGTAGAAGAAATTGGATTTAGATATTTTGATTGGACCATTGCATCGGGAGATGCTGGTAACACCAAAGATTCTAACAAAATAGTTCAAAATGTTATAAGTGGTTTAAAAGAAAATGATGTTAATGTTGTATTAATGCATGATATAAAATCATATACGGTTGATGCAGTTGAAAGAATTATTGAGTATGGGCTTGCTAATGGATACACTTTTGTACCACTTACAATGGAAAGTCCTATTGTTCATCAAAAAGTTAATAACTAAAACGCAATTATTTGCGTTTTTTTAGTGGCTTAATAATTATTCCTCTTTAAACTTGTTTCATTAAATAATAATGAAAAGGGGGAAATTATGGAAAAGAGAGGTATTGATATTTCTCATCACCAAGGTGATATAGATTTTGATAAATTAAAAGGAAATATAGATTTTGCTATGGTGAGAACTAGTTATGGAGCATTTTATGAGGATAAAAAATATAAGCAGAATATAGCAGGTTTAGAAAGGATAGGAGTGCCTTATGGGCTATATCACTTTTCTTATGCAAAAAGTGTAGATTCAGCAAAAAAAGAAGCTGATGGTTTTATAAATATCATAAAAAAATATAATCCTACTTATCCGGTCGTAATAGATATAGAATCTTCTAGTAGAACTTCTAATTTAAGACAAGATACATTAGTAGATATAGCAGATACAATTTGTAAGAAAATTGAAGATGCAGGATATTATGTAATGATATATGCTAACTTAGATTATTTAAATAATAAATTAAATGATAGTAAGCTTGATAGATATGATAAATGGTTAGCTGAATGGAAAGGTAAACCTAGCTATAATAAACCATTTGGTATATGGCAGTATTCTTCTAAAGGAAGCATTCCTGGTATAAATGGTAATGTGGATTTAAACGTTTCATACAAAGATTATCCGTCAATAATAAAAAGTAATAAATTAAACAATAATGATAATCCTGTTATTTTAGATAAAGAAAATATTATTTCTGAAATTAATTATGTAGTAAAAAAAGGAGATAATTTAAGTAAAATAGCTAGCAAGTATGGAACTACATATCAGGCTTTAGCTAGTTATAATAACATAACAAATCCAAATAAGATATATATTGGGCAAATAATAAGAGTGCCTAATTCGTCTAGTGGTATAAAACCATCTACTTATGTTGTAAAAAAGAATGATACTTTGATTGACATAGCTAAAAAATATGGAATTGACTGGAAAGAATTGTATAATAAGAATAAAGATGTAATTGGAAAAAATCCTAATCTAATAAAGCCTGGACAAGTATTAGAAATATAAAAGTTAACATTTTATGTGTTAACTTTTTAATTTTAATATTGACTAATTTATAAATTAAGGGTATTATCTATTATAGATAATAAGGAGAGGAGAAAGGTATGAAAAAGCAAAATATTGTTATAATTGGTGTTGTAGCTTTAATTTTAGCAGTAGCAGTAGGTTATGCACTATTTAGTGAAACTATTACAATTAATGGAACAGCAACTGCAAAAGGAGATTTTGATGTTGAATTTACATCTGTTGGAACAATAACAAAGTCTGGTTACACAGAAGTTAATGATGCTAATGGTAATGGAACAGAAAGTAACATAGCAGTAATAAGCCCTGATAAAAACACTTTAACAGTAACTGTTAATAAGTTAGCTTACCCAGGTGCTTATGTTACTATTCCTGTTACTATAACAAATAAGGGATCTATTCCAGCTGTATTAGAAAATATTGTTCAAACTGGTTTAGATACTGAAGCTGGTCCAATCAAAGTTTCTTATACTGGTATTGCAGCTAGTGAAACTCCAATTGCATCAGGTGCAACTCAAAATATGACTATTAAAGTTGAATGGCTTGAAAATGTAAATACTACTGCAGAAGCAGCATCATTTACAATAAAATTAAAATACAAGCAAGTAACAGCTCAATAATAAAAGGTAAAGTGTAAACTTTATCTTTTATTTTTTGTTGTAAAATAAAGCTAATTTTACATTTAATATTTTAATTTTATAAATATTGATAAAAATATTGTTTACATTTTTAAAAATGTGGTATTATATTTTTGTAAGATAAAGGAAGGAGTAAAAAATGAAAAAACAAAATATTATTATGATTGCAGTAGTTGCTTTTGTATTAGCAGTAGCAGTAGGTTATGCACTATTTAGTGAAACTATTACAATTAATGGTACGGCAACTGCAAAAGGAAATTTTGATGTTGAATTTACTACTGCAACAATTAGTGAGCAAGTAGGTTCTACAGGAGCAACAGCAGTAATTAGTGATGATAAAAACACATTAACTATTACTGTTCCTAGGTTAGAGTATCCAGGTGCTTATGTTGTTATCCCTGTTACTGTAACAAATAAAGGATCTATTCCAGCTAAGCTAATTAATATTGAAGAATCTGGTTTAACAACTGACGCATCAGTAAAAGTTTCATATGAAAATTTGCAAGAATTAAAGAATGTAGAAGTTGCACAAAATGGAACTCAATCATTTACCATAAAAGTAATGTGGGATGCAAATTCTAATGTTTCATCTGAAAATGTTGAATTTACTATAAGATTAAATTACCAACAAATACAAGCTTAACAAAAAACAGGTTATACCTGTTTTTTTATTGTTTTTTAGTTAATATTATGTTAATATTAATATAATATAGGAGTGTATAATTATGGATGTATTAAAAGATAAAAAAATATATATTATTAGTATTATTATATTTATTTACATTCTTTTTTTATCAGTTGGATATGCATTTTTTAGTGAATCTTTAACCATAAATGGTGTTGCAAGTACTGTTGAATATTATGAAGGTACTAAATTACCTACAACTCCAATATTATTAGATACTACCAATAATCACTATACTACTGAAAGTGTGCATAAGAACTATCTAGATTGGAGTAGTGAGACATGGCAAGATGATACTCTAGAAGTTCATTATCAGAAAAAATTTGGTATTGTTATAGGAAGCAAAACGGTTACTTATACAGCGTCTTTTACAAATCCCACTGTTCTTGATTATACGGATGGAAATATATCGGTTGAAATAACTAAAAATGATAGTGGTGGAGTAAAAGAAGCATCTGGAAGTATTTCATCTAGTACGATAAAGCAGGGAGAAGCGGCAACTATTGAAGTTACAATAAAACATAATTTTTTAACTAGATATGGTAGTGACTCAGTAACTGCAACAATAACTTATAATTTACAACAAAAACAAAGAACATTTTATTTTATTGTGTATTTTGATGGGGTATAAGATATCATAAATATAATTAATAGGTGATAACAATGAGGAAAAAAAAAAGTAAAAAAATATATGTAATAACTATGATTTTATTCGTATATATATTATTTTTATCAGTAGGTTATGCTTTTTTTAGTGAATCTTTAACCATAAATGGTGTTGCAAGTACGGTTGATTATTATGAAGGTACTAAATTACCAGTAACATCAGTTGTAAGAAATACTAGTAATAATTATTATTTCACATCAGACTTTTCAAGTGATTATTTAATTAGTTTTCAAAGTGAATCATGGCAAGATGATACCTACATTTTAAATATTGATAAAACATTATTAGCTAGTTTGGAAGGACAAATGATAACATATACCATATCTTTTATAAATCCAACCGTATTAAACTATACTAATGGGGTTATTTCAACGGAAGTTATTGGTGACTCAAGTGATATAGTTTTAACTGAAGGTACTCTTTCAGCAACCGAAGTAGAACCTAATGGAACGGTTGATGTATCATTTGGAATAAAAGTTGATAGCTTTAATTCTAGTGATAGTTCTGCTAAGGCTACCATAACATATACTTATCAAAATAAAACTAGATACTTATATTTTATTGTAAATTATAAAACAACAGGAAATTATCAAAATTTATTTTCAGATGAACTTTTATTGAACCCTTATAGTAATGGTTCTGTAATTAAAACTATTGATGGTTATTCAGTAAATAAATATCCAGCTGTCTATTATAAAGCTAGTAACCCTTCTTTTAAAGAACTATTAGAGAGTTTAAAACCAGGAGTTAAATATATGCTCATAAGAGATTATCAAGGAGATATGGGAGCAAGTAATGGAATGATAAACCTAAGAAATTCAACAGACGTTATTGTTAGAACACCAGTAGGCGTAGGAGTTAAAAGTGTTACTTTCACACTAACTCAAGAACAAATAGATAGCATTGATAGAATGTATGTATATGGTCGTGCAACAGGTGCAAATACATTTAGGTTTATTCAGTTAAGACAACTGGATTAAAATGAAAATGGAGGAATTATGAAGAAAAACATTAAATTATTAGTATTAGCTTTAATTATTTTATCTTCTATAGTGTTAGAAGCAACTAAAATATCTATGAAGTTAGGTTCATCTTATGCATATGATTTAAAACCAATGAAATAGATATTTATTGGAATAATAACATTTGTATATTTTAAAAATAAAAAAATAGTTAATAATAAGTATAAAAAAGAAGTTAATTTTGTGGTTGTAGTAACAACGCTTATATATTTTCTTATATATTTTGTATTAGGATATATTAAAGGTTTTGCTAATAATCCTTATGATAGTTCTCTAAGGGGAATAATAACAAATTTATGGACTTTTTTACCGATGCTTATTGTTAGGGAGTATGTTAGATATTACATGATTAATAATTGTGATCAAAAGCGAATTTTATCGTGGACACTATTTATATCTTTAATGTTTGTCGCTGTTGATTTAAATATTTATAAATTTGACACTTATTTTGAAACATCTCTAACAACTTTAGAATTTATTATAGAGACATTACTACCTGGTATAGTAACAAATCTATATTTAACTTATATTTGTTATTTTGCAGGTTATAAAACATCTGTTTTATATGCTTTATTACCACAACTTGCGTTATATGTATTACCAATATTGCCTGATACAGATTGGTCAGTGCTTTCAATTCTTAATTCAGCAGTACCATTTTTCTCTTATATATACATAAACTATATGATTAATAAAATGGATAAAACTTTAAATCACAAAGAAGTAAAAACAGTAGATTTAAAAGGATGGCTAGCAATGATAGCAATAGTTATATTGATGGTTTGTTTTGGTGTTGGACTTTTCCCTATTGAACCTCTTGTTATCGCAAGTAATAGTATGGCTCCAAAAATTTATAAAGGTGATATTGTTATAATTCAAGATAAAGATGTAAGTGAAGTAAAAAAAGGAGACATTATCCGTTACAAAATGGATGGATATTATGTTGTTCACCGCGTTGTTATGATAAACGAAGATGAAGAAGGAAATAGGCAATTTATAACAAAAGGTGATAATAATGATGATATAGATTTGTATCCCGTTAAAGAATATCAGTATGCTGGTACCATTAAATTTGATATTCCATACTTAGGTTATCCAACCTTAATACTTAGTAAGCTTTTAAATACAAACGTTGATGATAAAGTGACGGTAGATAAAGGAAGAACACCATAAAATAATTGTCATATATTTTACGAATAATTGTTTTATTTATTTTTAATTATTGAAAAATTAAGCATTGAATGGTATACTTAATACGATAGAGGTGTCTCATGAAAAAACAAAACTTAATTATTGTTTTAATAGTATTATGCTTGATAACCATGGCCGTGGGATATTCTGTTTTTAGAACTAATGTAGAAGTAAGTGGAAAAACTGCTGCTTTTAAGGATTTAGAAGTTGTTTTTATAAAAATAGGAGAAATTAAACAAGAAGGAAGCATTGATGCAACTGCTTTTATATCTGAGGATAAAAAAAGGGTCACCATAAATGTACCCAAACTTATGTATAAAGGAGCATATGCTGATGTTCCAATTACTATAAAGAACGTGGGAACAATACCTGCAAGACTTGAATCTATTAGTCAATTTGGAATAGCAAATGATGCTTCTATAGATGTTACTTATAATGGAATTGGTATTACTGATGCTGTACTTAATCCAGGTGACGAACAAAGCTTTAACGTTAAGGTTTCGTGGACACGGGATTTGTTAGGAGAAGTTAATAATTATGAATTTATAATAAGATTTAATTATATACAAGGATAAAGGAGGTGCTTTTAATGAAGAAGTTAAAATTTGAAAAAATGGACATAAAAAAAATAATCATATCATGTTTTTTAGTCATCGCTTTGGTTTTACAATTTGCTTTTTTAAGTTATTTATATAAAGCACTTACTCCTGAAGATGAGAAAAAAGATGAAAATGTAATAATGAGTTATACTTCTAATGGTAATTTTGATTACAAAGTATACTTAAAACCAAATGAATTTATTAATGAAGAATACTTAGGACAAGATGAAGCATATATTTTGGATTTGATTGATCATGTTCAGATAAATTCGTTATATAGTTTTTCTTCAACAGAAAAAACCAATGTTACAGGAACTAATAAATTAACGGCTAAATTAGTTGTTTATTATAGAGAATCCGGTGATAAAAGTGGAAATCCCGAAATATTAAAACAAGAAAGTGTTATTGACGAAAAAATCATCAGTTTTAATGATAAATATTATAGTACTTCAGGCACGTATGATTTGTATTTAACTGAGTATTTACAAACGTTAAAAGAATTTCAAAGTAAGGTTAAAATATCAGTTGATGGTTATTTAGAAGTATTGCAGGAAACTGATTTTAGTGGTTTAGTTGGTGGAGCTAATTATAAAGATAATTATAATAAGACTTTAAAAATACCTCTTAGTTCATCAGTTATCAAAATAGAAAATTCAAAGTCTACTCCAAAAACAAATAAGGTTTATGAAGGAGATCTTGTAAAAACTAATAAGGCAGTAATGAGTTACATAGTTATAGCAAATATAGTAGTTTTTCTAATAATTTGTATTTTGTTAAGAAAATTATTTATGTTTACTAATAAGTCTGAATATGATAGGGTATTAGCTAAAATACTTAAGAGTTATGATGATATAATCGTTAATACTTCAACCATTTTGGACGTTGATAAGTATAAACTAATTGAGATAGAAGAGTTTAAAGAAATTCTTAACTTATCAAGAGAACTTTTATTACCAATAATGAACTATGAGGTAATGAAAGGTAAAGAAACTTGGTTTTACGTTATAAAAGATGATATATTATATAGGTATATAATTTCAGAAGATAGATTAAAGGTAGCAAAAAATGAAAAAGAAAAAAGTAAAAAAACAAAAGAACATTAAGCAAATAATAACTAATTTTGTATTTATATCATTTGTTATACCCCTAGGATTTATCATATATAAAATAATTGTTTCACCAGCAGTTAACATAGAGAATTTATCTAACATGAAAGTTAAGACTGATTATGTTCTTATGCTTATACAATGTTTACTTGGAATATTTGCCCTTTTTATACCAAGTATGATTTCTAAAAAGGCTAAAATAGTCATTCCTAGTAGTATGTATATTATTTATATTATATTTTTATATGCTGCAATATTTTTAGGAGAAGTAAGAGATTTTTATTATCGTGTTCCTCATTGGGATACGATACTTCATACGTTTAGTGGCGCGGGAATAGGAGCCTTAGGATTTTCTGTTATTAATTTGCTTACTAAAGAGAAGAAAGTAAACGTTAATTTATCACCATTTTTTATAGCAATGTTTTCATTTTGCTTTGCAGTAACAATTGGTGTATTTTGGGAAATATATGAATTTAGTTTTGATGGTTTATTAGGACTTAATATGCAAAAATTTGCTCTTGAAAATGGTTCTAGATTATTAGGCAGAGCAGCCTTAATGGATACTATGAAAGATCTTATTGTGGATTCCTTAGGAGCTTTATTAATGAGTGTTTTAGGTTATGTATCGCTTAAGTATAAAAAAGGTTGGTTAGATAAACTCTTAATTACTGAAAAAAAAGAAGGTTAATTATGTAACTTTCTTTTTCATTTTTTTCCATCTTAGTAACCAAATACATTTAATACTAGGTGCAAAAAACAAACATTTAATACAATTGAATAACTAATTTTGACTTATTATAGAGTTAAGATATAAAAAATATATAAAAAAATTTATGCCATCTTGTTTTAATTGAAAAAAAGTATTATAATTAAATAGCAAATTGCCCTGTAGCCAAGTGGTAAGGCATCGGACTCTGACCCCGACATGCACTGGTTCGAATCCAGTCAGGGCAACCAATAAAATTATATGGCCCGTTGGTGAAGGGGTTTAACACATCGCCCTCTCAAGGCGACATTCACGAGTTCAAATCTCGTACGGGTCACCATATAAAAACAAACCCTTATTTGATAAGGGTTTTTAATAAAAAAATAAGAAAAAATTCTTTGAACTGTTATATATAAACAACAATTGAAATTTGCTAATATTAAAAATTTGTACGGTTCAACATGTTTAAACAAGAAACTAACTTTTTGGTTAGTTTTTTAAATAAATATAGTTTTATGGATAATTTTATTGTATAATAAATTTTCTAAGGATGATCATATGGAAAATTATAATGCAGTTTATATATTGAATAAAAAAACCAATATCTAAAAAAGGATTTTTTAATAGACGAAAAAAATAATAAGAATTTATGTTTGTTATTAACTTTAATTTAATAATTTGATATAATTTAATTACTTGTGAAAGGAATGATTTTATGACTAACAAAGATTTGGCAGATTTAATATTTCCTAATATTACTAAAACTATAGAAGACTATGAGAAAATGTATCCTAAAAGAAATTTACCAGAAGGTGCGGTTGTAACACGTTTTGCACCTAGTCCCACTGGATTTGTACATATGGGGTCACTTCTTGCGGCTTTCATTGAAAGAAAGGCTGCTAAAGACACTAATGGTGTATTTTATTTAAGGATAGAAGATACCGATCAAGAAAGAAAAGTAGAAAACGGAATAGTTGGTATAACTACTGATTTAAAAAATTTTGGTATAGATATCGATGAAGGGGCTATTAGTGAAACAGAAGAAAAGGGATTATATGGTCCATATATTCAAAGCGATAGAAAGGAAATATATCATGCATTTATTAAACATTTTATAGAAAATGATATGGCATACCCTTGTTTTTGCTCTAAAGAAGAATTAGAAGATATTAGAAATGCTCAAGAAAAAAGAAAAGATAGAATTGGTTATTATGGAAGATATGCTAAATGTCGTAAAATTCCGGTTAGTGATGCTTATGAAAAAATTAAAAATGGTGAAAAATATATTATAAGATTAAAATCTAAAGGTGATTTTGAAAGAAAAATAAAAGTAAAAGATGCTGTTAAAGGGATTGTTTCTTTCCCTGAAAATGATATGGATATTGTAATTATGAAACAAGATGGACTTCCTACTTATCATTTTGCACATCTAGTAGACGATTATTTAATGCGTACGACTCATGTTATAAGAGGAGATGAATGGTTATCATCTGTTCCAGTACACGTTCAGTTGTTTGAAATGTTGGGTGTTAAGGCTCCAACATATGCACATATATCACCAATCATGAAAGAAGAAAATGGAATTAAAAGAAAATTATCTAAAAGAAAAGATCCTGAGGCAGCTATGAGTTATTATCATGAAAAAGGTATACCTACTGAGGCCGTTAAATTATATTTAATGACACTTGCAAATACAAACTTTGAACAATGGTGGGATGCTAATAAAGATAAAACAATTGATGATTTTGAATTTAGTTTTAATAAAATAAGTAAATCTGGTGGATTATTTGATGTAGAAAAATTAATGAATATTTCTAGAAATTATTTATCAAGAATAAAGGCTATTGAATTTTATGATATGTTAGTTAAATATGCTAAAGAATATGATAATGAATTTTATGAATTAATTACCAAATATAAAGACTTTACTATAGGACTTTTAAATATAGAAAGAGAACAAAAGAAACCAAGAAAAGATTATGCTGCTTTTAGTGATGTTAAATCTCTTGTTTGGTACATGTATGATGAATTATTTGATAAACATGATAAAAACTATGAGTTTACTAACATAACTGATAAAGATGAAATAATTAATATAATGAAAACTTACGTGGAAAAGTATTATGATGAAAATGATGATCAATCTACTTGGTTTGAGAAAATAAAGGATTTATCAGAAGAATTTGGATACGCAAGAGAAGTAAAAGAATATAAAGAAAATCCAGATAGTTATAAAGGACACGTTGGTGATGTTTCAATGGTAATTAGAGTAGCCCTTACTACTAAATCGATGACTCCTAATCTTTATGATATTATGAAGTTATTTGGTAAAGAAAAAATTATCAAAAGAATAGAAAAGTTAGAGAAAAATCTCTAATTTTTTATTATTTTAGGGGGTTTTTAAAAGTTATGTTTAATAATTAATATGAGAGAATCTAACGTGGGTAGTAGCTTTCCATCTTTTTATAAAGAAGAAAAGGGTGGGTGATATTTATGAAAAAAGAAACTAGTTTTCAAAGAGTAATAATTATCCTTCTAATTTTATTATTAGACATACTAATATTTAAAATATAAAAGAAAAAGCGTACATACCCAAGTAGGGTGTACGCTTTTTCCATTAGACATTAATGAAAAGCTACTAACCTTTAAGTTAGGTGCTCTTTCTAATTAAATTATATAAAAATATTAAACTTAAGTAAATAATTATTTAATTATTTTTTATGTTTTATACTAATAAAGGATGATTCATATGAAAAAAAATAATATAAAGGAGTTGAAAGGCTTAGATAAATATCAGTTAAAAGCGGTTACATCAACAAGAAAAGTAACCCTTGTTTTAGCAGGAGCTGGCTGTGGTAAAACTTTTACCATAGTAAAAAAGATAGAGTATTTAATAAAGATATTAAATGTTAATCCAAAAAGTATAATATGTATTTCATTTACAAACGCTGCGGTTAATGATTTAAAAGAAAAAATAAATAATAAAGTAGATGTTATGACTTTTCATAAGTTAGCACTAAAGATAATAGGAAAGAAAAAAGAAGTTTTAACAGAGGATATGCTAACAGATATAATAATTGATTCATTTTCAAATGAAAAACTATATGGTTTATATCATATGGGCAAAAGTGATATGTATGAATTAGTTAGAACCTTTATCAATTTATTTAAATCAAATAATTATGAATTAAATAAATTTTATGATTTTATAATCAAAGCAAATAGTAAAGATAAGGCTCTTTTAAAAGAAATAATGAAGTGCTACATATGTTATGAATCTTATTTAAATAAAGAAAATCTAATGGATTTTAATGATATGATAAACATTGCGACTAATAGACTTGATGCTTCAAAAGTTAGATATAAATACATAGTTATAGTTGAGTATCTTGATAGTTCAATAGCTAAACTTAATTTAATAAAAAAATTAGTAAAGTTATCTAATTCCAATTTATTTATGGTTGGTGATGACTTTCAATCCATATATCGCTTTACTGGTTCTAACGTTAAGATAATTACTAATTTTAGAAAGTATTTTCCATTTGCTAAACTAATAAAATTAAAAAATACCTATCGTAATTCTAAAGAACTTTTAAAAATAGCTGGTAAGTTTGTTATGAGAAATCCTTTTCAAATAAAAAAGAATTTAAGATCAAGTATTAGTATAAATAATCCTGTTGAAATAATTTATTATAAAGATTTAAACCATGCTGTAGATGAAATTATAAAAGAAGATAAAGTTAATAATTTATTTATTCTTTCTAGAAATAATGGTGATTTAAAAAAAGTAATAATAAATGATAATGTTAATTATAAAAAGATGAGTGTTCATAAATCTAAGGGTTTGCAAGCTGATTACGTTTTTTTAATAAACGTAAGTAATTCTTCTAATGGTTTTCCTAATAAATATATAGATCATGAAATATTAAAATTTGTTAATAATTATAAAGAATATTATCCATACGAAGAAGAAAGAAGATTATTTTATGTTGCACTTACTAGATGTAAGAAAAAAGTATATTTATTCGTGCCAAAAGGTAATGAATCTATTTTTATAAAGGAAATGAAACAGTATAAAAACGTAATTATAAGAGAAAAATAATTATGGTGATATATTGTGTTTTTAGATTATAAAATAGTTAATAATGTACTTTATTTATACGTTGATGATAAATGTGAAATAGGTAGTTTTTACTCTCATGGTAAGGTCTCGTTAATAGAAAAAGTTAAGCATTATATAAAAGATAAAAAAATAAAGTTTGATGGGACTAAGGTGGTATTGATTTTAAGTGGTTTAATGCTAGGCACAATTTATTTAAATAGCAATATAAGTAAAAATGATTATGATGTTTATAAGAATAATAAATATGTTTATAACATAGTTGATACTTCTATTAATAGCATTGATAAAAAAGTGGATGAAGAAATAAAAAATTCACTTGAAACTATTGATATTAATAATACAATAGATGATACTAGCATAAATAATAAAGATAATAATGAATCAAATAAAACAAATTTGGATTATAAAAATAATAGTGCATTAAAGACAGAAGTAAAAAATAGTAACAACAATAATAATAACGTAAATACAAATACTACTAATGAAAGTGTAAAAAATGATGCTAATGAAGGTATAATTCAGACAAGCCCTAGTTATTCTGGTATATTAGTTACGGTAAATAGATCAAATGGTGAGGTACTAACGATTGGTTTAGAAGATTATTTGGTTGGGGTAGTATCAGCAGAGATGCCCGCTTCATTTAATGATGAAGCTTTAAAAGCTCAAGCCGTAATAGCTAGAACGTATACAAGAAAACTTATTAATAGTGGAAGAATAATTACTGATAATGTTAGTACCCAAGTATATAAAAGTGATGCTGAACTAAAAAATATGTGGAATGCAAATTATGAAAAGTATTATAATAAGGTAAAAAACGCGGTATTAAGCACAAAATCAAAGTGTGTAACATATAATGGTGAACTTATTGATGCTGTTTATCATTCTACTAGTAATGGATATACCCAAGATGCGGTTTTTGTGTGGGGAAATAGTGTTCCATACTTAAAGACGGTAACTTCTCCTTGGGACACTTCTGCAAGCACTTTTATTAGGAATACGGATATTTCCTTTAATGAACTTTCAAGTAAATTAGGTTTTGATTTTAATCAAAATACCATAATACAAATTATATCTAAAGATGAAAGCGGTAGAGTATCAAAAGTAAAAGTTGGTGATAAAGAATTTACAGGAGTTGAGTTAAGAAACGTAATTGGGCTTAGATCAGCTGACTTTGATGTTACAAGAAATTCTTCTAGTATTACTTTTACTACTAGGGGATATGGTCATGGTGTTGGAATGAGTCAATATGGTGCTAATGGTATGGCAAATAGTGGTTATACGTATGAACAAATATTAAAATATTATTATTCGGGTGTTGAAATTACTAATATATCATAGTATATAAATATATGTTTATAATGCATACTAAGCATTGTTTTATATTAATTAAAAATAGGTTTCTTTTTTTAATAATTTATTTCATTGTTAGTTTCAATAAAATTTTTCTAGTTTATTTTTTCTTAATAAACTCTATTGATTTTGAAATGTCAAAGTTATCTTCATACGTTAAATTATTATCTTTATTTATTAGACTTTTTAGTATTTCTTCTGTTATGTTTTCATCTTTTAATAAGTATCTATTTACTAAATATATTGCCCCTAAAAAATCATTCATGTAGTTTTCTTGCATTTTTTTACTATACTTTGAATGTTTATTTAAATATGTAGTAGCTACTTTCTTAGCTTCTTTAATTTTATAATTTAGATTATTAACTTTTATTCCTGGATAATCATTATCAAGTACTATTGCATTTAATATATCTAAAAATGATGGAACTAATTCCGAAGTTTTTACTTTAGATAGCATGTGATATGCATGAGCTTTTTCATGAGTTATTGTTATTACCTTTTTTATGCTTTTTATTTCTGGTAGTATTATAGTTACTTTATCTACGCCATTTGAGGAAAATTCAGTTGTTTTACAAAAACCTTCATATTCAACTAATTTTGAATCATAAACATAATTTGTCTTATTATCTATATTTTTTAATGCACCATTAAAAATGAAGTGATAAAAATCATTAGATTTTTTTATTGCATCGCAATTAGTAATATATGGTGCTTTAAAATCATTTTTACTTTCATTTAATAATAAAATATCTTGAGCTAGTTTTTTATATTCCATAATCTTTTTCCTTTTTGCTTTATTATACATAAAATTAAAAATAAGTAAATGTTTTGTCGTATAAAATTGGTGATAATTCTTCTTAATTATAAGTAACATTTATTAAGGAGGAATCATGAATAATTACGATGGCTTAAGTAAAAACGAAGTTATAGAATCAAGAAAAAATTATGGAACTAACGAGATAAAAAAAGGTAAGACAAATAGCTTTTTAACTCTTTTATTAGAATCACTAGGAGATCCAATTATTAAAATATTATTAATTGCTTTAGCGATAAAAATAGTATTCTTATTTAGAGATTTTGATTGGTTTGAAACGCTTGGAATATTAATAGCAATATTTTTAGCTTCCTTTATATCTACTATTTCTGAATATGGTTCCGAAAAAGCTTTTAAAAGATTACAGGAAGAATCTTCAAAGGCTAAATGCAAGGTTAAAAGAGAGGGGAAAGTAAAAGAAATAACGATTGATGAGGTAGTTAAAAATGATTTAGTTATTTTACAATACGGAGATAAAGTTCCTGCTGATGGTATTTTAATAAAAGGTGAGTTAATGATTGATGAATCATCACTTAACGGTGAAGCAAAGGAAATCCATAAAGAACCCGTTAAAGGTGATAAAATATCTTCCAGTAACAAGCTATTTAGAGGTACAATGGTATGTTCTGGTGATGGACTAATGAAGGTTACGTTGGTTGGTGAAAATACTTTTTATGGTAAGATAGCTAGTGAACTTAAGGAAAAAACAGGTGATAGTCCTCTTAAAATAAGACTTAGAAATCTTGCTAAAATAATTAGTACCTTTGGTTATATTGGTGCTTTTTTAGCGTCGATTTCATATCTTTTTTCAGTTATCGTAGTAGATAATAGTTTTGATTTAAATAAAATAATTCAAACGATAAGTAATTTTCCACTAATGATGGAGTATGTTATTTATGCATTAACTCTTAGTGTTACCATAATAATAGTATCTGTTCCAGAAGGACTTCCTATGATGATAACACTTGTTTTATCTTCAAATATGAAAAGAATGTTAAAGGATAACGTTTTAGTAAGAAAATTAGTTGGTATTGAAACTGCCGGGAATATAAATATTTTATTTAGTGACAAAACAGGAACATTGACCACTGGTAAGTTAAAAGTTACTAATGTTATAGATGGGGAATTACATAATTATAAAGATGAAAAAGAAATTAAACAAAGGAGTAATAACTTTTATAATTTAATTAGAATATCAATGATTGTCAATAACATGGCTTCCTATGATGAAAAAAGGGTAATAGGTGGAAACATAACTGATAGATGTTTACTAGAATTTTTTAAACCATGTGATTTTAGTGACTTAAAAAAGTTAAAGACCATTCCTTTTGATAGTAAAAATAAGTATATGATAACGGTTTTAGATGATAAAAAAGCAAAGAACTTAATTAAGGGTGCCCCTGAAAAAATAATTCCTAACTGTAATTATTATTATAATCGTGATGCGATTAAGTTGCCATTTAAAAATAAGGATAGCCTTCAAAAACAAATTGATATTTATACAAAAAATGGTTCTAGGGTTATTGCACTTGCAACTAGTAATAATAAAGATGAAAAAGAGTTTAAAGATCTTACGTTAGTCGGTGTTGTAATAATTAAAGATGAGGTAAGAAAAGAAGCCATACAGGGCCTTAAAATGACTAAAAGTGCTGGTATAAAAACAGTTATGATAACGGGTGATAATAAAGATACAGCGATTAGAATTGCAAAAGAAATAGGAATAATAGAAAAAAAAGATGACGTTATTTTAACTTCTGATGAACTTAATAATATGAGTGATCTAGAAGTAAAAAAAATTATTCCTAAACTTAAGGTTGTAGCAAGAAGTCTTCCTCAAGATAAATCAAGGCTAGTTAGAATTACAGAAGAAATGAACCTGGTTGTTGGAATGACTGGAGATGGTGTAAATGATGCTCCTGCTTTAAAAAGAGCAGACGTTGGATTTGCTTTTGGATCTGGTAGTGAAGTTTCAAAGGAGGCTTCTGATATAGTAATATTAGATGATAACTTTTTATCAATTTGTAAGGCTATTTTATTTGGTAGAACAATATTTAAAAGCATAAGAAAGTTTATTATTTTTCAGCTAACTGTTAATTTATGTGCTCTTAGCATATCCATAATAGGACCATTTATTGGTGTAGATACTCCGGTTACGGTTTTGCAAATGCTTTGGATAAACATGGTTATGGATACTTTAGCAGGTTTAGCCTTTGCTTTTGAGCCTCCTTTAAAAGAGTACATGGAAGAGAAACCAAAAAAGAAAGATGAAAACATAATGAATGGTTACATGTTAAATGAAATTATCATAACAGGATTTTATACTACTATTCTTTGTATATTATTTTTAAAATTACCTTTTATAAAAGATTTATTTATTAGTGATAAATCTTTTATAACAGCCTTTTTTGGACTATTTATTTTTGCAGGAATATTTAATTGTTTTAACGCTCATACATCAAGAATAAACATTTTAGCACACTTATTAAAAAATAGAATGTTTATAACCGTAATTTTATTTATATCAGTAGTTCAAATATTAATGATTTATTATGGAGGAACACTATTTAGAACAGTACCACTTACTTTTAAAGAGTTTATTATCATGTTATTAATATCATTTACTGTTGTTCCAGTTGATATGATAAGAAAGAAGGTATTTAAATTGAAACTTAAAAATAAAGGTGTGTAATTTGACAAAATTATAGAAAAATGCTATTATATCCCTCAAAAAGAGGGGATAATTATGGAGGCACTTGATAAAATTAGTGACTATAAATTAAATTCCAATGTCGAATTTCATATGCAGGATTCAATTGAATCCTATATAACATATTTAAATATGTTATCTGAATTGTCACCGAGAGAATGTGAAATATTTTTAAATACCTTAAAAAATAATGAAATTATTAATAATCAAGAAATGGAACATGAAGATCCATTTATGGTTCAACTTGAATTAGAATTAGAATGTTCAAAAGGCAAAAAAAATACATCAATTGATATAATGACTAATTCAATATTAGAAAATAAGCCACTAACTATAAGAAAAATCGAACAATTACATCGTTTAATAATTCATGGCACATGTGATGATAAACCTGAAAATTATAAAATAAGAGATAAACAAGCATATGTTTCTGAGACAACTAATGGTATTGAAAAAGTTTGTTATTATGCACCAAATCCAGAAGAAATAAAACCATATTTAAACAAGATTTTAGAATTTCTAAATAGTGATGATAATAAAAAAGAACAAGATATTTTATACAATTCAATATTAACTCATTTTTATATTGCTGCACTACAACCATTTGGAAATGGAAATACAAGGTTAGCTAGACTAATTGAGTATGGCAGTATATTTAAGCTATCAAGGGAAGTGTTAGGCTCTAAAATCAAGTCACCAGCATTATTTGTTTCAAAAAACTATTTAATGACAAGGGCTTCATATAGAAATAATATTTCTAAATTGGTAAACGAACCAACTGATGATAGTTTTAATAACTGGATGAATTATAATTTAAATATGGTCGATGAACAAATATATTTTTGTAATAATATTTTAAAAAAGAGATTTAAGTAATAAAAATAATATTAACATAATATTTATTTTGTGTTAATATTATTTTTGATTTGGAAGTGATTGATATGAAACTACTATTACATACTTGCTGTGCACCTTGTAGTGTGTATTGCGTAGATGAATTAAAAAAAGAAAATATAGATATAACTAGTTATTGGTATAACCCTAATATACATCCTTATAAAGAGTATGAAGCTAGGTTAGAATGCTTAAAAATGTATGATGATAAAATAGGTATACCTTTAATAATAGATGATTATTATGGCTTAAAAGAATTTTGCAAAAACGTTATTGATAAGATAGATAATAGATGTGGTTATTGTTATTTATGTAGGTTAGAAAAAACTGCTCGTTATGCTAAGGAAAATGGTTATGATGCTTTTTCTACAACTTTGCTAATAAGTCCTTATCAAGATCATGAGCTATTAAGAAAAACAGGAGAAATGTTATCTGAAAAATATAGTGTTAAATTTTTATATAGGGATTTTAGGCCTGGCTTTAGAGAAGGACAAAATAAAGCTAGAGAAATGGGTCTTTACATGCAAAAGTATTGTGGATGCGTATTTAGTGAAGAAGAAAGATATGAAAAATTAATAGAGAAAAATAAAAATATAAATAAAGAATTTAATAAAAAAACTAAATAAAGGTTAACTTATTTAATTTTTTTTGATATACTTAAATTGTAAGAGGTATGCGATGATGAATTATGAATTAAAAACTAATGTTTTTTTATCTTGTTCGTTATGCGTTATTGACTCTTCTATATTATTTTATTGGAAAAAAACTAACACTTTTTGTGCTAGTTTTTTATATTTTTAAGGAGGAAGTTTATGAGTGGTAAATACAAAGATGAGTTAGGACTTATCGTGATGGATAATATGAAAGAGTTTGGGGAAAACGTTGATAAGCATTTGATGAAAAAAAGAAATACTAACCAAAGTTTTATTATTCCTAAACAAGAAATCAGGTTTTCTAGTGGTGATGGCAAGGTAATAATTAAAGGTTCTACAAGGGATAAAGACTTATACATTTTATCTGATGTAGGAAATTATAGTAAAACGTATAAAATGGCTAATTATGAAAATCATATGAGTCCTGATGATCATTTTCAAGATATAAAAAGGGTTATTTCTGGTACTAGAGGACACGCTGAAAGATTAAGTGTTATTATGCCTTTATTATATGAATCAAGACAGCATAAAAGGCATGGAGGAGAATCACTTGATTGTCCACTTGCCCTTCAAGAATTAGAATGGCTAGGGGTAAAGGAAATAGTTACTTTTGATGCACACGATCCAAGGGTAGAAAATGCGGTTACACCTAATACCTGTTTTGATTCGTTTTATGTAACCAATGAATTATTAAAGTCGTTCATTATTAACGAAGATTTTAATCCTGATGAATTAATTGTTATATCTCCAGATACTGGTGCGGTAGAAAGAGCAATATATAATGCAGGATATTTTAATGCGGATGTAGGTATGTTTTATAAACGAAGGGATTATTCTAGAATTGAAAATGGTAAAAATCCAATAGTTGCACATGACTATTTGGGAAAAGATTTAGAAGGCATGACAGTAATAATAACGGATGATATGATATCATCTGGTGGATCAATGCTAGATACTGCTAAGGATGTAAAACAAAGAGGCGCTAAAAAAGTAATTATATTAACCTCGTTTGCTATGTTTATAGAAGGACTATATGCATTTGATAAAGCTTATGAAGAAAATTTATTTGATGCGGTATATTCAACAAATTTAACATATGTGGATCAAGATATACATAAAAGAGTATGGTATAATCAAGTAGATTGTTCATCGTTTATGGCAGATATAATAGATACGTTGAATTCTGGTAATTCTACGAAAGATTTAAAAAATGGAAAGCAAAAGATATTAACAATGCTTGAAAAAAAGAAGAAAGGAGAATTATAATGTTTTAATTCTTCTTTTTTTGTAGTATAATTGAGCTTAAGAGGAGGGAAATAATATGACAATGTTTTTATTAATATTAATAGCAATCATGTTATTAGTAACCATGATATGTTCTATAATAACAACAATTATAGAAGTTAAAGATGAACATGCTAATGATTTAGTTAAGAAAGTATTAAAAGTAACTGGTATAGTCTTGGTTGTTATAGCAGTTATTGGAGCAGCTGTAGGAATTTCTTACTTAAAAAAAGATGACTCAAATCAAAACAAAACTATTACTTTAGAGACAGCAGGGTTCAACGAATTATCCTTAGATGAATATCTAGAGGTTATTAATAAAGATGAAAAAAGTATAATATTAGTTGCAAGACCAACTTGTCCTTATTGTGAGAAGTTTAGTCCAATATTAAAAGAAGCAATGGATGATATGAATTTAACTATAAATTACATTGATACTGATAAGTTTTCAAATGAAGATTGGACAACGTTTTCGGAATCACTTGCATATTTAAATAGTGAAGAGTGGGGAACTCCACTTATACTTATTGTCCAAAATGGTGAAGTAATTGCAGAAAATAATGGATACGTTGATTTATCAACTATAAAGTCATTTTTTAAAGCTAACGGGTATGAGGGATAATAAAAATGAGTAATAGTGTTTATACAAGTTGTAAAGATTTTCTAAAGAAGTATCCTAAAACAATTGCATGGAATGTGAAAAGACATTCTAAGGTTGTAGAACAACATATAAATGATGATGAGGTTGTGCTATTTACTTTTGTTGGTCAAAAGGATGCTTCTTGGACAATGCCATTTTATACTACAGTTGTTGTTTTTACAAACAAAAGGATGCTATTAGGTAGAAAAAGAAGTTTTGGTAGGTATTTTTATACTTCTATTACTCCAGATATGTTAAATGACTTTGAAATTAGAACAAATATTTTATTTGGACTAGTTGAAATAGATACGGTAAAAGAGCATTTTATTATGGGATGTTTAGATAAAAAATCTTTGCCAAAAATAGAGGATGCTTTATCAAAGTATTTGGTCGATGAAAAATTAAAATATTTAAAAAATAGTAAGAATTCTAATTAAGAATTCTTTTTATTTACAAAATTTATATTTCATTATATAATTACTTTGAGAGGTATTTAAAATGACTAAAAGTAAAAATAAAGAACAGGAATTTTTATACAAGACAAGTAAAATTTTAAAACTATTATGCGCTATTGTAGGGATAGTTTTAGTTATAATATATTTAATAGATGGTGGTTTTTATTCATTACTATTTGATTTAAGAGAATCTAAGACTATAATTACTTATAGCATCTCTATAATAGTATTGCTATGTATATTAGTTATTTTAAACGTCTCTGATGAAACTAATATAGAAAATGATAAGAAATGGGAAATTAGTAGTTATGTAACAGTAGGGGTAATTATTTTAATACTTATATTTAGTTTTTTGTTTGTATTTACTCTAATCGATTTTTTCTTGCCAATATTAGTTCTTATCTTATTTTTAATAATTACGTATTATTTAATTAATAAGCTTATTAAATTATTAGTAAATAAATATGGAATAAAATAAATATTTATTACTTTATTTGCATAAAATATAAAGAATAATGCTTGATATTTATTAATTAGTTATGTTATAATTTCTTTGCACGGGGCTATAGCCAAGTTGGTAAGGCATTGGACTGCAACTCCACGATCGCCGGTTCAAGTCCGGCTGGCCCCTCCAATTATATGCAGGTGTAGTACAACGGCTAGTACGTGGCCTTGCCAAGGCTAAGACGTGGGTTCGATTCCCATCACTTGCTCCATTGAGAGAATTACTCACACAAAAGTGTGAGTTATGTTTTTATAAAAATCCCATATCACTTGTTGATATGAGATTTTTTAATATACTAAATTAACAAATCAAAATAACAATATAATCGTTTTATTTGTATAAGTTTAGAAAAAAATATTGTTTATATCATATAATTAAATAGGTGATTTAATTGAATGAATCTAGTGTTTTTTCTGTTGCAAACATACAAGGGGATATATCATCTCCAAATCTAAAGGGTATAGCTTATTTTAAACCATTTAAGGATGGAACCATGGTGGAAATAGAAGTGTCAGGCCTTCCAGGTTATAAACCATATGAGTTATTTCCTGTGCACATACATGATGGAAAAGATTGCAATATATCGAATTCTGGTACGTTTGATAACGTATTAGGACATTATAATCCAACGAATGAAAGTCATCCATATCACGCTGGAGATATGCCAGTTTTATTTTCTAATAATGGGTATGCATACATGAAATTTTATACTACAAGATTCAAGGCTTATGAAGTAGAAAATAAATTAGTTATTATTCATGAAGCAGTGCAAAATGAAAATGCAAGTACTTTTGGAAGAAAAATAGGTTGTGGAATAATAAAAAAATATACATTATAAAAGGAATCATAATTTTGATTCCTTTTTAATAAATAAACATCTTATAAGCATGATTAAAAGTATTATAAACATTGGAATTGCAATAAATAAAACATAATTATTTTTAACAACTATTATTGAATGAGGAATATCACCAAATGATAATTTACCTAGTATCATACATATTAACGAAATTACTATAGTAATTATTTTGTTAAGTTTTATTTTTTTGCTAAAATGTTTTATACCATGTATTATTCCGTATAAAGATAAATTAGCAAGTGCTAGCATGTAAAATATCCATCTAAAAGCAAGTAGGTTCTCTAAATGTAATTCAGAACCTGATATTCCTATTTTTTTTAGTAAAATATACTCTGGATATCTAAATAATGATCCCATTTTATATCCAAAACAAGATACTACAAAGAACATTACTACAACTAGGGATAACGAACCTATTAAATAAAATATTATAATATTTTTATTATATTTTTGCTGGTCTTTTATTTTTGATTTACTTATTGTAAGTAAAAGCATTGATAGTAAAGAACAGGTTGCTGCATAATATATAGCTCCTTTAAATATGTTACTTAAATAATTACCTTCTGAAATCATAGGGATAATATTTCCAATTTCAACGTATTGTATTAAGAAAAATTCTATTATTACCATGAATACAATACTTGCAAAAAAAGATAATTGTGATACTCTTGCAATCGTTTCTAAACCATTAAAGCATATTATTAAACATGTAATTATAACTAATGTTCCAACAAAATAAAATGGTGTATTTTGAAGATATTTACTTGTTACAAATATAACGATAGCACGTATTGCAATCGTAAGCATTACCATATATATAATAATTATAAGTATATTTATTATGTTACCAATTACTTTTCCAAATAATTTTATATTTTTTTTATATATATTTAAATTAGGTAAACAAGAATTTACTTTTAAATACATTAAAACTGGTATTAAACCTAAAATGACTCCTATAATCATTGCGATTAATACTTCATTTTCTGATGTTCTAAGCAAAATTATATCGCTTATTCCAAGATAAAAACTACAACATACTAGTGCTAAAAGCATGCCAATTTGAATGCTTGATACTTTGTTATTCATCTTTTGCCTTCTCCTTTACTGACTTTATTGAAAGTTCTGTTGATTTTATTTCTACATTAGTTTTAAAACTAAATGATATATCATCTTTTATTTTCTCTTTAGAGTAACCTAATTTTTTCATTTCATTATATTTTTGACCATAAAATTTTAAACCATATCCTAATACATCTGATTTTTCTTTTTTATATAATTTATCAGTTGCTTTAGTCATTAACTTAGTAATTTTTACTGCTGATTTTCGTTCTAACTTTTTTATGTAATTTTCATCCTCAATAAAATCAGCGGCACAGTTATATTCTAATAAATCAGCGGTTACTTTTACATTAACATTAACTTTTGGTTTATTATTTTTAAATGATAATTCCTCTTTTAAGTCTGATGTTGATATCCTTATTGTTGCATAGTTTTTATCATCACATTTTACGTTTACATAAGTTTCATTTTGAGTTTTTGCAAGAAAGTTATATCCGGTACTTTCATCACTAGATAAATAACCTACTAATTTGCTATCTTTAAAAAATCCAAGATTTCCAAACTTTAGTTTTGCATCGGGATCACTTTCTTTTATGTTCTCCATGTTTTCTCCGTCTTTGACGTTTCCTGTAATTATTATTGATGGTATGATAGCTTCTTGTCCACTATTTGATAGACTTGATATAAATTCATCTATGGTTACCATGGTTAAGATACCACTAAAATTATCAGCGATTGACAAAGTAGATTTTAAGTTTTTAGAAGGAATGGTTTCAATTGGGGTGATTATCTTTAATACGTTGTATGCATTCTCATTTTTAGCAACCATTACAAGAGAGTCTTTTTCTACTTCTGAATCCCTCATAAAATAATCTAAGTAATCTAGGGGATTTCTATATTTTAAAAGTTCTTCACTTATAACAACAACTTCATTATGTCCTAGGTAAAGTTCTTTTGGAGAATCAAGCATTATTTTTTCAAAAGCTTGGTACAAAGTGTTTCCCTCTGCTTTATAAATGGTAATTAAACTATTATCTGATTCTTCATCTTTTTTGGCATTCATTATTTGAATTCCAACTTCATATTTATTTGGATCATCTTTACTTTGATCAATTGAAATACCAGATACTATCGCGTATTCGTTTATTTCTTTATAATTAAAACAACCACTAAGTGAAAATAAAACAATTACAAGGATAAAAATTTTAAATATTTTCTTCATCTTTATCCTCCTTATCAAATACGTTGCTTGGGTTAAACTTAAAACTATTAGTACTTATTATTGCATCTTTTTGTCCTTTTTTATTAAATGGTTCAAAAGGTGAAAAATAAGGTTTTCCACATGATCTTCTACTTACTAATAAAGCAACCATGATTATGCCACCAAACATTACTCCAATAAAACCAAATAATGACGCTAATATTATTAAAATTAGCTGCCACCACCTAATTGAATTTATTAACTCAATTGAAGAAAAAGCAAGGGAAGCAACTGATGATATACCAACTATTATTATTGTTATTGGAGACACAATCCCTGCTTCTACTGCTGCTTGTCCTAAAACTAATGCACCAACTATTGAAATAGAGCTACCACCTTTACCTGGAAAACGCATGTCACTTTCTCTTAGTATTTGAAACATAAAACTCATGACCAATATTTCAAAAACTGAAGAAAAAGGAACACCATCTCTTTGAATTGAAAAGTTAATTAAAAGACCGCTTGGTATTGCTTCTAAGTTATATGCCATTAATGATATGTAAACAGCTGGAGTAAGAAGGGCAAGAGCCATAGCAACTATTCTTATTACTCGGTTAGCAAATACATTAAGACTTTTTTCATAATAATCATCTGGGTTTTTAAAAAAATCAATGAACATACAAGGTAATATTATTACTTCGTTTGAGTTTTCTACCATTAAAACGATTCTTCCTTCAAGTAACATTTGACATGCTAAATCAGGTCTTTCGGTTACGAGGTTAGTTGGAAAAATAGAGCGGTTAGGATTACTTATAGCATCTAATATATAATTTGAGTTTCCAACGTAAGGAATATCTATATTCTTAATTTTTTCATAAATATCATTAACAAGTTTTTCATCACAAACACCATTTAAGTAAAATAAAGAAACCTTTGTTTTACTTTTAGAACCAACAACTGTTTCTTTAAACCATAGTTCTTCGGTTTTAAGCCTTCTTCTTAACATTCCAGTGTTTGTTTGATAATTTTCAGTAAAGGCATCGGTTGGTCCTTTTAAGCTTTTTTCATTTTCACTTCTTTGCACGTCACTATGTAGTTTAGCCTTATTTTCAAAAGCTAGTATTCTTATTTCATCATCAAATAAAATAAGTGTAAAACCATTAAGAAGATAGTATAATGCGTCATTCATTGTTTTAATTTCTACTAAACTATTATTTGGCACGTAGTTTTTTATATATGAAAATAAATCTTTATTTTTTAAATTGTTTCCTTCTTCATCTAATCTTCTTAAAATAAAGTCATTTATATCGCTTTGAGAACTAACAGTGTTTGCATAGATGAAAGTAATTATTTTATTATCCACAGGATAATTTTTATAAGTAATATCACTTGCGTTTCCAGTTTTATTTTTTATTTCTTTTATATTTTTTTCTCTATTTTTATTTAGTGTCATATTATCCCTCTTTTTTCATTAGTATTAACCATAATACTTAAAAAATTCCAAAAAAAAGGAGATTGCACGAGTTTCCTGCGCAATCTCAAAAAGAATAAAAAGGGGTTGGCTAGTTGTGATACTAGCGGCCAGCAGCATTTCTCCTGCTGGTGCCATTTATACTACTCAAAAAGGATTTAAAAGTCAACCTTTTTTTGATAATTTTTTAAAAAAGTTTTGATAAAGTTTCAAAGCTTAATTGATTTGCAAACAATCGTTTGTTATAATTGTTTTGTAATAACAAAGAAGGTAAACTTATGGAACTTAGAAACATAAAAGGAATTGGTGAAAAAAGTGTTAAACTTTTAAATAATTTAGGTATATACAACGTGGATGATTTAATAAGAAATTATCCATATCGTTTTGATATTTTAACAAAAAGAAGTATTAATGATGAACGATTTTTTGATAATTTTGTAAGTGATGGTATTGTTGAATCAAACCCAGTAGTAAATTTTTTTAAAGGAAATATGAATAGACTTTCTTTTAGATGTAACGTTCAAAGCAAAATAATTAAGGTTACTATTTTTAATCGTGCTTTTTTGAAAAATAATATTAAACCAGGTGATGTTATTACCATAATAGGAA
This sequence comes from uncultured Mollicutes bacterium, assembly GCA_945969495.1. Taxonomy (GTDB): domain Bacteria; phylum Bacillota_I; class Bacilli_A; order RF39; family UBA660; genus Aphodocola. Next base: position 63,637 of record CAMFOH010000001.1, read on the forward strand.
AGTACAATCCTAAAAGTGAAGTATTAACAGCGAGTAATATCTTACTCAAAAAATTACCAGGAGGATTAGAAATAATTCCAGTTTATCACTTGTGCAAAGAAATTACCTCAAAACAAATGAAAAACTTTATAAATGAAGCTATAAACGTAGGTAGTGTAAAAAATAATATTCCAGATGCAATAAAAGATAAATATGGGTTTATTAGTGAACAAGAAGCTATTAAAATAGTTCATGATCCAAAGGATGAAAAAAACTTAAAGTTAGCTTTAAAAACGCTTAAGTACGAAGAATTATTTACTTACATGAAAAAAGTAAGGGAACTTAAGATTAAAAACGAAGAACATGATAAGTCATATATAAAAAACATAGATTTAAATAAAGTAAATAGTTTTATTAATAATCTTCCATTTGAATTAACGAATGATCAAAAAAAGGTTACTTATGAAATGTTAAAAGATTTAACAAGTGATATAAAAATGAATAGGCTTCTTCAAGGAGATGTTGGTTCTGGTAAAACGATTGTTGCCTTTATACTAGCCTATGCATGTCATACTTCCGGTTATCAAAGTGCTTTTATGACACCTACTGAGGTTCTTTCTATTCAGCATTATCAAAATGCCATAAAACTATTTAAAGATACTAACTTTAAAGTAGGACTTTTAACCGGTAAGATGCGTGCTAAAGAAAAAAAAGAAATATACAAAAAATTAGAAGATAAAGAAATAGATTTACTTATCGGAACTCATGCTATAATAAGTGATAAAGTAATTTGGAATAATTTGGGATTTGTTATAACTGATGAACAACATAGGTTTGGTGTTAATCAAAGATTAGCATTAAAAAATAAATCAAATACACCAGATGTTTTAATGATGAGCGCAACACCAATACCTAGAACATATGCACTAACTATATATGGTGATACTGATGTATCAATTATAAAAACCATGCCTAAAGGAAGACTTCCCGTTATAACTAAAGTAAAAAAGACAAGTGAATTAAAAGATGTTTTATCTAGAATTTATGATGCTTTAAAAAAAGGTAATCAGGCTTACGTAATAGCACCTATGATAGAAGAAAATGAAGATACTGATTATAGTAATGTATATGATTTAAAACATAAATTTGAAATAGCTTTTAAAAATTATAATACCCAAATATTACATGGTAAGATGAATGGCGATGAAAAAGATAGAATAATGGAGAACTTTAAAAATAACAAGATAAATATTCTTATATCAACAACGGTAATAGAAGTAGGGGTAGATAATAAAAATGCTACCGTTATGGTTATCTTTGATGCTGATAGGTTTGGTTTATCACAGCTTCATCAATTAAGGGGAAGAGTAGGTAGAAATAGTTTGCAATCTTATTGTTACTTAGTAAGTGATAAAGATAAAGAAAGATTAAATATAATGGAAGAAACTTCTGATGGTTTTAAAATCAGCGAAGCAGATTTTAAATTAAGGGGTCAAGGTGATTTATTTGGATTAAGGCAAAGTGGTGCTTTATCATTTAAATTATCAGATGTAAGACGTGATTATGATTTACTTGTTAAAGTAAAAGATGATGTAAATGAGTATATTAATAACTAACAGAAAATTTAAAATATCTTGATTAATTTATAAAAAGTACAAATAAAATAATATAAATGAAGTTGTAATATAAAAGTGGACATATAAAAGATGTTCCACTTTTTGATTGGTTTGACAATTAACATATTTTTTGATAGTATATTAAGCCAGCAAAAAGGGGTGTTTTTTTTTGAACTTATATGAAAAACAATTTAGAAAAATCGAGAAAAAAAGTTGTATAAAGGAAGAATTTCAAAAGACAGCTTTAGATTTTAAATTATTTTTTGACTGTTATAATAATCATTTTGTAGATGAGTTACCTATTAGTGAATCTTTTTTGGAAAATATTATATTTAATTTGTGTGATATGTCAGATGAAGCTGTTTTATGGATAAGAAAAATATTAAGAGAGTTAAACACTTCGTATTTGTTAAAACAATTTTTAATAGAATTAACATTTTTGAAATATGCTCTAAAAAAGCATGTGAACATAAAATAAGGTGGTTTTTATGAATAAAACAAAGATTCAAAGAGATATAGCTGGTGCTAAAAGAGTAGGAAAGTTTGGTTATGATCCATACAATAAAAATAATATTTATAATAAGTATGGAAAAATATATTATTCAAATAATGAAAGAATAAATTTTTATCATGATAAATTTAATTATGATGGAAGTATATTATGTGTTGCCTCGTCTGGTGATCACATGCTGCATTCTTTATTAAATGGTTCTAAAGATATAACATTATTTGATGTGAATAGACTAACAAAATATTATTGTATGCTTAAACTAGCAGGTGTTAAAACACTTTCATATGAAGAATTCTTTAAGTACTTTAGTATTGAAAAATTAAATATAAAAAATAAAAAATTATATACTAAAGTAAGAAATGCTCTTTCACCAGAAGATAGATATTTTTGGGATGAAATTATTAAAGAAGGACTTAGTTTAAATAATTTTTATAATGATTCTAATTTAAGTATACATAAGAATAATGTCTATCATAACAAAGAGTTTTATTATGTGTTAAAAGAAATAGTAAGTGGCCCTAATAGTATAAAGTTTATAGAAAGTGATGTGTTTGAATTATCAAATAAGTTAGATAAAGATAAAAAATTTTCAAGTATATTTTTATCTAATATATCAGACTATGTAGAAGTAGATAAATTAAAAAAATTATTAGAAGAAGATTTAAAAAAGTTTTTAATAAAAGATGGACTTATTCAAACAAAATACTATGCAGATTATGATGGTATGAAAATGATTGATTATGAAGACACGGTTATAATTAAAAAAGATAATAAGAAAAAAAAGAATGTTTAAGGTTGCAAAAACCTTTTTTTTTTCATATAATAGGTTATATAAAGATAAAGAAGCATATGGAGGATAACTTCTTTTTTTAGCGCCAGGCCTTTAAATAGGTGACGAGGACTATGGTTATCGAAATGTTCGGCGGATGCCATAGCGGACTTGTGAATCGTAAGAAATACTTTTAAAAGATAAAATCAAAATTATAACAGAGAGGTATTTCACACAGTTGTTTTTATTATACTTAAAAAAGGAGAAAAATAATATGTGTGGAATAATTGGATACGTAGGAAAAAATAATAATTGCGTGCGTGTTTTAATCGACGGTTTAGAAAAATTAGAATATAGAGGTTATGATTCAGCGGGAATTGCTTTTATCAAAGATGATAATGTTGAAATTATTAAAAGAGAAGGTAAAATATTAAACCTTAAAAAAAATATTGAATTTGATTTGAATTCAAATTTAGGAATAGGACATACCAGGTGGGCTACTCATGGCAAAGCTACTAAGGATAATGCTCATCCTCATAAAGTAGGTAAAATAACCATAGTTCATAATGGTATAGTTGAAAATTATGATGAATTAAAAAAAGATTTAAAAAATAAAGGTTATGTTTTTGAATCTGAAACTGATACTGAAGTGGTAGCAGCTTTAATAGATTATGTTTATAAAAAAGAACATGATATGTTAAAAACTATTAGAACGGTAAAAGAAATGTTAATAGGATCTTATGCATTAGGTATTATATGTGATGATTATAAAGATACTTTATATACATTAAAGAACAAAAGTCCATTGATAATTGGGGTTAATGATGGTGAAAATTACATAGCATCAGACGTACCTGCAATACTTGATAAAACCAAAAAATATATAACTTTAGAAGATGGTAATTATGCTAAGATTACTAAAGATGAAATAAAATTATATCATGATGGTAAAGAAAAATATTATGAAATAAAAGAATTTGAGTATGATGCTAATTCAATTGATAAACAAGGTTATGAACATTTTATGCTAAAAGAAATGCATGAACAACCTGAAGTTTTTAAAAAAACAACTAATCCCTACTTAACAAATGGCCTTGATAGTTTAATTGAAAAAATGCCAGATTTTTCTAAGTATGGAAAAATAAGGATAGTTGCGTGTGGTAGTGCAACGCATGCTGGATTAATTGGAAAGCAAATGATAGAAAAATATGCAAATGTAGAAGTACAAGTGGATACAGCTAGTGAGTTTAGATATGCTAAACAATTTTTAAAAAACGATGAACTTGTAATTGTAGTTTCACAATCTGGGGAAACCGCTGATACTTTAGAAGCATTAATGATAGCTAAGAAAAATGGCAATGATACACTTGGAATAGTAAATGCTAAAGGTAGTACAATTTCAAGGGAAGCAAACATGGTTTTATATACGGAAGCAGGACAAGAAATTGCGGTAGCAACAACTAAAGCTTATTCGGCTCAAGTGGCACTTTTATCTTTAATAGCACTTAATTTGTCATATAAAAAAGATTTAATTAATAAAAAAGAGATAATAGAAATATTAAGTGATGCTAAAAAAATACCGGAATACATTGAAGAATTGTTAAATAAAGGTGAGGAATATAAAAGAATCGCGAAAAAAATAAAGAATCAAAACGATATTTTCTTTATTGGTAGAAAAGTAGATTATGCGCTTGCCATGGAAGGTTCTTTGAAACTTAAAGAAATATCTTATACTCATAGTGAAGCTTATGCAGCAGGTGAGTTGAAACACGGTACTATATCATTAATAGAAGATGGTACTCCAGTAGTTGCAGTTATAACGGATGATGATGTTGCTTATAAAACGATTAGTAACGTAAAAGAAGTAAAATCAAGAGGTGCAAATGTAATTTTAATAACAAATAATGATCTTAATGAAGATAAAGAATTATTTGATGAAAAGATAGTAATACCAAAGGTAAATTATTTGTTTGAACCTCTTTTAACGGTAATTCCACTACAAATGATTGCCTATGAACTTGCTAAATTAAAAGGTTGTAGTATTGATAAACCTAAGAATTTAGCTAAGAGTGTGACAGTAGAATAAAAAAGTAATTGACAAGATTAAAAAAATTATATATATTTATAATAGCGTGATGATATCACGCGAGGTACTCTTACGATTTAGTTTGAGAGTACAACCAAAACCCCCTTGGAGCCTTAAGGCTCCTTTTTTTATATCTTGTGGTAGTGATAATAGTATAATTCAAATAACCTATGAATAATTAGAAAAAATAACTTCTTATATTAAATGGAT
>CAMFOH010000002.1 GCA_945969495.1 uncultured Mollicutes bacterium
ATAATAAAGATAGAAAAGTTTATCCACTTCCTATAATACTAGATGGAGAAGTACAATTTGATAATTTATACAATATTGGTAAAACTAAAAGATGGCTTTTAAATACTATGTTAGATAAAAATATAAAAATTGAAGAAATATTTTATGCTTTCTCTAAAAATAATGATTTGTACATAATAAAAAATGATGAATTGAAAAATAAAAATGCTATTTAGCATTTTTATTTTACATTCTTGTTTATTAAGCTTATGTGTGTTATAATCTATCTTGAAAATAGGAGGGGTATCATGGATGAAAAAGATAGTGATGTAAAGCGGGCTTTAGATGATATCTTTGGTGATGATGTAATAGAAATAAACACAGAAACAAATATAGATAATAAAGAGCAATTAGATAAAAACTTAAGTAATGCTTTGCAAGATGTTATTGACTCTGAATTTGTTGAACCATCCTTACTTGAAGAAGATAACGTAAAAGATGAACCAATATTAGATTCAAAAGAAAATGAAAGTTCATTTAATAAGAAAATACTAATTTATTTTATAGTAGGATTCGTAATTGGCTTGGTTTTTATTTATTTTATTGTTAATTATTTTACTGGAAAAGAAAAGGTTGTTAATTGTTCGTATCAAGCTGAGGATGTAGGATATAAAGTTACTGATGAATATAAGATAACATATAAAAACGATAATATTTTATATGTTGAATCGGTATATAATTATATTGCAAAAAACGACGAGTATAAAACGCAGATTGAATATATAAAAAAGGAAAAGTTACCAGTTATTATTAATTCAAACGGAATGAGTGGTTTTACTTATATTTATGAAACTAGTGAGAACTTTTTTAAAGTTTCAGGATATCTTGATTTTACTTTATTTAACTATGATAAAATTAGCAAAATTAATCAATCTATAACTCCAATTAGTTATTTTAAGATTGAATCAAAGCAAAGTTTTAAAGAATTATCTAAAAATTTAGAAAAACAAGGATATGTTTGTACAATAAGTAAATAAAAAAGCTTTAAATATTAAAAAAATATGATATAATAACGAAAGCAAAGGAAGTGTTTTAATTTGAGAGAATTAACAGAGCAAGAACAAGTAAGAAGAGGAAAATTAGAAAAAATTAAAGAGCTTGGATTAGATCCTTTTGGTCATTCGTTTAAGAGAACGGCTTTGGCTAGTGATATAAAAGAAAAATATCAAGACGTAGAACATGATGCATTCGAAAACATTAATGATGAATATACCGTTGCAGGAAGAATAATGTTTATAAGAAAAATGGGAAAGGCATCTTTTATAAGTATAAAAGATAAATCAGGTTCTATCCAAGTTTATATTTCAATAAATGATGTTGGCGAAGATAGTTATAACTTATTTAAATCAGCCGATTTAGGAGATATTGTTGGAATCCATGGTAAAGTTATGAAAACAAGAACGGGTGAGGTTACCATTAAGTGTTTAAAATACACTCATTTGGTTAAGGCATTAAAACCATTACCTGAAAAATTTCATGGTTTAACTGATAAGGAAGAAAGATATAGAAGACGCTACGTTGATTTAATAATGAATGACGAGTCAAGAAAAGTTGCGTTTATGAGACCAAAAATCATAAGATGCATTCAAAACTTTTTGGATGAAAAAGGTTTTTGTGAGGTTGAAACACCGATTTTAACAACTCTTTTAACAGGTGCATCAGCAAGACCATTTGTTACTCATCATAATACGCAAGATTTAGATATGTACTTACGTATAGCATTAGAACTTAATTTAAAAAGGTTACTTGTTGGCGGAATGGAAAAGGTATATGAAATTGGTAGAACATTTAGGAACGAAGGAATGGATCCTCAACATAATCCTGAATTTACCATGATGGAAGTTTATGAAGCATACTCTGATTTAGAAGGTATGATGGATTTAACAGAGGAAATGTATCAAACAATAGCGAAGGAAGTTTGTGGCAAAACAACGTTTAATTATTTAGGAAACGAAATTAATTTAGATGGAAAATGGAAAAGAATTTCTATGGTTGATGCAATAAAGGAAAAAACTGGTATTGATTTTAAAAAGGAAATGACCGTAGAAGAGGCTTTAAAATTAGCTAGTGAACATAATATAGAAGTTCAAGAACATGAAAAAAGTGTTGGGCATATAATTAATTTATTTTTTGAAAAATATGTTGAAGAAACACTTATTCAACCAACTTTCTTATATGGACATCCAATAGAAATATCACCTCTTACAAAGAAAAATCCTGATGATCCAAGATTTGTTGATAGATTTGAATTATTCATCTCAGGGCATGAATGTGCAAATGCATATACCGAGTTAAATGATCCAATTGATCAATTAGAAAGGTTTGAATCACAATTAAAGGAAAAAGAACTTGGTAATGATGAAGCAAATGATATTGATATGGATTTTGTTGAAGCCTTAGAGTATGGAATGCCTCCAGCAGGTGGTATAGGTTATGGAATTGATCGTTTAATAATGCTATTTACTGAGCAATCATCAATAAGAGACGTATTATTGTTTCCTCTTATGAAACCTGAAAATGATATTAGAATTGAAAAGAAAGATTAAATTCTTTCTTTTTTTATTTTCTTTATAAACTAAGTATGTTATAATTAAATGGTAATAATGAAGTATAAGGAGTAGTTTTATGTTTATTGGAGTTTATAATTTATCTGTTTTTTTAACAATATTGGGCTTTCATTTTCTGTTGTAGGAATGGCACTTGCGTTTTTAGGATTTATTCCAGCAGCTATTATGTGCCTTATTTTATCTGGCGTTTGCGACATGTTTGATGGTACTGTTGCAAGAGCATGTAAAAGAACTGAAAGAGAAAAAAAGTTTGGTGTTCAAATTGATTCATTAGTTGATACTGTTTCGTTTGGAGTTTTTCCAGTGGTTTTAGGGATATGTATGGGATTTACAAGCAGAATAAATATTATAATTTATGTAATATATGTTTTAGCAGCTGTTATTAGGCTTGCATATTTTAATGTCTTGGCAGAGGAAAAAAGTCTTTTACCAAAAAAGGGAAAACATTCATGTTACTATGGGTTGCCAGTTACTAGTATTGCTATAATATTACCTTTTACATATAATTTAAACATCTTTTTACATCCAATTATTTTTGTTAAGGCATTTCCTTTAGTAATGCTTGTTGTTGCAATATTGTTTGTCCTTAATTTTAGAATTAAAAAACCAACTGGTATTTGGTTTGTAATTTGTTCTTTACTAGCGGTAATTGAAATAGCTATAATATCCGCATCAATGATATGGTAAGAAAAGTAGTTAGCGATGATCCTAAAAAGGGATTATCATTTTTATATAATACAAAATTAGGAAGAATAATATTAAAACCATTAGTTGCAAATAAATTATTAAGCACAATTGTAGGACATATATTAGATAGTAAGTTATCTTGCCTTATTATAAAGCCTTTTATAAGAAAAAATAAGATAAAAATAGATGATTTCGAACGTAAAAAGTATTATAGTTTTAATGACTTTTTTATTCGTAAAATAAAACCCGAAAAAAGAAATATTATAAAGGACAAAAATGCATTTATATCACCTTGTGATTCAAAACTTACGGTTTATAATATAAATGATGAAACTATGTTTAAAATAAAAAATACAATATATAGTGTATCATCCCTTATAATGGACAATGCTTTAGCTAATGAATATATTAATGGATATGCTTTAGTTTATAGGCTATCTCCAGAGGATTATCATAGATATTGCTTTATAGATGATGGAGAAGTTACGAAAAATTATAAAATAAGTGGAAAGTTTCATACCGTGAATCCTATTGTTTATGATAAGTTTGAGGTTTTTAAAGAAAATACAAGAGAATGCACTATTGTTAAAACTAGGAATTTTGGTCAACTAATGTATGTTGAAGTAGGAGCTTTACTGGTTGGTAAAATCAATAATCATGATGTCTTTAAATTTAAAAAAGGTGAGGAAAAAGGTTATTTTATGTATGGAGGTTCAACCGTTATTATCCTAATAAAAAAGAATATTGTAAAAATTGATTCTGATATATTAGAAAATTCAAAAAATGGGTATGAAACTTATGTTAGATTTGGAGAAAAAATTGGAGAAAAAATATAAATTTAATTTTTAAATAAAAAAGATTGTGTTATTATAATAATATAAGGAGTGATACTGATGGATGAAAATGAAAAAAATAAAGATAGAACTGATGAAATTAATTTAGAAGCTGAAAAAGAAATAAAAGAAACTGATGATTTAACAAGAGAAATTAATTTAGATGAACTATATGATGGAGCTGTTAATAATACAGTAGTAATAGATCCAATAACCAATGATGAAGTATTACTTCAAAATAAAAAAACTAATTATACTTTGTTAGGTGTTGTTTTGGCGATTTGTGTTTTGCTCATTTTATATTATGTTAGTAATAAAACTGATTTGGGTAAAACTACTAAAGATGTTGAACCTAAAACAACAACTACGGTTTTACAAACGGAAAAAAGAGAAACAAAAACTGGAGTGTTAACTTGTAATTATATTTCAAAAAGTGATGCTGAAACGCAGACAGTATCATTTGTTGCAAATTATGATAATAATAATTTAATTAGTAGTAAATTTAACTATGTTGTTATTTCAAATTTAGGAACTACCACTGCTGTTATTGAGGATTTAAAAGACCAATATGAGACTTTTTATATAAATAATGCATCAGTTATAGGGAATAATGTAACTTTTGAAAAAAATGATAGTGGGTTTACGTTTAATGTTGAAACCGATTACAATAATGCTGACTTTGATAAGATTGTAATTATAGATGGTAAAACAATATTATATGTTAAACCATCAAGTGCTGATACGTATGAATCACTTTTAAATTTATATACTCAAAAAGGCTTTAATTGTACTATTTCTTCAAACGATGGTGTCTAAAATGAAAAAAGATGGTGCAAGTAGTAAAAAAAATTTAAAACAGCTTACTATCGGTATGATAGTGTTAGATTTTGTTGCTCTTTTAAATCTTTTAATTCAAATATATTTAAATGATGTTTCATATTCTTCATACATAGTACTTTTGTTATGTAATTTAATTGTTTTTGTAACTTATAAAAGAAATAAATAAAAGGCCGTTTTCATGTTCTTTTATTTATTTCTTTTAAAACTATTATTAAGACTAATGAAGTTGTAACTAATATTCCGGTTATGATAGCAAATATAAGGGAGTTCATTCCAAAACCTAACATACCACTTATAAAAAGTACTAAGTATTTTAATATTGTAGATGTTAAAGATACATAAAATAATTTATTGGTTTTTCCTGTTGCCTGAATTGCGACTGATAGTGCTGGTTGCATATATAATAACAAGAAAAATGGTCCAATTAAGTAAATATAATTGACTCCAAAACTAATTTTATATATTATTTTTAAAATTTTGTATGGAAATAGCATTATTGCTCCTAGGCATATTATTCCGATTAATATTGAAAGAATTATTAATTTTAATAACTTACTATTAAATTCTTTATATTTTTTATTTGTATATGCTTTTGTTATATTTGGAAGTAGTGCTGATGCTATTGAAGTTGAGAAAAACGTAGGCATAGAAAGAAGGGGAATAATGTAAGAATTTATTATTCCGTATTCCAAAGTTATATAATTAGTAGAATATCCATTTTTTACTAATACATATGTTAATATTATTGGCTCTAAAAAGAATCCCATAGATGAGATAAGTCTAACTAAAGTAGTAGGTAAAGATATTTTTATAATATCTTTTAAAATTTTTTTGTTTGCTTTTACTTTATCTTTTTTTAAATATTTTTTTATTGAATGATTCATTATCATGATACTTGATGATTCAGTTATTATATTAAATAAAATCATTGCTATTATTGCACATATATTTGATTTTAAAACGGCAATTGGTAGTATTATTATAATAAGAATGATTTTTATTATTTCTTCTGTAATGTTCGTAACTGATGCAGGCAGCATGTTTTCTTTTCCATGTAAAAATCCTCTTTGTATACTAGAAATAGTTATAAACGGAAGAATTAAAACAATTGACGTTATAGCTTTATATAAAATTTCGTTGTGGAGCATTTTTGCAATTGTTCTTGAAGACAATAATATTAATATCATCATTATAATATCAATTATAAAACCAATAAAATAAGCTGTTACTAAAAGAGTTTTATTATCGTGTTTTCCTTCTGCGGCAAGCTTACTAATTGATATTGGAAAAGAAAACTGGCAAATTGATATAATAAGCATAAACGTTGGCGTTATAAGGGTGTAAAGACCTACTATGTTAACACCGGCTGTTCTTGTATATACAATTTTTCCAATCATTCCAATTATTTTTGCAATAGCACCAGATATTAATAAAATAAATATGTTTTTTATAAGTATGTTATTTTTTAATTTGTTCATGATAAATTATATGGTTTTATTCACTTTAGTTTTACAGTTAGTTTTTTATAAATTTTTAAAAAATATTTATTTTGGTATATTAAAATTTTAAAAATCATTAGAATTTATGGTCTTTTTTCTTTTTAGCTTTGCTTTTATAATATATATGTTATATAATAATTAATGTGATAATGATATGAATAATATTATATTTTATTTAAAGGAAGGTAAATATGAAAAAGAAGTTTATTAAAAGATTACTTATGTTTTTAGTGGTTATAGTAATGTTTAGTATAATTTATATACCACTTTTTAAAGACATGAAATTTGGACTTGATTTAAAAGGTGGATTTGAAGTTTTATATCAAGTTAAAAGAAGCGATGGTAAAAAACTTACCTCAAGTGATATGAATAGCACTTATGATGTTTTAAAAAGAAACGTAGATTCTCTTGGTGTATCAGAGCCAGAAATAACAATGGAAGGAACTGATAGAATAAGGGTTAAACTAGCAGGAGTAACTGATATAGAAGGAGCAAGAAAAGCTTTATCTAACGTTGCAAACGTATCTTTTAGGGACGTTGAAGATAAGCTATTGATGGATTCTAGTGTTATTAAAGGTGCTAAATTATCCTATGACGATGCCGGAAATCCTGCAATATCACTTCAAGTTGCAGATAAAGAAAAATTTTTAAAAGCAACAACTACCGTTAGTGAAAAACAAGATGGAAAAAACGTAATGGTTATATGGTATAATTTCGAAAATGGAGTTAATTCATATGCTAAAGATGGTGATACTTGTGGTAATGAAGGAAGTGTATGTTTATCTGCTGCTACCGTTTCTCAAGGATTTTCTAGTGATGTTATTATAACTGGAAACTTTACTAAAGAAGAAGCGGAAAGTTTAGCAACGAGTATAAATGCTGGATCTATTTCAACTAAGCTAACTGAAATTTCTTCGCAAAATGTTAACGCATCATACGGAGAAGGAGTTTTAACTAAAACTCTTACTGCGGGTTTAATTGGTATGATTTTAGTCATATTATTTATGACAATACTATATAAATTTTCTGGATTTATTTCTGGTATTAATCTATTACTATACATGCTTTTAGTAATGGCTGTGTTCTGGTTAATTGGAGGTGTATTAACTTTACCTGGAATTGCTGCTTTAGTATTAGGTATTGGTATGGCAGTTGATTCATGTGTTGTAACTAACGAACGAATAAAAGAAGAATTAAATCAGGGTAAGAGTTTAAAAACAGCTTATGAACAAGGAAATAATCAGTCACTAAGTAGTATTTTTGATGCAAACGTAACAACTTTAATTGTGGCAATCGTGTTATTCATTTTTGGAGAAAGCTCGATAAAAGGCTTTGCAACGATGCTAATGATTACTATATTTGCAACAATGTTTATAATGGTATTTATAAATAGAAAAGTGTTAAAGTTGTTTGTTAATACTAAAATGTTTGATAATAAGCCTAATTCATTTATTAGATATGAAAAGAAGAATCATAAAGAATTTAAGAAAAAAAATATTGATTCAATTGGTTTAATTAAAAAATGCTTTTGTATAACTATCATATATTTAATAATAGGAATTGTTTGTATTTTAATTAATGGTTTAAATCTTGGTATTGATTTTAGATCTGGATCAGACATAACGTTAAGTGCGGATAATATAACAGTAAGCAAAGTAAAAAAAGATATACAAAACATGGGATATAAAATAGTTTCTATTAACAAACAAGAAAATGATGAAATTTACATAAGATTAAATGATGAACTTAAAGAGGATGGCATTAATAAAGTAAATAATTATTTTGAAGAAAAATATAATGCTAAATCAGAAATTAACGTTGTAACAAACTTAGTTAAACAAGAACTTATTAAAAATGCAATATATTCCGTTTTAATAGCTTCTATTGCAATTATAATTTATATTTCAATAAGGTTTAAGTTAAGTTATGCAATATCATCTATTTTAGCACTTTTGCATGATGTATTGTTTGTTATAATTATGTTTTCTTTACTTAAGATTGAAGTTAATGTAATTTTTATAGCAGCCATACTTACAATAGTAGGTTACTCAATTAATAATACGATCGTTGTCTTTGATAGGATAAGAGAAAACATGAAAACATTTAAGAAAAATCTTACTTTAAATGAACTTAAAAACGTAGTAAATAAAAGTATTTCAGAAACGTTTAACCGAGCACTTTATACAACGATTACTACTTTGATTCCTGTTATATGTTTAATAATAATAGGATCAAAAGGAATTTTACCATTTAATATTGCTCTTATTTTTGGACTTTTGGCAGGTACTTATTCATCAATTTTACTTGCTGGACAAATTTGGTATGTAATTGAAAAAAGAAAATGTAAAAAACAATAAAGAAGGATGATTAATGAAACAAAGAGAACAAGCTTATACGCTTGATGATTTGCTAAAGAAAGCAAAAACATACATAAAAAACGAAGAAGATATTAATTTGATTAAAAAAGCATATGAGTTTGCTTGCAAAGCGCATGCAGGTCAATTAAGGTTAACAGGTGATGATTATATCTTACATCCACTTAATGTTGCTCTTATATTAACTGAAATTTATGCTGATAGTCAAACTCTTGCAACTGCTTTACTTCATGATGTAATTAATTTTACAGATACTACGATAGAAGATGTTGAAAAAGAATTTGGAACGGAGATAAAAGAGTTAGTTGATGGAATATCAAGGATAAATAAGCTATCATTATCTGCTGATAATGAGGCTTTAGCATCATATCATAAAAAAATATTGGTAGGATTATCAGGTGATGTTAGAATAATCATTCTTAAGATAGCTGATAGATTACATAATATGAGAACCTTATGGGCTATTCCAGAGAGTAAAAGAAAAGAAAAAGCTAAAGAAACCCTTGAAATACTTGCCCCAATTGCTCATCGTTTAGGAATAAATCACATTAAAAGTGAATTAGAGGATTTATCTTTGAAATACTATAAACCAGACGTTTATAATGATATATTAGAAAAATTAAGCGAGTCAAGACAGGAATTAGATAAATCTGTTGACGAAATGATGCAAAGCGTTTCTAAAATTTTATCTGATAATAATATTCCTCACGAAATGAAAGGCAGAACTAAAAGTGTATATAGTATATATAATAAGCTAAATAAAGGTAAATCCTTTAATGAAATATATGATATATTAGCACTTCGATACCTAGTTAACACTGAAGCAGAATGTTATTTAGCTTTAGGTTTAATTCATGCTAAATATAAACCTGTTCCTAAAAGATTTAAAGATTATATTGCAAGACCAAAGGCTAATGGTTATCAATCACTTCATACTACTGTTTTTGGAGTTGATGGAAAATTATTTGAAATTCAAATACGAACTTACGAAATGGATAAGGTTGCTGAATATGGTTTTGCATCACACTGGTCATATAAAGAAAATGGTGTGAATAAAATAAATCCAATGGAACAAAAGTTAAAGTCATTTAGATCTATTATAGAATTAAATGAACAACAAGTAGAAGGGGAAGATTTTGTAAACACTGTTAAAAATGAAGTATTTAACTCTAACAATATATATGTATATACCCCTAAGGGTGATGTTTTTGAATTGCCACTAGGTTCTACTCCAATTGATTTTGCTTATCGTGTTCACACTTCGGTAGGGCATCAAATGATTGGTGCGCTAGTTAATGGTAACATTGTTCCTCTTGATTATAAATTAAAAGATGGAGACATTGTTAAGATAAATACTAATAAAAATAATAAAGGTCCTTCTAAAGAATGGTTAAACATAGCATACACCACAAGTGCTAAAAATAAAATAAAAGCATTTTTTAGCAAGATTGATAAAGATGAGTTAATTTTAAGTGGAAAAGAACAGTTATTAAAGACGTTAAGAAGAAAAAAATTATCAATAAATGATATTCTTTCTTCGGATAATATTTCATTAGTACTTGATGAACTTGGTTTAAATACTGAAAACGATTTATATTATGAAATAGGTATAGGTAAATACAATCCTACTCAGATCATTAAAGAAATAATAGGAGAAAAAGACGAAGAAAAAAAATTGATTGAGAAAGTTCTTAAATATTCTTCTAAACAAATGGAAGCATCAGGAGATGTTATAATTGATGGTATGGATGATTTAAAAGTTAGTTTTGGTGGCTGTTGTAAGCCGATTAAAGGAGATCAGATAGTAGGGTATATATCAAAGGGAAACGGAATAACAATACATCGAAAAAGTTGTTATAATATTTGTGATATAACAGATCGTATAATAAGTGCTAAGTGGAATCTAAATAGTTCTAAAAAATACGTAACTAATGTTTTAATATATGCTGAAAAAAAAGAAAACTTGCTTTTAGATATTATTTCAAAAACAACTTCATTAAACGTTGGAATTAAAAGTGTAAATACCATTAGCAACACGGATTATAACGTATTTGATATTGATATTTTGATAGAAGATGTTGATAAACTTAATAAATATATTTCTATTATTAGTCAATTACCATATGTAACTTCGGTTGAAAGGGGTAATAAGTAATGAGAGTAATTGTGCAACGATGTAAAGAAGCTAGCGTAATTGTTGATGATGAAATAATAGGTAAAATTAGCAAAGGATATTTAATTTTAGTTGGTTTTAATATTGATGATAATGAAGAAATTATAAAAAAAATAGCTAAAAAAATAATAAATTTACGCATATTTGAAGATGATGATAAAAAAATGAACCTGGACTTAAATGAAGTAAATGGTAGTATATTATCTGTTTCACAATTTACTCTTTATGCTAAGTTAGAAGGAAGAAGGCCATCATTTTCAAACGCAATGCCATATGCTAAGGCAAGTAAAATGTATGATTTGTTTAATAAAACATTAAAGTCATATAATGTTAACGTTAAAACCGGAAAATTTGGGGCTGATATGAAAGTTAGCTTAATAAATGATGGACCCGTTACCATTATAATTGATAGTGAGGAGCTAGCATGAAAAAGAACATTAATTACAAATATTTAAATATACTTCTTGTTTTGGGAATAGCATATTTACTATTTTTGATGAGGGATATATGGATTGGTGCTGTTTCTAAAATAATTGCTATTTTATTACCATTTATTATAGCATTTGGTGTATCGTACGTTTTATACCCGTTTTTAAAGTTTTTAATTGAAAAGAAAGTACCAAAAACACTTTCGGTATTTATTATAATTATCGTTATTTTATTAATTGTTGGTTTAACGGCTTATTATGTTGTACCACTTTTTGTTAATCAGTTAATAAATTTACTTTCAAGTTTAGGTAAAATATCTACTGATATGGCCACTAAATACGGTGTAGATACAAAAATAATTAATGACACTATTAACGAGTATATATCCAAGATAATAAAATCAATTGGAGATATTTTATCTAGTGGATCATTTATTGCAATATTAAGCAAGTCTGTAGACTATGCATCTAAATTTATAATAATTTTTATTGTTTCTATATATTTTTTAGTAGACATGCCAAATATAAGACATAAAGTAAAAAAATATCTTATGAAAACTAATAAAAAAAGATATCATTTAATTTCAAATATTGATAAGGAAATAACTTCTTATTTAAAGGGTCTTGGGATATTTATGGTTATTCAATTTTTTGAATACACGTTTTTATTTCTTATAATAGGGCACCCTAACTTTTTGCTACTCGGGGTTTTAGCATGTATAACAACAGTAATACCATATTTTGGGGGAATTATAACCAATGTTATAGCACTATTAATATCATCTGTTGTTTCTTCTAAATTATTTATACTAACCCTTATAATAACGTTAGTATTTCCAAATATTGATGGTTATATAATATCACCAAAGATATATGGTAAAACCAATCAAATACCTCCGCTTCTTACCATTTTTTCAGTTTTTGCAGGAGGTGCTTTGTTTGGGTTTGCAGGCATTGTAATTGCGGTACCATTAACCATTATAATAATGTCAGTAATAAAGTCATATAAAAATGAAATTACGGTAAAAATTAAAAAAGTAAAAGATAAAATGTAAAGTACTATTTTTTAGTTTATAAAAAAACTTTATTTTTAACTTAATGTACTATATAATAATATTATAAGGAGGATATAATGATTGGATTAATTATTGTAGTTATTATTTTAGTTTTATTGTTATTGTATGTTACAGGAACTTATAATGCGTTAGTAAGTTTAAGAAACAAAGTAAAGGATCAATGGTCACAAATTGATGTGGTATTAAAAAATAGAAATGATTTAATACCAAATATCGTAGAAACCGTAAAAGGTTATGCTAAACATGAAAAGGAAACTTTAAACGAAGTAATTGAAGCTAGAAGTAAAATGGCTTCTGCTAATACTCCTGAAGATGAAATGAAAGCAGCAGGAGAAGTAACTCAAGCTTTAGGAAGGCTATTTGCATTAGCAGAAAGTTATCCAGATTTAAAAGCAAATCAAAACTTTATGGATTTACAAAATAAATTAAATGAAGTAGAAGAAAAAATACGTTATGCAAGACAATTTTATAATGATTCTGTTTTAACTTATAAAAATAAACTTGAAATGTTTCCATCTAACATAGTAGCTAACATGTTTGGATTTAAACCAGAAGCTTTCTTTGAAGCAACCGAAGAAGAAAGAAAAAATGTACAAGTAAAATTTTAGTCTACTAAATAAGTAGACTTTTTTTATTAAGGAGAATAGTAGAATATGTATCATGATAGAAAATATAAAATAAAAAATTATATTAAGATAAGTAATATTATTTTTCTTTTGTTTATTGTGATTTTCAGTTATATTATATTGTTTTTATTAAAAGACAAGGCTGCATTAATTAGTATGCTTAAAGGATTTTTATCTTTTAAACTTTCTATTGATTTTATAGTTTTTATCATATTTTTTATACAAAAAAGAAGTTATAAAAAAATAAAAAATAATTTAGCTATGGTATCTTATAAAGATAAAAATTATTTTAGAGAATTAATTTTTAATTATTCTGCAATTGAGCTAGGATATTTAAATACCTTTGATTTTAATTATAAGAAATACATTATTGCTACTTTATTAACATTAGAGTTAAGAAAAAAAATAATAATTGAAGACAGTATAAAAATTATTGATTATAATATACAAGAATTAAACGAATATGAAAAACAAGTATTCAAGTCCATCTCAAATGGTAAAGTATGCAAAGAAAAATTATATTTCAATGAAAATGATATAATTAAAGAATTATGCTCGAAAGGTTTAATTATAAAAAATAAATTTAAATTGAAAAGCGTTAAATCAAATATTTTAATTATTTTGCTTTGCTTTGTTATAACGTTGATGTTAAATAATGAATTTAAAACATTGGCCTTATTATTTTTATTAGGTTATGTTATATATACTTTATTTTATATATATTTAAGTAATAAAGTTTACGTAAGAACTAAACTAGGCGATGAAATTAATAATAAATTAGTAGGTTTAAAAAAATATATGATTGATTTTTCAAACATAGATAAAAACGATAAAAAATTTATTAATTTGTGGGAAGAATATTTGGTTTATGCTGTTACCTTTGATATTAACAAAAAAATAGTTAATGATATCAAAACAAAAGTATTTTTAATTGAATAGATCTCAGTCAAAAATATTTCAATAATATTTTAACACTAGAGCATTACAACCAATAAATAAAGTTGTTAGTTAAAAACTAACTATAAAGATATTAAATTGTAAGTTAAAAATAACTTACAAAATATATTATACGAGGAGATAATTTTATGAATAAGATGTTTAAGTTTGTATTAGCATCATTTATGTTATTTGTTTTTCCAATTATGGTAAAAGCTAATAGCATATCTAAAATAGATATGGATATATATGTAGATAATAATGGTAATGCACACATAACCGAAAAGTGGATTAATCCCGAAGCTAATTATGGAGATTCAGAGTTTTATAAATCATATGATAACCTAGGTAAAATGAGTATTACCAATTATACAGTAACATATAATAATCAAGTTTTTGAATATAAACAAGATTGGGATATTAATGATTCATTTGAAGAAAAAACATATAAAAATGGTTTGTATTACGAAGATGGCAAAACTGAATTATGTTTTGGTATAAGCAACTATGATTCTGGAACTTATACCTTAACCTACACAATAGAAAATTTTATTGTTAAACTTAACGATGCTGATATGATTTATTTTAATTTTTTACCAAGCGGTAATGATATTGATAATTTTCATTTGAAATTATATTCTGATGATAGCTTTGAAGATACTTTACCTGTATGGGGATTTGGTAAGAAAGATGGTACGGCTTACGTATATGATGGATACATTGAGATGAATCCTGAAGGTGACATTGATGAAGATGAATATATTACCTTGCTAGCACAGTTTGATAAGGATACTTTTAATTCATCATACGTAATAGATAAAGATTTTAATGATTATCTTACAATGGCTAAAAAAGGTTCTAAAACGTCAATTAATGCAAATCCCATTGTTAAATTTATAAAAGCTTTATTTAGTTTTATATTTTCTAATTTTATATTTATATTTTTTGCTATAATATTTATTATTACTATGATTAAATCAAAAAATAAAATTGGTAGTTATAAATATGATTTTGGAAAAAATGGAAGAAAGTTACCAAAAGATATTAATAAAATAAGAGATATTCCATTTGATGATATATATAAAGTTTATTTGTATTCTACTATATATCATTTAAATTATAAAAAAACAGATTTATTAGGAGCGGTACTTTTAAAATGGTTAAAAGAAAAAAAGATTTCTATTGAAACAGGTACAACAAAGATTCTAAAAAAAGAAGAAAGTAAAATAGTTTTAAGTGATAATGTTATATCAAATAACGAATATGAAATGAAATTACATAAAATGTTATTAGAAGCTTCAAAAGATGGAATATTAGAATCAAAGGAATTTGAAAAATGGTGTAAAAACAACTATAGTAAAATACTTAGATGGTTTGATGATATATTAGATTATGAAACAGAAAAACTATTAGAAGAAGGATTACTACAAAAAGAGGTAAATAGTTCTAAGATACTAGTAACCGATAAATTTATCAAAGAAGCTTGCCTTGTTAAAGGTGTTAAAGAATTCTTATTAGAGTTTTCTAGAATTAATGAAAAAGAAGCTATTGAAGTTAATTTATGGGATATGTATTTAATATACGCTCAAATATTTGGAATAGCAGATAAAGTAGCTAAACAGTTTAAAAAGTTATATCCAAATGAGATAGAAGCTTATAATGAAAGATATGGATATGGTTTTGATGATATATTATTCATTAATATGATTAGTACATCAAGTATGTCTACAGCTATGTCATCGAGAGATAAAGCTAATAGTTATTCATCTGGTGGCGGTGGATTTATGTCCGGTGGCGGAGGAGGAGGCTCCTTTGGTGGCGGTGGATCCATGGGTTCTAGGTAATAATTATTTAATATTCAATTATCAAAAATATAAGATTTGACAAAATGTTAAAAAAATAATAAAATACTTATAGTTTTTAGTAAGAAGTGACAGCTTACATAAAAAAATAAAAACTAGACAAATTAATAATTTAAATAAAGAGCACTTATGTGAAATAGGGTGGCACCGTGGGCGAATAAGTTCATCCCTATAACTTAGGCTCTTTTTTATATAAAAAGGAGGATATTATGATAACAAAACCAAAAGGAACTAAAGATATTTACGGAATTGAAGCTAAAAAGTGGCAATACGTCTCAAAGGTAATTGATGAAGTAATGGAAAAATACAATTATAATTTTATTCGTGTGCCCGTATTTGAAGTAAGCGAGTTATTTCATAGGGGAGTAGGAGAAACAACTGACATAGTAACTAAAGAAACTTATGATTTTATTGATCGTGGTGGTCGTAATATGACGCTTAGACCGGAAGGAACTGCGGGTGTTGTAAGAAGCTTTATAGAAAATAAAATGTATGGCAACAATGATAAACCTGCAAAATTCTATTATAATATGCCGATGTATCGTTACGAAAGACCACAAGCAGGAAGACTTCGTGAACTTACTCAATTTGGATGGGAAATAATAGGTAGTGACGATCCATTAAGTGATGCTGAGGCAATATCACTTGCTGTTAATATTTATAAAATTTTAGGTCTTAAAGGAATTAAGGTAAATATTAATTCACTTGGAGATAGTGAATCTAGAAATAATTATAGAGAGGCTTTGGTAAAACATTTTAAACCACACATTGATGAGTTATGTGAAGATTGCCGTGAAAGATTAGAAAAAAATCCGCTTAGAATAATAGATTGCAAGGTAGATATAGATAAAGAAATAATGAAGACAGCTCCAAAAACCATAGACTATTTAAATGAAGAATCAAAAAATAGATTTGAAAAAGTAAAAGAATATTTGGAAGTTATGGGAGTTGAATACATAGTAGATCCTTCTGTTGTAAGAGGACTAGATTATTATAACCACACTGTTTTTGAAGTTGAAGCAGATATAAAAGGTTTTGGAGCTCAAAATGTTATTGGTGGTGGAGGAAGATATAATAATATGATTGAAACACTTGGTGGGCCATCTGTTCCTGCGATTGGTTTTGCAGCAGGTTTTGATAGACTAATGATAGCACTTGATATGGAAGATGTTAAATTGCCTGTAAAAAACTCTATTGATTTATTCTTGTTATACGTAAACGAAGATGAAAAAAAATACGCTGCTTATTTATCTAACGAACTTAGAATGAATGGTTTTATCGTTGAAACTGATTATTTAAATAGAAGTTTAAAAGCTCAATTTAAACAAGCAGATAGATTAAATAGTAAGTTCACTATCGTTTTAAATAGTGACGATTTAAAAAACAATGAGGTAAAAGTTAAGAATAATATAACAAAAGAAGAAGAAATGATATCTCTTGATGCATTAATTTATTATTTAGATGAAAATTTAATTGATGATGATGTCTGTGAATGTGATGACTGCACATCTAATATTCATGAATGTAATTGTGATAATAATTGCTCTTGTAATAATAAGTAGGAATAATATATGAATATTAATGATAAAACATTTGAACCAATTAATAATATAAATATTATTAAAAATTACGATGGTTTTATTGATCCTGAAGGTAATTTTTACAAGGTTAGTAAAAAAAACAAACATAATCCAACTCATATTGAATGGTCAGATGAATTTGTTGTGAAAAAATTAGATTATATAAAGCAGTTATGTAATCCATCTGGCAGTTTCTTATACACGATATCAAGACTTAAAAATAAACAAGAAATATTAGTACATTTTTATGGATTTATATATTATGGTCATGATGCATATACAAGGAAACCAATTATAATTTTGCCGGATAACGCTATAAATGATAAATATGTTTCTAAAGATCAAACAGAAATGCTTTTTAAAATACTTCATGAAAATAATGAATTAGATGATTTTTATTTAACATATGAAGAACAAATACAAGATAATAAACATGAAAATTATGTTGATAGTTTTATCACAAAAACTATAGAGAGGAATGAAAAAAAATGAAACAATATAATAATACAGCTTTTAATATTAATGATGTTAATAAAGAAGTAACTTTGTATGGCTGGGTTCAAAAAAAGAGAAATTTAGGCGGATTAATATTTATAGATTTAAGAGATAGAAGTGGAATAATTCAAATTGTTGTAGGACCAGATAATAAAGATTATGAGTTAGCTTCTTCGCTAAAAAATGAATTTGTTATTAAAGTGTCTGGAAAAATTTGTGAACGAGAAAATAAAAATAGCAAATTAATAACGGGCGATATTGAAGTTTTAGTTTCATCAATTGAACTAATTAACTCATCACTTGATATTCCTTTTGAAATTACTGATAATACAACTGCACTAGAAGATACTAGATTAAAGTATAGATATTTAGATATTAGAAGAAATGATATAAAAGATAAATTAATAACTAGAAGCAAAATAACAATGGCAATAAGAAAATTTTTGGATAAGAAAGAATTTATAGAAGTCGAAACTCCAATATTATGCAAATCAACACCTGAAGGTGCAAGAGATTATCTTGTTCCATCAAGAGTCAATAAAGGTAAATTTTATGCATTACCTCAATCTCCTCAATTATTTAAACAATTATTAATGGTTGGTGGTATAGAAAAATATTTTCAAATAGCTAAATGTTTTAGAGATGAAGATTTAAGAGCAGATAGACAACCAGAATTTACACAAGTAGATATTGAAATGAGTTTTGTTAATGAAGATGATGTAATGAATATCTCAGAAGAATTAATAAAGTACGTATTTAAAGAGGTAAAAAATATTGATATTGAAACACCAATTAAAAAAATGAAATATGATGATGCAATTAAATACTATGGTTCTGATAAACCAGATTTAAGATTTGACATGAAAATTTGTGATATAACAAATATATTTAATAATACAAATTTTGAGTTATTTAAAAACGTTATAAATGATAAAGGAATTATAAATGCTATTGTTGTTAAAAATTCTGCTGATAAGTTTTCAAGAAAAAATATTGATTCATTAACAGAATTTGTTAAAACGTATAAAGCTCAAGGACTTGCTTATTTGAAATATAATGAAGAAGTAACAGGTTCTATTGTAAAAGTATTATCAGATGAAGAACTAGATAATATAAGAAAAAAATTAAGTGTAGAAGAAAATGATTTAGTTTTAATTATTTCTGGTCAATATAAAGTTGTTAAAACTTCTCTTGGTGCATTAAGGTGTAAATTAGCAAAAGATCTTGAATTAATTGATAAAAATGATTATAAATTTCTTTGGGTAACAGATTTTCCTTCATTTGAATGGAGTGAAGAAGAAAATAGATTTGTATCTTGTCATCATCCTTTTACATCTCCAAAAGATAGTGATGTAGATAAGTTATTAAATGATAAGGCTAATTGTTATAGTAAAGCTTATGATATGGTTATAAATGGTTATGAAGTAGGTGGGGGTTCTATTCGTATTCATAATCAAGATGTTCAGCAAAAAATGTTTGAAGCACTAGAATTAAGTGAAGAACAAATAAAGGATAAATTTGGTTTCTTTGTTGATGCCTTAAAGTATGGCACTCCTCCACACGGAGGCTTAGCTTTTGGACTTGATAGATTAACAATGCTTCTTACAAATACCGAAAATATTCGTGATGTAATTGCATTTCCTAAAACAGCTTCTGCGAACTGTCTTATGAGTGAATGTCCTAGTAACGTAGATAATGTACAATTAAAAGATTTAAATATTAAACTTGATGATTTACAATAAGGAACTTTTATAAGTTCTTTTTTATTGTCTTTTAAATTAAAATAATATATAATTAATTTAGAATAAGAATAGGAGTGGTGGTATGAAAGAAGAAATTTTAGGATTAGAAGCAGATTTTTCTAATAATGAATATTTTGGTACTAATGTATGGACCGAAGAAAAATACCGGGTGTTAAGTGGTAATTTACCAGTACTTATATCTGCTCCTCATGCGGTTAATCAAATCCGTGGTGATGATGTAAGAGATGCTGAAAGATTTACTGGCGCTCTTACAAGATATTTAAGCAATTCAACTAGTTCATATGCAATATTTGAACTTTTTACTCATGCAGATCCTAATTCTGATGAAGAGCATGATTATAAAAATGGAATTATTAATTTAATTGAAGCATATAAAATTAAATTGCTCATTGATATTCATTCAAGTGAATTTAAGGATGATACTGATATAGATGTTGTAACAAATCAAAGAACCACTTTGTGTGGTGTGAATGATTTACCAGAAAAAATTAAGGAAATTGGCCTAAAATATAAAGTAAAAGTAGATGAGAACAACGTTCCTAACAAATCTTTTGAAAATGAAATTATTGCGGTAACTTCACTAGTTTGTGGTGTTCCATCAATTAGATTAGTTATAAATAATAAAAAATTAGATATTTTAAGTAATGAAGAATGTTTTTCTAATATTTGTAAAACCATAGAAGAATTCATTTTAACAATAAAATAGTGTAAATAAAGTTTAATAAAACTTGAATATAACAATTATTTAGTGTTATAATATATATGACCTAAAGGTATCGCAAACTAGCACATTTAACCCGCTAATTATTTATAAGGGAATCAGAATCAATGGTGGTGTTCATGCTTAATTTAATTAAGAAGTCTAAAACCATTGTGGGATACCCACCTGCCAGAGTGCAGGTTATATTGCTAGGTAAACGACCCTTTGGGTCTTTTTTTATTGAAATCATTGTATAAAAATTATATAATTTTAATAGGTGATTAATTTGGAACAATATAGTAGAACAAAAAAAGTAATAGGTGAAGAAAATTTAAAATTACTTCAAAAAGCATCAGTTTTGATTGTTGGTATAGGAGGAGTAGGTGGCTCTGCACTGGAGATGTTGGTGAGGTCAGGAATTGGTAATATTACGTTAATTGATTTTGATACATTTGAAGAAAGTAATTTAAATAGACAAATACTTAGCTTAAAAAGCAATATTGGAAAATATAAAGTAGAGGTAGCTAAAAAAAGAATTTTATCTATAAATCCCTATTGTAATGTAAGTTATTATGATAAAAAATTAGACGAAGAGTTAATTAAACAATTAAATAATAATTATAATTATATAATAGATGCTTGTGATGATACTAAGGCAAAAGTAGCGTTAGTTAAATTTGCAATAAAAAATAATATAAAAATAATTTCATCATGCGGTACTGGTAATAGATTAAAACCTGAATTATTAAAAATAACTAATATATGGAAAACTGAGTATGATCCTCTTGCAAAAAAAATAAGGACTATGCTTAGAAAAGAAAATATTAGTTATAAATTGCCAGTTATTTGTTCTTTTGAAAAACCAATTAAAACAAAAGGTAGTGTTGGTTCAATGGCGTTGGTTCCAAATTATGCTGGTATACTTTTAGCAAGTTATGTAATAAATGATATAATAGAAGAGTAAATAATATTGTAAAACATATAATAAAATGTTAAAATGTTTTATATATAATGGGAGTTGAAAAAATGAAAAAAACAAAATTATTATTGATTTTTTTACTATGCATGTTTATTTTAATTGGTAACGTTAAGGCTTTTAAATGGGAATGTAATGATTTAGATGTTAATATTGGTGATGATGTAACATGCAAATTATCCGAAGTAGACATAGAAAACAACGAAGAAATATATATTTACTCTCAACTAGAAATATATGAAAGTAATGTATCCAATCCTGCAAAAAAGGATGGAGAAATAACTTTTAGTACCAGTAAAGTAGATGCTGATAGATACAATGTTACCGCAGAAAGTAACTTAAATGGTGTAAAAACAAAAACCATAAACGTTAAAAGTATTACAACTAAAAAAACAACAACCACAACAAAAAAGAAATCAAGCAATAATTATCTAACTACGATTATAATTGATGACAATCAAATAGAAGGTTTTTCAAAAGATAAAACCAAGTATTATGTTAGCGTTGCTAATGAAGTAAACAAAGTAAAGATTGATGTTAGGGTTGAAGATGAAAATGCAACATATGACATAAATGGTCCTCAAATGCTCGAAGTAGGAGATAATGAATATACTATTGGTGTTA
Source organism: uncultured Mollicutes bacterium (assembly GCA_945969495.1). Taxonomy (GTDB): domain Bacteria; phylum Bacillota_I; class Bacilli_A; order RF39; family UBA660; genus Aphodocola. The sequence continues at coordinate 22,080 of CAMFOH010000002.1, forward strand.
CTTCTGAGGATAATACTACTAGATTTTATAAGGTAATAATTACAAGAAAAGAAGAAGATGCATCTTCAAATACGAATATATCAAGTATAAAAATTTCTGGTTATAAATTTAATTTAGATGGTTATTCTAAAACTTATCATTTAAAAATTAATGAAGACGATGATAAACTCAACGTAAAAGTTGAACTAGAAGATGAAAATGCTAGCTATGAAATTGAAGGAAATAGTAATTTACGAGATGGTAGCATTATTAAAATAGTTATTACTGCAGAAAATGGTGATATTGATACATATCGTATAATTATTAGTAAAGATGAAAAAACTAATTACTTAATGTATATAATTATTGGTATATCTATTTTAGTCATAATTTTATTAATAATTTTTATAGTGTTTAAAAAGAATAATAGGAAAAATGTAAAGAAAAAAGATAATAAAATAAGCGATAACGAAAGAAATAATTTTCATAAAGATTCTGAAAAAGACGTTGATTTGGAAAAAACTATTGAAATTTCTAGTTTAAATGATAATGGTGAAAATATTGATAACGATGAGAATGAAGAAACTAGAATGTTACCTTTAGAAGAAAACGTGGAATTAGAAAAAACAAAAGTTATTGAATTAGACTCCGAAACTGAAATTAATAAAGCTTTTGAAGATACGTTTGATTAGATTAAATAAAAAAATAAAGAACTAATTTTTGTTCTTTATTTTTTCTATATTATCAAGTGTTATTTTAAGTGTTTGTTCATACTTGTTATTTTTAGGTTTATAATAAACTCTATTTTTTAATTCATCAGGTAAATATTGTTGTACTACGTAACTTCCAGGATAATCATGAGGATATTTATAACCAAATGCTTGTGCGTTTATGTGTGCTGGGACTTTGCCGATATTACCATCTTCTATATCTTTTATAGCTAAATCCAGTGCAACATGTCCACTATTTGATTTTGGAGAAAGACAAAGATCAATTACCATGTTACCAAGTGGAATTCTTGCTTCCGGTAAGCCAAGTCTTTCACAGGCATTTATACATGCATCAACTCTTACTCCCATGTTAGGATTAGCAAGCCCTATGTCTTCATAGGCTATAACACTCATTCTTCTATATATACTATCTAGATCACCGGAGGATATTAATCTAGCTAAATAGTGAAGAGCAGCATTAACATCAGAGCCTCTAATTGATTTTTGAAAAGCAGATAACACATCATAATGTCCAGTTTCATCTTCGTCCATAGGATTAGATGCTTTTGTATTAATTGGTTTTATACAATATAATGATATAATTTTATCACTTGTGCTATAATAAGCTACTTCTAGTAAATTAAGAGCAAATCTAAAATCGCCATTAGCCATTGTTGCTATTAAATTTATCGCATCTTGTTTAATTTTTATATCATCTAAATTTTTACATGCTTTTTTTATACCTTTTATTATATCTTCTTTTGTAAGAGGTAATAATTCAAATATTTGGCACCTACTTCTAATTGCTGGATTAATTTTATGATATGGATTAGATGTTGTAAGCCCAATAAGAGTTATTAGACCATTTTCTAACATTGGAAGTAAAAGATCTTGTTTGTCTTTATTAAGACGATGTATTTCATCAACTACAAGTACTATATTACCATATATTTTTGTTTCTTCAAACACTATTTCAAAGTCTTTTTTATTATTGACAACGGCGTTTAAAAATCTATGTTTAACACCTAATTCTTCAGTTATAGCATTTGCAATGGAAGTTTTTCCTATTCCGGGTGGACCATACAAAATCATTGAAAATATTCGTTTATTTCTAACTAGATTAGTTAGGATTTTATCTTTTCCTACTAAATGTTCTTGTCCTATAACATCAGATAACTTTTTAGGTCTTAACGCGTTAGCTAAAGGTTCATTATTCATATATAACACCTCTTTATAATTATATCATTAATGTTAATTTTATAAAAGAAATAGTAATATAATTGAAAAAAAATTAATTATTATGTATACTTATAATAGGTGAGGTTTATGAAAGATGAAATAAATGATTACATAAATTACGTATACATAGAAAAAAAGTTAAGTAATAATACTAAAGATGCATATTTAAATGATTTAATTTTTTTTGATACTTACGTTAACCATAAACCTATAAATGAAGTAAATAAAAATGATATTACATCTTTCATAAATCATTTGTATGATATCAAAGACTCTTCTAAGACAATTGCTAGGAAACTTGTTAGTATTAGAACTTTTTTTGACTATTTAATGATGATGAAAAAAATAGAGGTTAATCCTTGTGAAACCATATCATCACCTAAACTTCAAAAAAAGTTACCTGTTACTTTAAACGAAGAAGAAATAGAAAAACTTCTTAATTTTAAACCAAATACAGCTTTAGAGTATCGTAATAAAGCTATGATTGAACTTATGTATGCCTGTGGTCTTAGAGTTAGTGAAATGGTTAATTTAGAAATTAATGATATTAACTTAACCGATAATTATGTTAGAATTTTTGGTAAAGGAAAAAAAGAAAGAATAGTACCAATAGCTGATGTTACTACAAATATATTAAAAGAATATTTAACTATTTATAGAAATGGTTTACTTAAAGGTTATCTTACTGATAAAGTTTTTATTAGTAGCTATGGTAAAGGAATTACAAGGCAAGGCTTTTTTAAGATATTAAAAGAAATAGCAAAAGAAAGAGGAATTGAAAAAAATTTTTCTCCACACACGTTAAGGCATTCGTTTGCGACTCATTTACTTGAGCATGGCGCTGATTTAAGGTCAATTGGAGAAATGCTTGGTCATGAAAATATAAAAACTACTCAAATTTATACGCATTTATCAAATAATAAAAAAAGAAAGGATTACGATGAGTTTCATCCTCGTAATAAAAAGGGAGTATAAAATGGAAATAGTAAAAGAAATTTTTAGAAGTTATGATATTAGAGGACTTTATGGAAAAGAGTTAACTAATGATTTAGCATATTTAATTGGAAAGGCCTTTGGAACAATTTCAAACGAAACTGTTATAGTAGGGCATGACGCAAGGACTTCTTCGAATGCTCTTAACACTAATTTTATAAAAGGGTTAATAGAAACGGGTAAACATGTAATCGATTTAGGATTGGTTACTACACCAATGCTTTACTATGCAAGGGAATTATTTAATGAACCATATGCCGTTATGATAACCGCAAGTCATTGTGCTAAAGAATATAATGGTTTTAAAATGTGTGATGAGCAAGGTGCTATGTATGGTGATAAAATTAGGGACTTTTTAAATATAATATTAGAAAAAAAATTTAAAACTGGAACTGGTAGTGTTGAACCATATGATATAACGTTTGACTATAAAAAATTAATTATTGATAAAATAAACTTGGGTAATAGAAAACTAAAGGTAGTAGTTGATTGCGGGAATGGTACTACTTGCTATTATAATCCAGATATATTAAAGGATTTAGGTGTCGATGTTATTCCTTTATATTGTAATTCAGACCCATCATTTCCAAATCATATTCCAGATCCTGCTGTTGAAGATAACATGATAAGTTTAGAAGAAAAGGTTAAGGAGGAAAACGCTGATTTAGGAATTGCTTTTGATGGTGATGGAGATCGCATTGGAATAGTTGATGAAAAAGGTAAGTTGGTTAAAACTGATATGTTTATGCTTATAATATGGAAATCAATATATAATACATGCAAAAACAAGACTGCATCATTTGACGTTAAGTGTTCAAAAGCATTAAAGGAGTCCTTAGAGAATTTAGGCCTTAAAACAGTATTTAATAGAACAGGACATTCTTATTTGAAAAAGGCTATAAAAGAAAATAATTATGATTTTGCGGGTGAATTTTCTGGTCATGTTTGTTTTAATGATGAATTTTATGGTTATGATGATGCACTTTATGCTGCAGGTAGACTTCTTAGAATACTTTCTAATACCAACATGAACGTATCTGATTATTTTATAGATGTTCCAACTTATGTTACCTCTCCAGAAAAATATATAGAAGTAGGGGAAGAAAATAAAGATAGAATAGTTAGTAAAGTACTTAATTATGCTAAAGAAAAAGGATATGAAGTAATTGATGTTGACGGTGTTAGAATAGAATATCCAGATGGCTTTGCATTAGTCAGAAAATCAAATACATCTCCATCACTTACGGTTAGATTTGAAGGTAAAACATTAGAACAAATGGAAGCACATCGTTTAGAAATACTTAAATTAATAGATGAAGAATTGTAAAATTTGACAATTCTTCTTTTTTGTATATAATATTCATATCAATAAAAAAGGGGGAAAAATAAAAATGAAAGATATAAAAAAAGCGACAGGAAAAATAATAGACATATTAATCAAAATTAATGATTCTTCAATAGAATATGTTGCAGAAAAAACAGGAATTCATAAACTTATACTTTTATTTATTACTGAAGGTAAATTAGAACCTAAAGAAGATTATTTAAGTAAAATTTGTGAACTATTTCATATTGAAGAAAAACTTTTTTATATGTTTGTTGATTATTATGATTCTATTGACTATTACGATGATTTAGACAGGTATAAACTTACAATTTCATATATACTAGAATTAACATTTAATAATAAAGCTTTAACTTTAAAAGATAAGTTTTCTTTTTTAGATGAAGAAGAAACAAAAATTAATGAAGTTAATTATGATTCTTTTATAAAATCAGGTAAAAGTATCTCAAATGATAGTCCATTTTAATTTCAAATAATTATGAGGCTTTTTAAAGCATATAATTAACTAGGAGGTATAATATGCCAAATAGTACTTTATATGCTTTTATTTTGTCTTTTTTAGCGGGTATATCAACTGTTATAGGAGCATTTATAATTTTTTTCGATAAAAATAAGAATAATAAGATTGTAACAATTAGTCTTTCTTTTGCTGCAGGAGTAATGATATGTGTATCTTTAACTGATTTATTACCTAATTGTTATAAAATGATTTTAAATACAAATAATATTTTTCCTAAAATAATAATAACTCTAATATTTATGGTAATTGGTATTATAATTTCTATGTTAATTGATAAGTATTTACCTAGTGAATATGAAAATAAAAATAATAACGGATTATATAAAATAGGAATAATAAGTATGGTTGCAATAATACTTCATAACATACCAGAGGGAATAGCAACGTTCATTACTTCTTCTAATAATATAAAGCTTGGTATTACCTTAACTCTTGCAATAGCACTTCATAATATACCAGAAGGTATATCTATTTCAGTACCTATATATCATGGCTCTAAAAATAAATTTAAAGCAATACTATATGCACTTATTTCTGGCATGAGTGAAGTAGTAGGAAGTATTATATCATATTTATTTTTAGCACCTTTTATCAACGAACACATAATGGCCGCCTTATACGCAATAATAGCAGGTATAATGATTCATATATCAATTTATGAACTTATTCCAGGAGCATATAAAGAAGGAACTTTAAAAAGTGTATTAAAATATTTTATATTAGGTTTTATTATTATGATAGTAAGTCATTTTCTTATGGCTTAAAGTAGAAATAACTAATATTTTTTGCTATAATAATTAACAAATGGAAAGATATTAAAGAGACAGAAATATATAGAAAATATTAAACAAAAATATGTATAACTAGTCACATACTAGTTATTTTTTGTTTTATAATGTATAATTAATGCATATGAGTTTATATATGAAAAGATTATCACTAATACCAATATTGTTATGGTTTTTCTTAAGTATAATAATTGATAGAAGTTTAATAAACGTATTTACGTCTAGTATTTATTAATTTATCGTAATAAATAATAAAGGTTTTATATTGAAAAAGAAAGGAGTATAACATGGCATTATCTAGTAATTTATTTATTGATGGGGTAAAATATGATAAAGAAAAAGTAATAGACAAAAATATTTATCCTTTCAACATACCATCCATTAAAAATTTAGATGAAATAAAATTTAATAAACCAGTTACTTTTTTTATTGGAGAAAATGGGGTAGGAAAGTCAACTTTTATTGAGGCAATTGCGGTTGCATTGAAATTGAATCCTGAAGGTGGTACACAAAATTTTAATTTTAAAACTATGGATTCTCATTCAAATTTATCTAATTACTTAACCTTATATAAAAGTGGCAATTTACCAAAATTAAAATATTTCTTACGGGCTGAAAGTTTTTATAACGTAGCAACTGAAATACAAAGATTAGTTGAAGAAGACGATTTTTACGGATTATATAATGCGTATGGTGGTAATTTACACCAATGTTCTCATGGTGAAGGCTTTTTAAAATTAATAAAAAATAGATTTGAAGATAATGGTTTATACATATTAGATGAACCAGAATCCGCGTTATCGCCAACAAGGCAAATGAGTCTTTTATGTTTAATTGATGACTTAGTAAAAAAGGGATCTCAATTTATTATTTCAACACATTCACCGATATTACTTTCATATAAAAATGCTGATATATTTAATTTAGATGATGATTTTAACAAAATAAAGTATGAAGATACGGATATATATAAAACATATAAAATGTTTTTAGATAATCCAGAAAGGATGGTTAATATATTATTGAATAGTGATAATAACTAACTTATATTTAATTCCCCTATTATTTTATTTAAAAAAGTAGGGGAATTATTATTTATATAAATATATACATAACTATTATTATATTTAGTATGTAGTATATAAATGCTATAATATTACACTTCGCTGTGCTGCATCGAGATATTAAATCATGGATGATTATTCACCTCGATTAGTTTAAATAATTTTAAAAATAGTTAAATCCCCTTCTATAATGATATAAGTAAGCTAAAAGGGGAGTAAGAAGGATAATGATTTATATGAAATAATATACTGATTGTATGAATTATATATAGTATATATTAATTAATAAAACAATTTAAAATTTATTTATAAAAAATTATTATATATAATTTACGATATATGAATTTTTTAATTTATATGAATGAAACAACGTAATATTTCTTCTATTTAATAGAGAAGAAAATAAATAAAAAAAGATAGCTAGTATATAGTTATCTCTGTATCAAAAATAAAATGTTAACATAATATGTATTATACGAACTTTAAGAGAAGGATTATTAAACATCTCTAGATTGTATTTCAGCTATCTTAGCTAATACTTCTGATGCGTTATCACGATTGATTTCTGTGTAACCTAATTCATGTAAAGCTTGTATTTTAGCACTATTGATTTCTTCTGTTCTTCCAAGTTTTTCTTCTTTTTTATGTTCTATTTCAGCTACGAATTTACGATGCTGTTCAGCAAGCCTGGTTTTAGAAGCACCACCGCCACGGTATAAAACCATCGCTGAATGCATTATACTTTCAAAAACAAACTGTTCTTCTTCATTAAATGTATATTCTTCTGGATTTACAAATCCCAATAATTTATTAAAATATCCCATTACATACTTTAATTCTTTTACGTTTTCCAACCCTTGAATAAAATGTAATAAATACTTGTATGTAACGTATGCATCATTATTTCCATCAGTAAATCTTTCTTTAATCAAAAAGATAATATCATTTAATAGTTCTTGTTCTCTTGGCTTTAAATCTTTAAATTCTATTACGTCTGAATGAGAAACACTAACACTTGATGATTCTCCATTTAATACCATGTCAACCTTGTTTATGAATTCAGTGTCAACTTTTATATTATCAATTTCTTTTGCTTCTTTGATATCTAGCAGATTAAATAACCTCATTTTTTTATCTTTTGGCCATTTAGAAACATCATTCATTTCTAAATAATTATATATCATTTGTCTTGATACTCCTAGATATTTTGCTAATTTGACTTTGGATATTCCTAGTTCTTGTAATATTTCATTTAGTTTTTCCATGATACTCTCTCCCCTACTATGATATTACACTTATCATTTTACACTTTTTTACAATTTTGTCAATAATATTACATATATATACAAAATATATTAAAAGCTATTATTTTATAAAAGTAAATAATTTTAATAATAAGGGAGTTAAATATGACTCTAAAAGACAATTAATTATCATTAAAATAATACAAAGACAGAAAGTTAATAAATATTTTCCTAAAAAGTTTTTAAAATTTAAATTGTCTTTTTTTATTAATGCTTTTAAAAATTTAGTTGATACATAAAGTGCAAAAAAAGACATTAATATATATATTAAAATATTAATAATAAAACATGGAAATACGTATAAGAAAGCTCCTATTATTCCTTTTAATTGATATTTTAAAAACATAGTTGATAAAGTCGTTCCAAGCATAAATCCTTTAAAAAATAAAATAAATATTACAACTGGTAATCCGACCATTGATATTCCAAGAGCAAATATAATAAATAATTGTAAACTATTATTTAAAATTTCACTACTAAAGGCTTTAATTCCAAATACATCATTTGAAAGTTTTTCTATGCTACTAAAATATACTTCTAATTGTTCAATTAAAAGACTTTTATCGTCACTAGTTATAAAATTAGTAAAAATAGAACCTAATACTAGTCCTATAATGAACATAATTATTACAAATATTAATTTATTTTTTTCTTTTTTTACTGTCTCGTTTAAGTACTTTATTATTTTTTTCATTTTTTTCTCCTTTGGTAAACTATATTACTAAAAATAATAATTATTACTTTAAATTAAATATCCTTTGTATTATAATTATTGTGAGGTGAATATATTAATGGGTAAGAAAGCTAATAAAAAAAGAAAAAAGATTAAAGTTAATTGGGCAAAAATATTTGTTTGGATTGCACTTATAGCAATGGCTGCATCAGCATTCGCCGCTATTTTATCTCCTTTATTTTATAAATAGAATACTTGTGGTATTCTATTTTTTTTAAAATATAATTTAGTATGATAAATAATAATCAAGAGAAAATAAATGAAAAAAGACTAAAGTATGTGACTATACAATTATTTGCAACATCAGGATTTATCTTGGCACTTTTAATCTCGTTTTCTCTTGCTTATAACAAAAAACTTTCGTTAGAAAATAAAGAAAAAATATTTAGTGATGAAGAAGCTCAAAACTTAGCTATTTTTCAAAATATTTTAGTTTTTATAGTTGCACTTAGTTTTTTATATATAAATTATAAACAATATGAAATTGCAAAGGAAATTCATGATAATGAAGCGCAAGATTTTTTTCTTCAAATAGAAACTTCGCTATTCGCTATAATATCTTCAATAATTGGACTTTTTATCGTATTTAAAAACTATTATAAAGGTTCTGTTACAATACCAGAATCTGAAATTACGTAATCATTATAAAAAGAAAATTAGGACATTTCCTAATTTTCCGCTTCTTTTAGCATTGAAGTTATTAATATTCCGTATCCTTTTTTAGGATTATTCACTACCACGTTTGTTACCGCTCCAACTATTTTATCTTCCTGTATAATTGGTGATCCACTCATTCCTTGAACAATACCGCCGGTTTTACTAATCAGTTCTTTATCCGTCACCTCAAAAAGTATATTTTTATTACTATCTATTTCGTTATTAACTTTTAAAATATTAATACTATATTCTTTTTTCTCATCTTTGTTTAAAACGGTAATTATTTTAGCTTCACCAGTTTTAATATCTTTATATTCAGCTACCTCATATAATTTATTTTTGTTTATTTCCTTAGTATATTTACCAAATACGCCTGAAGTTGTATTTTCTAAAATATTTCCATATACATCATTAGAATCAACATTAGCATTTTTAGCTCCTGGGTCACCTCTTGTTGATTTATCAATACTAGTTACTGTTGAATTATATATTTTACCATCTTTTACGTTTATCATTGTACCAGACTGAGTTTCCAACACCTCATGGCCTAAAGCACCATATAGCTTTGTATTAGGATCAATAAAAGTTAGGGTGCCAATACCAGAAACCATATCTTTTACATATAATCCGGTTTTAACTACTCCGTCATCAATAACTAAATTTAAAGTTGTATTTTCTTTAATGTTATTTCTTAAATAAACTAGTTCTAAATTTTTTTGATTACTATTTTTAATTGTATTAATAAAATCGTCAATTGAGTTAACTGAAACACCATTAGCTTCAATTATTGTATCTCCTTGTCTTAATGTAGCTTCTTTTCCAGGATATATCTCTCCTACTTTATAAAAACCAGCTATTATTATTCCATTATTATTAATTTGAAGGCCAATATTTTCTCCTCCTGCAACTATATATTTAGAATAAGCAAACACGCTTTGTGGCATAATAAATGTAGCAATTAAAAATATTGCTATTAAATTTTTAAATTTTTTAAAAAACATTTTTATGCTCCTTTTGTAACTCGAATTACATTATTATTATGTAACGTTTATTAATTATAATAAGTGATAAAAAATGGAAATAAAAAAGGAAACTAATCCCATAAATTTATTGGATATTTTCCTTCTTCTATCATTTTATTAATAGCATTAACTAAATCTTTTTTATCTTCTTTGTAAGTTACACCATACCACTTTTCATTTGTATCAAGTACTTTAACATTTATTTTTCCTTCTTTTACTCTTTTAAAAACACTTGTTGGAATTAAAAATTCACATTTATCTAAATCATCTTTATGACTTTCAAAAAACTCAGTCATTTCTTCTTCTAAATACTTAAATATAGATGGATTAAAACCAAAGAAATTCATCGATACTAACGTATCTTTAGTTATTTCAAATTCGCTATTTTTATCTTCTAATGGAGTTGCAATTATCTTTCCTTCTTTTTCTTCAATTGATGATTCAACTAATTTATTTAACATGTTATTATCATCTTTTGAACAAATACCTCGTTTAACACTTCCATTTTTACTCATGGTGTTAATTGTTTTATAACCTATCATAGCATATTTATTTTCATCTTTATTTTCTTCAAAGAAGTTTTTAATTTTCACAAATGGATCATATCCATAAAAATCATCAGCATTAATGACCGTAAATGGTTCATTTATGTAGTTTTTAGCAGATAAAATCGCGTGCGATGTTCCCCATGGTTTTACTCTTGTTTCTGGCACTTTAACACCATTTGGTACATTCTCTATTCTTTGAAAAGCATATTCAACTTTTATTTTTTTCTCTATTCTCTTACCTATTGACTCTCTAAACAATTCGTAGTTTTCTTCTTTTATAATGAATACTACCTTTTTATATCCAGCTTTAATTGCATCATAAATCGAATAATCTAAAATAAACTCACCATTTGGTCCTACTGGTTCTACTTGTTTTAAGCCACCGAATCTAGAACCCATTCCAGCAGCCATAATTACTAACGTCATATTATTCTCCTATTCTACGATAAAGTCTTCTTCTTTACCATTTTCTGTTAATATTTTATTTATATTTTCTTCAGCATTTTTTAATTTTAAAGAACATTCTTTAGCAAGTTTCATTGCTTTAGTATACTTATCTATTGCATCATCTAAGTCAACATCACCTTGCTCTAATTCATTTACCATTTTTTCTAGTTCATTTAGTTTTTCTTCAAATTTCATTTCAACATTCGCCATTTTTTACCTCCATTACTTTAGCTTTTATTTCTCCATCTTTTAATGATATATTTACATTATCATTTATTTTTACACCATCTATATTAGATATACATTTACCATCTTTTTTAGTTATGGTATAGCCTCTTTTAAGTGCGTTTAATGGGTTTAATATTTCTAACTTTTCTATTAAATGATTATTTCTTTTAAGTTTATTTTCATACAAGATACTAGGATCTTTAAATATTATGCTATTTTTAATTATTTCAAGCTTTGAATTTTTTGTATATAGCATAGCATTTATACAAGTATTTAACTTATCAATTATATTGTCTAGTTTTTGTTCTTTTATTTCATATAAACCTAATGGATTTTTTAAAACATAACTTTCTTTTAGTTTTTTAAGTCTTAATTTTGAATTATCTAGTATCCTTTTTATACCATTAGTTAATCTTACCTCATTATTATTTATTTCAAGTAATAAATCACTAAGTTTAGGTACTGCTCTTTCTGCTGCTCCGGTTGGGGTTTCAGCTCTTACGTCTGCTACAAAATCACAAATCGTAAAATCAATTTGATGTCCAACACCGCTTATTATTGGTGTTTTGCATGAAAATACTTTTCTTGCAACTACTTCTTCATTAAAAGGCCATAAATCTTCAATAGAACCACCACCACGACCAAGTATTATTACATCTAAGCCATAGTTATCAGCAATATCTAATTTTTTAACTATGTCATCTTTAGCAAGCTCACCTTGAACTAAACAAGGAAATAAAATGGTTTTACATATTGGAAATCTTCTTTTAATAGTTGATAGAATATCTTTAACAGCAGCACCAGTTGATGCGGTAACAATTCCAACTTTCATTGGTATTTTTGGAATTTCTTTTTTATATTTAGAATCAAATAAGCCTTCTTGTTCTAACTTTTTCTTTAGTTGTTCAAAAGCTATGTGTAAATTTCCAACGCCATCTTCAAGCATTTCTTCTACGTACATTTGATAATTACCAGTAGATTCAAAAACACTTATTTTACCCTTAACAAGCACCTTCATACCATCTTCTGGTATAAACTTTATCTTTGATGCATTAAAACTAAACATAATGGCATTTATACGAGAGTTTTCATCTTTAATAGTAAAATAGTAATGCCCACGAGTGTGGGCTTTGAAATTGGATATTTCACCTCTTAAATATACTTCTTGTAGGTTCTTATCATTATCTAATTTATATTTAATATATCTAGTAAGTGCTGTTACACTTATGTATTTATCGTCCATATTATCACCTAATAAACTTTGTTTAATACAATCTTTATTTTTTTATTGATTCATAAAAATTAATTTGAGTAACTTGCATATATGGGATTAGCCATAATAAACCAATACCAAGTGTAAAGCAAGATAAAATTATCCATCCTAAAAAACTTAAACATAATACGAAATAATCCATTTTATGTCCGTTCATAAGTTCTTTGCTCTTTTTGATTGCATCATTTGCTTTTATTGTTGGTTCATCCAATAATATGTAATGGACTTGAGAATAACTAATTGCAGCAATGATACCTGGTATTATTAATAATAATGACCATAAAGTAGTGTAAATACCTACTAATATACTTACCAATAACATGGTTTTAAACATGTTAGTTTTACTAAATAACTCTTTATATGTAGGAGTTTGTCCTTTTGCAATCTTTGAAAAGTAACTAATAAGTCCTAATGTTAATAATGATCCTACCACAAGACTTAATATATCAGATAATATTTCTCTTATGTCGTTATTGATATTGAAAATTACTTCGATTATGCCTAATACGAATCCTGATAAAAAATAAATTGCAAAATTTAATAAGATAATCTTTATTGATTCCGTCCATTTTCCTTTCAAACTATTTTTTGCTTTTTCTTTTAATTCTTTTCTTGTCATACTTCTTTATCCTCCTATAAAGATTATATAATATTTAATGATTAATGTAAATATTGAAAATATTGTCATAATAATATATTATATTTTTGGTGATATATATGAACGAAGAAAACTTAATTATCTATTATAATAAATTTAATGAAGATAAAAGATTAACTCACAGACATGGTATTGTTGAATATACAACCACGATGAAATATATAAAAGAATATTTAAAAAAAATGAATAACCCTAAAATAATAGATGTTGGTGCAGGAACTGGTAAATATTCTATAGAACTTTCAAAAGAAGGCTATGATATAACAGCAGTTGAACTTGTTAAACATAATTTAATGACTTTAAAGGCAAAAAATAGCTTAGTTAAAGCTTATTTAGGTAATGCAACTAATCTTACTATGTTTAAAGATAATTCGTTTGATATGGTGCTTTTATTTGGTCCATTATACCATTTAATAGATAAAGAAGATAAATTAAAAGCTTTAAAAGAAGCTAAAAGATTAGTAAAAGATGATGGTGTGATATTAGTTAGTTATTACATGAATGAATATGCAATTATAACTCATGGTTTTAAGGATAATAATATATTAAGTGCAATAAAAAACAAAGAGGTAGATGAAAATTATCATGTAACACCTAAAAAGACCGATTTATATAGTATGGTTAGATTAGAGGACATTGATGAATTAAATAAACTTTCGGGTTTAAAAAGAATTAAAATACTTGCACAAGATGGGCCATCTGATTATATTAGACCAATAATTAATAAAATGGATGATCAAACGTTTAACGAATACATAAAATATCACTTATCAATTTGTGAAAGATATGAACTTTTAGGTGCATCATCACATGTTTTAGACATATTAAAAAAGTAATTAGCACTAACTAATTACTTTTTATTTTAATCAATTTTTTTATGATATACTTTATCAAGTACACCATTTATCATGTTTTTAACTTTATCATCAGAATACTTTTTAGCAAGCTCAACCGCTTCATTTATCGCTACTATATCAGGTGTATCTGTATATAAAAGTTCATATATGCCCATTGATAAAATCGCTTGATCAGTTAATCCTAATCTACTTATTTTCCAATCTTTTAAATGTTCGTTAGCAGTTTTAAATAAATCTTCTTTTTTATCTAAAATACCATTAACCATTTCTTTTACGAATGAATTATCAATGCTTAAATTTTCATTTATTACTTCATCCAAACTATAATCAATTTTATTTGTCTGATACATAAATACTTGATACAAAATAGTCATAATAATAACTCTTGATTCATTTCTATTCATAATATTACCTTTCTACTTTTTATTTAATTTTTCCATACATTTTTTTCTTAATTCATCCGTTGTGATAAGAGCACAAAATGCAAAGTAATTTTGATCTAATTTAGTAAAACTATCATTAATTATTATTTGATACTTATCCATTAGTGATTTTTCATTTGGATTTATCATGCCTTTTACTTTTCTATTAATGTACATAATACATATTTTATCTAAAACCTCTAACAATAACATAGAATTCTTATCATTAAACGTATCATTTAATACTATATCAAATCCTTCAAAAAACATTCTATTAATAATTTTATTTTCATTTAAATTCATGCTTATAAAAAGTTGTTTAGCAAGTGAAATAATAAGATTATAATTTATATATCCTGCTCTTAGCTCAATCTTATCATTACCAACTTGTTCTTCAACCGTTCTTGGCATTATTATTCTAGAACCATTAGTATCCATATTATGAATTTTTTCTGCTAACATCTCACAAAGAGCACTAGAAATACCAATATGTTTTTCATTTGCTTTTAAAACTACTTCTGATACTGCCTTATAAAAATTTATTTCATAAAATGCATCATTACTATCTTTTAAAGCACCACTTATATATAAAACATTACCATTAATCATGTAATAATCCATTTTATTGACATTGTTATAATTTAGTACAATAAGTTTAATTACTGAGGCAAATTTATTAACCATAGGAACTAAATCTTTTGGTTCTAAGTAACCTAAATTTAAACATGCTATAAAGTACTTTCTTAATAGATTAAATTCATCTTCTTCATATCTTGCACCATTTTGTTGCATAGCTTGTTCAACAATTGCTTTAATTGGAATTTTTATATCTTTTGATTCTTCGTTCAATTGTATCACCTAACCTTACTTTTTATCAATTTCTTTTTTTAACTCATATAATATATTTAACGCCTCCATTGGAGAAGTTTCAAGTGGATTAACATTTTTTAATTTCTCAATAATTATATCATATTTATTATTATTTGGAATAGTTTCCTCAAAATTCATACTAATTTGATTTACAACCTCTTTATTTTTTGTTTTAGCTTCATATGTTTTTAATATTTCATCAGCTCTTTTAATAAGACTTTCTGGAAGATTAGCTAACTTAGCAACATGAATACCATAGCTTTTATCAATGCTACCATCTTTTATTTTATGAAGAAAGGTAATATTTCCATTTTCTTCATGGGCTGAAACGTGAACATTTTTTATATGTTTTTTATATTTTTCTAAAGAAGTTAGTTCATGATAATGAGTAGAAAATAAAGTTATTGCTTTTATATTATCATGAATGTACTCAATTATTGCTTGAGCAAGACTCATTCCGTCATACGTTGCAGTTCCTCTTCCTAGTTCATCAAATAAAATCAAACTATGTTCTGTTGCATTTTGTATAGCATGGTTTGCTTCCATCATTTCAACCATAAAAGTTGATTCTCCTGAAACTAAATCATCAGATGCTCCGATACGCGTAAATATTTTATCAAAAACTGGTAAGTATGCTTCTTTAGCAGGTACAAAACATCCAATTTGAGCCATGATAACTATCATTGCCA
Source organism: uncultured Mollicutes bacterium (assembly GCA_945969495.1). Classification (GTDB taxonomy): domain Bacteria; phylum Bacillota_I; class Bacilli_A; order RF39; family UBA660; genus Aphodocola. The sequence continues at coordinate 38,426 of CAMFOH010000002.1, forward strand.
TTTGTCTCATATAAGTTGATTTACCTGCCATGTTAGGGCCTGTAATAAGCTTTAAATAAACGTCATCAGAAAATATTATATCATTAGACACGAACTCGCCATCAAGTACTTTTTCAACTACCGGGTGCCTTCCTTCTATTATTCTAACGGTTTTATCTTTATTTAAAATTGGTCTTACGTAATTGTTAGATTCAGTTACGGTTGCAAACGATTGCATAACATCTAATTTAGCTATCATCTTAGCAGTTAACTGAATCGTTGGAATTAATTCTTTAACTTTATTTCTAACATCAATAAATAACTCGTATTCTAAGTTTATTATCTTTTCTTCCGCACCTAAAATTAGTTGTTCTTTTTCTTTTAATTCAGGAGTAATAAATCTTTCATTATTAGCAAGAGTCTGCTTTCTTTCCCATCCAAATTCTTCTTTAACTTGTTTACTATTTCCTTTAGAAACTTCTATGTAATAACCAAATACCCTATTATATCCTACCTTTAAATTTTTAATTCCAGTTCTTTTTCTTTCAACATCTTCTAATTTTGCAATGAAATCTTTACCACCACTTCTTGCAATTTTTAATTCATCTAATTCTTTATTATATCCTTCTTTTATTAAGTAACCTTCTTTTATACCAATTGGCGGTTCCTCATATATACTTTTATCAATAAATTCATATAAATCTTTAAGATCATCTATTATTAGGTCAAATCCTAACTCTTTAACAATTTCTTTTATTCTAGGTAGTACTTTAAGTGATGATTTAAGTTGTAATAAATCCCTTGCATTTGCATTACCAAAAGAAATTCTACCTGCTAATCTTTCTAAATCATAAACTTCATTAAGTAATTCTTTTAGTTCATCTTTAATTAAAAATTGTTCTAGTAATTTGGATACCATATCATATCTTTGTTCAATTTCTTCTTTGTTTGTAAGTGGATTTTCAATCATGTTTTTAAGCATTCTAGAACCCATTGCCGTTTTTGTTTTATCAAGCAACCATAAAAGTGAATAAGTTCTTTCTTTTAATCTTAGACTTTCGGTTAATTCAAGGTTTCTTTTAGTGTGAATATCCATCTTCAAATATGTTTTATAATCTTTTTTAACAACGTTTTGAAGATGCTCTAAACTTCTTTTTTGACCCTTTACAAGATAATTTAACAAAACACAAACTGAAGAAATTATTCTTTCATCATCTATATCTTTGTATAAATTACTATATTCTTTTAATTCTTTATCATCTGTTTCATACGAGATAGTAACATTATATTGATTTTTTAAAGTACTTATTATGCGTGCATCTACGTTACCATTTATTATTAATTCCGAAATATTATCATTAACTATTTCAGTTATTATCTTATCAAGTTCATATTCTACTAAAATTGAATTAAACTCTCCAGTAGATAAATCAGCATATGCTAATGAAAAACAGTGACCTAAATCTTTTAAAGCACCTATAAAATTATTACTTTTAGCATCTAACATATCATCTGACATAACGGTTCCTTTAGAAACTATTCTAATTACATCTCTTTTTACGATTCCTTTAGCTTCTTTTGGATCTTCTACTTGTTCACAAATAGCCACTTTATAACCCTTATCAATTAATTTATCAATATAGATATTAGCAGCATGATGAGGTACTCCACACATTGGTATTCTTTCATCTAAACCAGCATTTTTACCAGTTAAGGTAAGCTCTAGATCGCGTGATACGTTAATGGCATCTTCAAAAAACATTTCATAAAAATCACCAATACGATAAAATAAAATAACATCTTCATAGTTTTCTTTCGTTTCAAGATATTGCTTCATCATAGGACTTACTTTTGATTTATCTACTTCACTTCTTTTCAACTTCAATCACCTAAAAATATTATATAATAAATAAGAAAAAAAAACCATTAAAGCTCTTTAAAATTTTTATTATTTTATGTATGTTTTAGTTTTTTTTCTTTATCATTGCAAAAATCTAAAGAAGTGTCTAGAAAAAGAAGACCTGGTATTATTTCTAAAACCGGTATCATAATTTTTCTTAACTCAATATTTACATCTCCGTCATTAGCTACGTAGCAATAACCCTTAGTATTTGAGTTTTTATATGGTTTTAAATTAATTGTTTTTCCCTTTATATCGTATGAATACCTAGGTAAATTAAGTGATATTTCCATTCCATAATCAACTAATAAAACCAATTTATTTTCTTGTTCTATTCCTTTTTTAACTTTGTAAACCCCACCCTCACTTTTAAAAGTATATACTTTATTTTCATACTTTTCTAAAACTTCATCAGATAAAATTTCATATGCTACTTCTATTTTATTTTGTTTTATATATTCTTTAAGATATTTTGGAGCAATTAAAGGCTTATAAAAAATAGCATAAGTTTCATCAGAACCTAAGAATTTTACGTAACATACTTCTCCTAACACCTCGTTATTTTCTAAATCACGTTTAAAAATTATAAGTTTTTTTTGATCATTATTCATATTAAAATCTCCCTTTTAATAAGTTATATAAATAGTGTATTTATGGAGAATGAAAAAATGACATCAAAAAAAGACATTTTTTTACTTTATTTTTTATTAATAATTGAAATATTAATATTATTAAACTCAAAAATTGTTATAAATAGTGTTATTAAAAGTAGCAAGTTATTTATATTTAAAATATTTTCATCGTTAATGCCAACCATGATAATTGGTCTTTTATTAGCTAAACTAAATTTTCACAAAATAATTCCTAAATTTATTAAAAAAACATTTGGATATTTATTTAATTTTGATGACGTAACAACAAGTATATTTATAACTTCTATGTTATGTGGCTCTCCATCTTCAGCATCTTTTATTAACGAATATTTAAATAATGGAAAAATAAATGAAAAAACTGCAGAAAACTTACTTTGCTGTACCCATTTTATAAATCCATTATTTGTTATTTCAGCAGTTGGAATAGATATTTTTAATAGTACTAAAATAGGTATGATAATACTTTTTTTTACGTATTTATCTAATTTTATTAAAGCTTTTTTATTAAGAAAAAACTTTGTTTCTACCAAATTAAAAATTGAAAATAAAAAAGAAAAAGAAAAATTTATGATTGTATTTAAAGATGTTATAAAAGTATGTATGATGCAGCTTTTAGTAATCTTTGGAATAGTTATTTTATTTAACATGTTAACTATTTTAATTAAAGAGGTATTTAATATAAATTACTTTTTTGAGACAATAATTAACATCATCTTAGAAATAACTGGCGGAATTAACAAAATTAGCTATTTAAATATTAGTTTTATATTTAAAATATTTTTATCATATTATTCATTATCTTTTGGTGGAATATGCATTCAAATGCAAACACTATCAATGATTACAAATAAAAAAATAAAGTACTTAAAATACTTTATTTTTAGACTTTTTTAATTTTTTTTATATATAATATCACTTTAACTCTCATTATAAAAATACATGGAATAATCTTTACCAGATATTTTAAACTTTATTTTTTTAAATCCATTTTCTATATCTTCTCTACATCCGTCTTCTACTAAAAAATTATTATCTTTTGATTTATAATCATTAATTTTACCACATAAAGTATTCTCATTATCATCAGAAGTATTATTTAACTCATCTATTATTCTATACGCATAATTAACATTAACAAATTCTTTTGTTTCTTTTTGAGATTCACTATATAATTTTTTTACGGTATACAAAGTTTGATAAAAATATATTATTGCTACTGAAACTAGTGCAAAACTAACGATTAATTCTATTAATGTAACACCTTTATTATTGAGATTTTGTTTCATTACGTTAACCTCCTAAATTACAATTCCTATTTGGATTTGGATTATCTATTTTAATTGAAGCATATCTTGTTTCTTTATTATTTTTAAATACCCCGATTAAACGATAAGAGGCTGTATCATATGTTGTTTTTTTCATTCGATTTAAATACTTATTAAACTCATAATCCTCTGCTGATGGTTTTGTAATGTATCCTGTGATATAAATTTCTGATAAGCCACCTATTTTGGTATTGGGATCATTAATTAAAGTCATTTCATCTTTAAAAGTTTTGCATCCACTTAATGTTTCACCATTAACTGTTTCACTAGTTTCTTCATCTATACTGCCATTATCTAATAAATATCTATACACTGTTTTTAAAGTATAAATGTCTTGTGTTTGATCATAATAAGATGCTTTATTTTTATAGTTTTCATATAATTTAGCTACGTTTGGATACACAAATGCCATAACGGTTGTAACTAACGCAATGATAACAATAGTTTCTGCTAAGAAAAAACCTTTATTATTCTTTTTCATATTTATCACCTTTTCTTTGCTTGCTATCTTCTAAAATATATTATATAATATTATCATAATAAAATCTAGGCTAAAGATAAAAATATTAAGGGATAAAAGAATAATAAGGGAGCGATTTTTATGCTTAAACAAATTGATTTTACAAAGTTACCAATAACAGAAATAGTTAATGAAATTATATATACTGCCGCTGAAGCTGGAGCTAGTGACATTCATTTTGATCCGGCCGAAAAGACAATTAAAGTAAGGTTTAGAATTGATGGTGTTTTAATTGATTATACGGTTATTCCTGAAAGTATTAGAAAAAACTTAGTAGCAAGATTAAAAATTATATCTGGAATGGATATTACTGAATCTAGGTTACCACAAGATGGTGCTATTAAAACCATCATAAAAAACATTAGTCTTGACATGCGTGTTTCGTCACTTCCAACAAATGAAGGTGAAAAAATAGTTATTCGTATTTTAGATTATTCTTCTAGTTTAAATGGGCTCGAAAGTCTAGGCTTTGCACCTAAAAACCTAGAGAAAATGAAAGCATTAATAAAAGAACCAAATGGTATTATTCTTGTAACCGGCGCTACTGGTTCTGGTAAATCTACTACGGTTTATTCTTTGTTACAGCTTCTTAACACACCGAAAGTTAATTTAGTTACGGTAGAAGATCCAGTTGAGATGAACATTGATGGAATAAATCAAATTCAAGTTAATAGTGAAATTGGTCTTACTTTTGCAAACGTGCTTCGTTCTATTTTACGTCAAGATCCAGACATCATAATGATTGGAGAAATTCGTGATGATGAAACTGCTAAAATAGCTGTTAGAGCATCAATTACTGGGCACCTTGTATTATCTACACTTCATACTAATAATGCATTAAATACTATTGAGCGTTTAAGGGATATGGACGTTGAAACATATTTGCTTGCAAGTTCTTTAAATGGTATTGTATCGCAAAAACTAGCTAGGAGAATATGTCCTCATTGTATGAAAAAAAGAACAGCTATTGATTATGAAAAAAAACTAATAAAATCTAATTTAGGAATAGATATTACTGAACTAGCTTATGCTGAGGGATGTAATGAATGTGTTGGCGGCTATAAAGGAAGAATAGCAATTCATGAAGTTTTGGTAATCAATCAAGAAATCCGTGATGCAATAGCAAACGGAGTACCAAAAGAAGAACTAAGAAAACTTGTTTATACTAATGATACTACTACTCTTTTACAAGATGGATTGCAAAAGGTAGTTCAAAATATAACTACCATTGAAGAAATACTAAGATTAGTAGAATTAGATGATGAATCAACGAAAATAGTATTAGGAAAAGCTGATAATAATTTGCCAAATAACAATATAGTAACAAATACTTCTGGTGAAGAAGAAATGCTTGATATATAAAAAAACATCAATTTGAAATTGATGTTTTTTACTTGAATCTATTTATTAATTAGTTTCAGTTCCAACTAATTCTAAGCTATGTATATTTGATTCAGATACATAATTAAATTAAAATAGTAAATATTACCGGTTTTATCCAATAATTTATAAAATAAATAATAATAACAAATTAACCCATCTTGATATGTATAATTTTATTTAATACCAGTATTATATTTGTCATTATACCATAAGGATTCGTTACAATATCCATTACTATTATGAGTAATACCATCCCAAATTTTTGCAGAATTTCTACTAGGGGCCTTTAAATATACTGAACTACTATTTCCAGCTTCGTCTATTATATTATACCACATTTCAGAAACTCGTTTATAATAACCGGTAAAGACTGTATGAATTGTATAAATATTATTATCAGAGTTACTATCAACGAGTTTACTATTTTCTGAGCATTCACTTCCATTGCAATATTTTGTCATATATACATTACTAGTTGAAAGATTATCTTTATATTTAATAGAGAAACCATGTGCATTTTGAGAACCAGTACCATTATCACAATATACATATCCTGCCCCTTTATCAACTACTATAGGTACAGTCCAATCAATACCAAATGTTTTAGTATCACAAGTAGTAGTATTACCTGCTTTATCGTACACTATACCTGGAGTTTCACTTGTTTTTACCTTTTCATTCTCAAAACTTTTTGAAACATTTTCAGTACAGCCAGAATTACTATCAGAACATTTACCAGTCAAAGTAACCGTACTTGTATACCATCCAGCATTTTTATAAATATCACCATTTTTATTAGTTCCATCTATAGATACTCTACAAGTTGGATTAGTCCCATCATAACTAACTGTTTTACTTATAGTACATGTATTACCCGCAACGTCTGCATATTTTTTTGAATATGTTTTATTTTCTCCTTCATTTACCGGTAATGCTTTTTTGTCATTTTTATAATTATCAGACATTCCTGATAAGTTATCAGTTGCACTAAATGTAACCGTAGGAGCCGTTTTTCCTTTATACCAACCATTATTTCCTACTATTCCACCAGCTATATTTGCACTACATGTTGGTTTTACTGTATCAACTTTTGCAGTAACACATTTACTAGCTGACTTTCCTGATATATTTGTTACTTTGTAACATACTGTTTTTTCATTAGTTTCTGAACTAAAAGTATCATTATCTTCAAAACTAGAATCATTTTTAACATGATTATAATTAGTACAACTTACTTTTCCATCCATAGAACATTTACTTATTTCTGTTATTTTTCCATTATTTTGTGTATTACCAGTTACTTTTACTCCCAACTTACCATTTTCACCTAATTTTTTTATATTAAACCACTCATCATCATTACTAACAGTTATTTCTTTATTTACATAACTTTGTTCATAAAAACTTAGTTCAATGCTAGGAGATCCTGGTTCCTTAATAGTAACGCTATAATTACTATCACACTCATCATTTTCTTCATATTCTTTAAAACTTGATACGTACCTTCCATTTTCCTTTTTTACTTCAACCTGACTACAATAATTAACTAATTTACCTGTCACTGGATTTGTTACTTTATTTAAATAATCTTCGTTAACTAGTTTTCCTACTGATATTATTCCATAGGAACCATCAACTAATCCTTCAAATAAATATTCATTTGAATCAAAGTATTGTTCTGCTGCTGTTATTATTTGTTCTTTTACTAAATTATAAGACTCTTGTTTCTTTTTATTACTTATTCCTATAAAACTTACTATTGCTATTGCTAATATTGATAACATAAGTGCTATCGTTACTAATAATTCTACTAGTGTAAATCCTTTTTTATTTTTCATTTTCTATCTCCTATACTTACTATTATATAATATCATTTAGTCATGTAATAAATCAATATAGAAAAAATTTATTAAATAGTTTTAAATTATTTAATAAAAAATTGTAATATCATATTTAAATTTAAATTAGTAAGGAATATAACCACCGCTGCAATAGATAAATATGGTCCAAACGGTAAGATGTTATTATCATTTTTAATAAGACTTACAACTGATAATGGTAACGCAATAAAAGAAGCAATAAATATTGTTACAATTGACATATCAAATCCGAGTGTAAGACCTATTAAAAACATTAATTTAATATCTCCTCCACCTAAGCTTTCTTTTTGAAATACTACATCTCCAAACACTTTAAATAAATATAAAATTGCAAATGCACCAAGACCATTTAAAATTGGAATTAAAACTCCACTTATAAGATTAATATCACTGATTAAAGAATTAATAATTAATTCTATTATAATTAATAAACTTCCAACTATTAAAACTTCATCAGGTATTATGTAATATCTTATATCACTTATACTTATAATTATTAATATAGATATAAATGTTATACTTATAAAAAATTTTATATTTATACCAAAAACCATATATGAAAGTAAAAATAATAAGCCTGTTATAATCTCAAAAAAAGGATATAAAAATGATATTCTTTTTTTACATGATTTACATTTTCCTAGTAAAAATACATAGGAAAAAACTGGTATTAATTCATAAAATTTAAGTTTATGATTACAATTTGGACAATGAGATGATGGAAAAGCAATTGACATTTCGTTAGGTAAACGATATCCAACGACGTTATAAAACGATCCAAATATCATTCCAACGATAAATACCATTATGCCAGTTGCTATCTCAATACTCATAATTATACCTCCTATAAAGCATCATACATACCATACATTGGAATGATAACTGCAAGTAAGATACCACCAACAATTAATGCTAGAGAAACGATTAGAATTGGTTCAATTAGTGTTTTCATTTGGTTTATGATACTTCTGTGTTGTTCTTGATAATATGAAGATACTCGTTCCATCATAGGACCTAGTCTACCAGTTTTTTCACCAGTTAAAAGCATTTGGTAAGCTATGTTTGGAAATGCCCAGTGATCCTTAAATGCCATTGATATAGTGTCACCTTTTGTTAAGTTTTTCGCAGTATCATAAATAAGCTTTTTATATACTTCATTTTCAGTTATCTTACTTAATACATCCATTGAATCCGTTATAAAAACATTATGGTTAATTAAGTTTGCAAAAGTTTTAGTAAAAATCGTAACTTCATTATATATTATTATTTTACCAAATACAGGCAAGTGCATCATGAACTCTTGCATAGTTTTTCTAAACGCTTTTATATTTCTAAATAAATATAAATATATTAAAATTAGGACTATTATTACAAGTAATATATAAATTAAATAATTTTTAAGAAAATCACTTATTGATATAACAATTTTTGTTATAGTTGGAATATCACTACCTAAGTCAGCATATATATCAACGAACTGAGGCACTACCCACATAAGAATAAATGTAACTACTACCGTAGCAAAAATAGTTACTACTAAAGGATACATCATTGCTGATTTCATTTGTTTTTTAGTACTTTCAGACTCGGTATAGTATTCAACCATATCATCTAATGTTTCTGGTAAATTACCAGTCATTTCAGCAGTTTTTATCATGTTTATAAGAAGTTTAGGAAAAGAATCTTTTCTTTTTTCCATCGCAACCGATAAAACATCACCCATTGATAAGTCATAGTAAACCGCACGCCATACTTTTTTTTCTTTAATGTTTTTAGCTTGATCATCTAGTATTTTAACAGCTTCTGCAAGTGCAATACCAGACTTTAAATACGCAGATAATTGAGAAAGATAAAAAATCAATCTATTTCTTTTTATCTTATAAGAACCACCAATTATAATACTTCCAGAAGTTTTAGCAGCAGTTATTTCATATACTTCATATCCTTCTGCTAGTAAAAATGAATGAACATCAACGCGTGATAATGCCTCAATGCTACTTTTTTCTATTTCTCCTTCCTTATTTTTTGCAATATAATTAAATATTAGAGGTTTTTCAAACCTTGAAGTGTTATTATTTTTATCTTTAAATTGCTCATCTAAAACCGCTTTTTTAGCCTCTAATTCAAGAGCTTCTTTTTTGTTAAAGGTAAGTTTTTTATAGAAAGCTTTTATTTTTTCTTGAAAAGTAACTGGTTGTCCTTTTTTTCTTAGTTCATCTTCTTTTGCTTGTCTTTTTGCTTCTTGCTCTTCTTCACGTTTTTTAAGTTCTAACTCTTTTTGTTTTTGCTCTTGTTCTTTTTTTTCGCGTTCTATTCTTAATTTTTCTTGTTCTTTTGCCCTTCTTGCCTCTTCTTCTCTAGCTTTTTTAACTAGGCGTTCAAACTCTTTTTGTTTTTTTAAAGTAGCCTTATCCTTTGATTCTTTTAATTTTACTGAATCAGTTTCCAAAGTGGGATTATTAGGTTTATCATAAGCAGACCTTGTTGTCTTAATTACCTTAACTTTCTCATTATTCTTAAGTTCTGGCATTGTTTTTACACTATTTTTTTTATTCTTTGAAAAGATAAGTTCAAAGACTTTTGCAATCCCTAATACAAAATAATAAGGAATTAATAATACAAAAATAAAACCTTTATATATAAAAACAAATGGTAATAATATAATTTCTATTGCTTTCATTTAATCCATACCTTTCTATTCTATAAAACATTATAACATAAATACATAAAAATCAAACATAAATAATTAAATAGTAGAACTTTAATTAAACCATTTACCAAGTTTTCATATATTATTGTAGAGGTGATATTATGTTTAACCAAATACCATACATGATGTCAAGTCCTATGTATGGTTCCGTTCCAATTATGCAAGGACTATCAAATGCATCTTCTCCTTTAGCATTAAATACAGTAAGTAAAGGAACATCATTACTAGGTAAATTAAATTGGTCTTCACTGCTTTCAAACGCACAAAAAACGCTTAACGTAGTAAATCAAGCAATACCATTATATTACCAAGTAAAACCAGTTTTTAATAACATCAGAACGTTAGGAAAAATTGGCAAAGAATTCACAAAGGCAGGTAATGCAAACACATCAAATAGTACTAATAGTGAAAATAATACTTCTAATAATGCTAGTATAAATAACGATTTAACTTCCGATGTTCCAGAACCAACGTTTTTCTTATAAAAAAAGAAATTCATGTTAAAAATGAATCTCTTTTTTTAATATCATATTTTTAAACGTTAACTTTAGTTTTCTAATAATTCTTTTATTAGGTAATTTATTTATAATTTCTTTATTTTTATTAATTTCATTTCTTATTAATTCTTTAAATAAAACGTTTTTGTTTTTTAATAAAACTGGTCCGAAATAAAGTTCTTTTTTTGAGTGTATAATTTTTCCTTTTTTAAACTTAATAATCACGTATATAATGCCACGATCTTTTACCAAACATTCATCATCAACATAATAGCCCATATCATTTAATTCTTTTCTAATCATATTATAACCGGTATTAGATTGAATTATAATGGTATTAACATTTTTTAATATGTTTTTATTTTCTTTTAAAATACTTATTATTTTTTGATTTCCTAAACCAGACATAATAATAGTATTTATGTTATCAGATTTTTTTATAGTACTAAGACCATCACCTTTTCTTACTTCAACGTTACTTGTTTTATATAAACTAACGTTTTTCTTAGCTTGGTTTACAGCACCTATTGTTATATCTGATGCAATTATTTTACCTTCTAATCCATTTAAAGAAAGATATATATCAAGTAACGCATGGTCACACCCAACATCTATAATTCTACTTTTTTTATCTACCATAGATGCTATTTTAAGAAGTCTTTTTGAAATATTAATCTTAGTCACTCAAATAATCCTTTAACTTTCTTGACCTTGATGGATGTCTTAATTTTCTAAGTGCTTTTGCCTCTATTTGCCTTATTCTTTCACGTGTAACACCAAACATATTACCAACTTCTTCCAAAGTATGACATGTGCCTCCATGAAGCCCAAAACGTAATTTTAAAACTTCTTCTTCCCTTGGTGTTAAAGTACATAATACTTCTTCTATTTCATCTTTTAAAACTTCATTTATTGCATATTCCTCAGGACTCATCGAACTTTCATCTTTTAGAAAATCACCTAGGTGTGAATCATCTTCTTCTCCAATTGGGGTTTCTAATGATAATGGGTCTTGAGAGATTTTAAATATTTCTCTTACCTTATCTTCGGTGGTACCCATTTTTTTAGCAAGTTCAGCCTCAGTTGGTTCTCTATTAAGTTCAAGTGTTAATTGCCTTTGTATTCTTTTTAATTTATTAATAGTTTCAACCATATGAACCGGAACACGAATTGTTTTAGCTTGATCCGCTATTGCACGCGTAATTGCTTGCCTTATCCACCAAGTTGCATAAGTTGAAAATTTATAACCCTTAGACGCATCAAATTTATCTACGGCTTTCATTAAACCAATGTTACCTTCCTGAATTAAATCAAGAAAGGATAGATTTCTTCCAACATATCTTTTTGCAATTGATACAACAAGTCTTAGATTTGATTCTGCTAAAATTCTCTTAGCTTCCTCATCACCTTCTTCTACCCTTTTTGATAAAGCAAGTTCCTCATCTAAACTAAGTAAACTAATTTTTCCAATTTCCTTTAAATACATCCTAACAGGATCATTTATACTTGCATTTTTTGGTAGAGCAACATCTTCTAAAATTAGTGCCTCACCATCGTCTTCTCCTTCATCTTCGGTATCAAAGTCTTCTGATATTATTTCAATGTTATTTTCATGAAACGCATTATATAAATCATCTAATGAATCACTATCAAGCTCTAATCCTTTTAAACTCTCGGCTAATTCTTCATAAGTTAATACCCCTTTTTCTTTACCTTTCTCAAGCAATTCTTTTTTTCTTTGTTCAAACGTTTTTATTTCTTTCATTATTTACACTCCTTTTTCTTTAATGTTGCTAATTTTTCAAGTAAAATCACTTTTTTTATAGTATCTTGTTCCATACTTATTTTATTTTTTGTTTTTTCTATTTCTCTTTTTAATATACCTTCATCAATGGTTTTAATGTATTCTTCTATTACTTTATCATCAACTTCATCTGGCATATTAAGACCATCAATTCGTAATACTTCTTTTATAAGTTCATCCTCATCTTGTAAAAAAAGCGAAAAATCTGTAACGTTAATATAATGTTTTTGTTCATAAAACTCAAGTATTTTTATAGCAATCATAGCTAGTTTCTTATTTGTTAGATAAGAAACTTTATTTTGATAAAGCAAGATAACGTCTTCTTTTTTTAACATGTAATATATTAAATATTCTTCTGCTTTTTCGTATTTATTTTTTTTAATACTTTTTGGTTTTGTTATAATTTTTCTTTCTTTTTTTGGTATATTACTAATTAATGAATTAATGGTTTCAACGTCAAGTCCAGTTTCCTTAGATATTTTTTTTACCGTAAGTTCATAAACAACCTTATCATTAATTTTTTCAAGTTCACCCGCAATATTATTAACATAATTTGATATATCATTATAATCATTAAAATCAGTTTTTTTCTTTTCAATATCTATTTTGAACTGAAGTAAAGACATTGGATTTTTTAAATGGTTTAAAAAAGCTTCCTTGCCTTTTTTTATAACATAATCATCTGGGTCTAAATCTTCTTCTAATCTTATTATTTTAGGTGTTATGTCGATTTTCTCTAATACTTCTATGGCTGCTAATGTTGCCTTTTGCCCTGCTTTATCGCCATCAAAACATAAAATTATATTCTTTGATAATCTTCTTAATAAATCCGCGTGATCCTTAGTAATGGCTGTTCCCATTGTTGCAACAACATTTTTAATACCTATGGTTGATAATCTAATAACATCCATAAAACCTTCAACGACTATTATCTGTTTTTCTTCTTTTGCATAATTAATAGCTCTTTTATAGTTATAAAGTAATTTTCCTTTCTTAAAAATCACGGATTCCTTAGAATTTACGTATTTACTATCATCTTCACCATTATAAATTCTTCCAGAAAAACCAATAACGTTACCCGTTGAATCATGTAAAGGAAACATTATTCTATTTCTAAAAGTATCATATATAAAATTATCTTTTTTACCACATAATCCAATATCAACGATATCAGATTCATCAAAACCTTTAGATTTTAATAATTTATTTACGTTATTATCATTTAATGATAAACCAATTTCAAATTCTTTTATCTCAGCTGGGGTAATGCCCCTTTTATTTAAATAATCGCTAGCAGCTTTACCATACACAGTTTTAATATTATTTTGATAATATTTATTTGCAATTTCAAACATTTTATAAAATTTATCGTATTTACTTTCTTTAACAATCGTTTTAGAAATATTTTTAACACTCAAACCTATTCCAGCTTTTTGTGCAACTTTAAGAACCGCTTCGGCAAAACTTATATGCTCATAATTCATAACAAAATTAAATACATTACCAGAAGCCCCACACACAAAACACGTATAAATTTGTTTTTCTTTAGATATGCTCATACTAGGATTATGATCATCGTGAAAAGGACAAATTGCAAAATAATTTTTTCCTTTTTGTTCAAGATGAAGATATTCGGAAATAACGTCTACAATGTCTACTTTTCTTTGAATATCAAGTATTTCGTCATAAGGTATTTTTTCCATAAAAATATACCTCCCTAGTTTAATTATTCTACAAAAATACTAAAAACCCTCGGATTTTTCTAAAAAAAATAAAAAAAATAGCCATTTTTGACTATTTTTTGCTTATTCTCCATCAATTATATCTTCTATTCTTGATAATGCATCATATAATGATATTTCCTCGAAAGCAGTTTTCTTTCTTTCTTTTATTTCAATTAGTTGATCATTTATTTTATTACCAATAGTTATTCTTATTGGAATACCTATTAAATCCATGTCATTAAATTTTATTCCAACACGTTCATCACGATCATCTAAAATTGTTGAAATATTATTTTTTCGAAATTCTCCATACAAGTAATTTGCGGCATCACATTGTGCCTCGTCTTTAGTATTTACAATTATTATTGCTACTTTAAATGGTGCAACTTCCATTGGCCATATAATTCCATTGTCATCATGACTTTGCTCTACGATTGCCGCCATACACCTTCCTATGCCAATACCATAACACCCCATCCAAACATAATTGCTTTCGTTTTCTTTATTTAAATAGGTAAGATTCAAACTCTTAGAATACTTAGTACCAAGTTTAAAAGTATTTCCAACTTCAATGCCACTTGTAAAACTTAAATTTTGACCACAAGATGGGCATTTATCCTTATCGGTTATGCATCTTATATCAGCTGTTAAAACATAATCAAAATCTTCTAAATTAACGTTTTTATAATGATAATCCGTCTTGTTGGCCCCGACGATAAAATTTTTCATATTTAAAACTTCGTTGTCAACGATAATTGGTACATTAAGCCCTATAGGTCCAGCAAATCCAATTTTTGCTGATGTAATTTCTTCAACCGATGAAGCATCAGCTAATGATAATTCTTGAACTTTTAAAGTTCTTTTAAGTTTAGCTTCATTTACCTCATTTAAACCTTTAACTAATACTGCACAAAACTTATCATCTGCTTTATATATTAACGTTTTAACAAATTTTTCTTTATCTTCTTGTAAATACTCAGATACTTCTTCAATAGTACCAGCACCTGGAGTCTTAACGAGTTCTCTTATTTTAATATCTTCATCTGATTTTTTAGTTAAAAGTGTGCAACTTGCAACATCACTATTTGCGGCGTATCCGCAGTGATCACATATAACTAACTTATCCTCTCCAATTTCAGTTATTGCTTGAAATTCCTCGGATAATAAACCACCCATTACACCTGTATCAGATTTTACTATTCTATAATTAATTCCTAGCCTCGTAAAAATCTTTTTATATGCATTATACATTTCATTGTATGAATCATTTAATCCTTTTTCATCCATATCAAATGAATATGCATCTTTCATTAAAAACTCACGAACTCGAATTAATCCATATCTACTTCTTGCTTCGTCTCTGAATTTATCTTGAATTTGGTATATACTAAATGGCAAATCTTTATAAGATTTTATTTTGGAAGAAGCTGCAATAGTAAATAACTCTTCATGCGTTGGTGCAAGACAATATTTTTTATCATAACGGTCTTTTAAAGAAAACATATCATCTCCAAAACTTTCTTTTCTACCAGATAAAGCATATATATCTTCCGGTACTAAAGCTGGCATTAATAGTTCACCCGCGCCAATGTTTTCAAGTTCTTCCCTAATTATCTTTTCTATGTTCTTTATTACCTTATACCCTAAAGGCAAATACATGTACACGCCACTTGACGTTTTTTTTATCATTCCACATCTAGTTAGTAAATTACCTGATACGGATTCTTCACTTTTAGATTCTTCTTTATAAGTATAAAAATAACTATTTTTTAATTTCAAAGTTTTCACCTCTTTATACGAGTATATATCAAAAACATATTTTAAGCAAGAAAAAAGGCGGTTATTTAATTCCACCTTTTTTAAATGATCTTCCGTTTTGTTCACTTGCGAATTTAAACTGTTTAGTAGTTTCTAAAAGACGATTAGTATTTATGTAGTATCCATCTTCTAACAAAATTATTACTCCTATAGAAACATAGAACATAAAGCTATCTGCTAATTTATCTTCCATTGATCTTTCACTTTCTATAACAGATTTTGCAACAGAGTAAGAACCAGATAAACTCATAAAATTTTCTTGCAAATTATCTGAAACCTTAACAAGTCCCGTTTCATTTTCTTGCTCAACATAATCTTTTAAGTAAGTATCATAAAATTCATATTCATAATCAAGTTTAGCTTCCTTATATGCAGCTCCTAAACTTTGCATGCATTCTAACATCCAAAACCACCTGTCCTTTTCTAACTTATCTTTTCTAACAATGCTTTAAGTTTATTTTCTTCATCCGTTAGTTTTTCTCTTTCACCATTTACTATTTTTTCTGGTGCATTAGAAACATACTTTTCATTAGATAAAAGTTTTTTTCTTCTTTCAATACTAACGATTAAAGATTCTTTTTCTTTAATTAAATTTTTTATATCTTCATCAGTTAAATGTTTACCTTCATAGCATAAAGTAACACTTCCATATGGAAAAGCTAATGATAAGTTAACATTTTCTTCGATAGAAGATAATATAATATCGCACTTTAAAAGTTTTGTCAATATATCTTTATTATTATCTAAAATATACTTATATTCATCTTTAAATTCATTAATTATACCAAATCCCTTAGGTATGTCATTTTCAGCTTTCGAGTTACGAATACTTGCAATTATATCTATTAATGCATCAATTTCCTTTTCCTCGTTTGCATATACCATGCTACCATCATATTTTGGGTAATTTGACAAAAGGATGTTTTTACCATCTTTGATTGGTAATGACTCATATATTTCGTCAGTAACATATGGCATGAATGGATGAAGCATTTTGATTATATCAGTTAATACTAAAAGCATAGTTGATTTAGTTGATATGTTATTACTTGATACCTTACTATATTCTATATAGACATCACAAAAATCTTCCCAAATGAATTTATATAGTTCATTACCAACAACGTTAAAATCATACTTATCCATGTTTTTTCTAACGTTTTTAATAGTTCTATTTAATTTTGTTAAAATCCATTTATCACTTGATGTTAAGTTATTTAAATCTATTTTTTTTAAATCTTCCGTATTCATCAAAACATATCTAGATGCATTCCAAATTTTATTTATAAAGTTCCACGTTGCTTTAACCTTATCTTCATCATATCTTAAATCTTGACCTGGAGCCGAATTGGTTGTTAAAAACCATCTTAAAGAATCAGCACCATAAGTATCAATAACGTCCATTGGATCTACTCCGTTGCCTAGTGATTTAGACATTTTTCGACCTTCTTTATCACGAATAAGGCCATGTATTAAGCAATCTTTAAAAGGCCTTTTATCAGTGAATTCTAAAGATTGGAATACCATCCTACATACCCAAAAGAAAATAATATCATATCCAGTTACTAATACATCATTTGGAAAATATCTTTCTAAATCAGATGTTTTATCTGGCCAACCTAGCGTACTAAAAGGCCATAATGCAGAAGAAAACCAAGTGTCTAATACATCTTCATCCTGAACCCAACCAGAACCAGAAGGAGCTTTAGAACCAACATATACTTCATCATTTCTATACCAAGCTGGTATCCTGTGCCCCCACCATAATTGTCTTGAAATACACCAATCATGGCAATCACTCATCC
This sequence comes from uncultured Mollicutes bacterium, assembly GCA_945969495.1. GTDB lineage: Bacteria > Bacillota_I > Bacilli_A > RF39 > UBA660 > Aphodocola. The sequence goes on from CAMFOH010000002.1 coordinate 56,424, forward strand.
AATTAGTAAGTATTTTTTCAAATCTTTCTGGAACAAAGTTAACCTTTTTTTTCTTATCTTTTTGATTTTCTAAAACATGTTTAGATAAACCTTTCATATTAACGAACCATTGCTTTGAAAGATATGGTTCAACCATAACACCCGTTCTTTCTGAATGTCCAACACTATGTGTCATAGTTTCAATTTTAATTAATAAATCTTGATCTTTTAAATCTTTTAATAAAGCATCACGGCATTCATACCTATCCATTCCTTCATATTTACCAGCGTTTTCATTCATGGTAGCATCAGGATTCATTACGTTAATTCTTTCTAAGTTATGACGATTTCCTACTTCAAAATCATTAGGATCATGAGCAGGTGTTATTTTAACTACACCAGTTCCAAAAGCTGGATCAGCATGTTCATCTCCTACTATTGGAATTAGCTTATTAACAATTGGAAGAATTACTTTTTTACCAATTAGTTTTTTGTATCTTTCATCATTAGGATTAACCGCAACAGCAGTATCACCAAATAAAGTTTCAGGTCTTGTTGTTGCAACCTCTAGATAATCATTAGTTTCCTCTATAAAATATTTAATGTGATAAAAAGCACCTTCAACGTCTTTATAAACAACTTCTTCATTAGATAACGCAGTTTGTTGAACAGGATCCCAGTTAATTATTCTTTCTCCTCTATAAATCCAGCCTTTGTTATATAAATCAATAAATACTTTTGTAACTGCCTTATTAAGGCCTTCATCTAAAGTAAATCTTTCTCTTGAATAATCAAGTGCTAACCCTAGCTTAGCCCATTGCCCTCTTATTGTACTTGCGTATTCTTCTTTCCACTGCCATGCTTTTTGTAAGAAACCATCACGGCCCAAATCTCTTTTGTTGATGCCTTGCTCTTTTAATCTTTCTACTACTTTTACTTCTGTTGCAATAGCAGCATGATCCATTCCAGGAAGCCATAACGCATCATAACCATCCATCTTTTTGTATCGAATTATTATATCCTGAAGAGTCGTATCCCATGCGTGCCCTAAGTGTAATTTGCCTGTTACGTTTGGTGGTGGTATAACTATCGAAAAAGCTTCCTTGGTTAAATCACCAGCTTTAAATAACTCATCTTTAAGCCATTTATCATATTTTCCTTCTTCTACTTTTTTATAATTATATTTTGCCTCTAACATTTTACATTACCTCCAATTTTATTAGTTATTAAATAATTTTTTAAATCTTCGTAATTAGTTATTTTGTTTTCACTTTTAATTATACTATCTTTAGTTATTATTCCGAATTTTATCTCTAAATTTTTATTTAAACAATATTCTTGTTTGAAAAAAGATAACAATTTATATTCTTGTTCATCTCCTAGTTTTATAGGAATAAAACAAATATATAAAGAACCAAAGGATGATACGTAAACATAATTATTAATTACACAGGACGTTATATCATTATATTCTAATTGATTAGAATAACAATAATTAAGTAAAAGTTCGTCATGAAATTCTCCATTTTTTAATTCATATTGATACATATCATTATCTTCTTCATAATCAGGAGGAATAATACAAAGCATTCTTCTCATAAATATTTTCCTTTCAAAATAAAAACCCATCCTAAATAAAGGATGAGTTATCTACCCACGGTACCACCTTAATTCATATATAAATATATGCGTCTTAAGCCCTTAACGCGGATAAACGTAATTATTTACTACTATTTCAATAATTAAGCTCCAAAGCTACCTTCAATTAAGTTTTATGTAAGTTTACACCAAACACTTACTCTCTTTAATAATTACTTAATTTACTCCTCTTTTTCTTTGCTTTTTAAAAGATATTACTAGTATAACAAAATAAATTTATTTTAACAAGTAAATTTAGCTACAAACATCACCAATTGTAATAGAATGGGTTTCACTAGTAATTGTATCTTCTATTTTTAATTTAAAAGTACTTGAACTATTTATTGTTATACTCCCACCAAATTGCTCGGCACCACTAGAATAATCACTTATTTTTATGTTATTATTTTTACTATCATAAGTAATTTTATTACCATCTATTTTCCCATTAAAGTCTCTTGGCCAGTACATTACTCCATACCTACTATTTATTTTAACCAAAATATTACTATCCATTTCATACCAATAATATTGACCATCTTTTTTCGTAGTTGTAGATGAAACACATGTACCTTCTTTTTGAGCATCCTTTACTTGTACAGCAGTAAGCTTAGTACCATTAATCAAATCATTATTGGCGTTACTTATAATACTATTGGAAGATGAAAACATTGCAAGGGTTGCTCCTAGGAAAAGCAAAAAAGCAATTAGTAAAGTATAAAGAATAGTTGAAACAGCAAAACCTTTGTTATTAAGCATAATAATCACCTTCTAGTTTTAGTCTATATCCATAATAGCATTAATTTTAAAAAAAAACCATATTTTTATAAAAATATGGTTAGCAATAATTTTCATAATTCATATAATACTGTAAAGGTGATTATTATGCGTCCTAATAACTTCTTTGGTGGGCCTTTAACTAAGTATCTAATATTAGTTATTGCTTTTTGCTTTATTACTTTTTATCAAGCGATATTAACTCTAATACTATGTGCTAGATTTCAAGTATTTTTACTTTTCGTTGATATTATGATTTTGTTCTTTGGAATTTTTTGCCTCATTTTCCATAAATAATTTATCCGTTATAAATAAATAATTACATAATTTTCCAACTTCTATTGTCATTTTTAGTTCGTTTTGATTAAACTTTATTTTCCACGGAATAAATAAAATAACAAACATTAAAAGTTTTTCTTCTTCTAAAAGTGGAAACCTTTTTATATATTCCTTATAAAGTTCACTAAAATCATACTTATTATAGTTTTTTTTGTATAATTTAATAAAATCATAAATTGGTAAATCTCTTGTGGCATAATCCCAACTAATTAATACGCTATCATCATTTCTTATTAAATGAGAAGGGTCTAAATTATTATGTAATAATACTTCTCTTTTTTTATTTTTATTACTAGTTATTTTATACCAATTATCAAGCTCATATATGCAAAAATTTAAACATGAAAATATGGTAGAACAATTTCTTATTAACATATATTCACTAGGTGATGCATAAGTTTTAGCCTCTATCATCGTAACTAAATCATCATAGTAATTAAATACGTTATCTATTTTACTACGTAAATTTTCGTATATTTCTTTTATCTCATTTAATGAAACATCTTTATAATAAACGGTTTTATTATGTAATAGTGCATCCATTTTAATAACATCGCTTATTATTTGTTCTTTTGGTGTTAAAATATCATCTACGTATTCATAAACATAACCATCATTATTATAATAAATTAGTCTTGGTAAATATCCATATCCTCTAGAATTAAG
>CAMFOH010000003.1 GCA_945969495.1 uncultured Mollicutes bacterium
TGCAATGGTTTGCCCAAAATGTGGAAGACAATTAAAAGTAGTAAAAAAAGAAGAAATATCAGCTTCAGAAAAAAGCAGCGAAGCTAAATATGATGAATCAAGTAAGTTTTATGCTAAAGCATGGTTTATGTGGGTAATGCTTATAATCTTTGCTCCAGTAGGAATTTTCTTAATGTGGAAGTTTCATCCAGAAATGAAAAAGAACACAAAAATAATTCTAACTGTTGTATTTGCAATACTATTTTTAGCTATCGCATTTGGAGGAAATAGTGATGAAACAACTACAAACAATAACAGTTCAAACTCAAATAGTAATACAAATACGGTAAGTAAGGTAAAAGTTGAAGTAATTGACTTTAGTGGTATGTCAGAAAGCGAAATATTGACTTGGTGTAAAGAGAAAAATTTAAATTGTGATTTTAAAAGAGAATATTCAGACACTGTAGCAAAAGATGGTTACATAAAACAAAGTGTTAATGCAACTGAACAAGTTACAGAGGGCAGTAAAATAACTATTACTTATTCATTAGGAAAAGAACCTACTACTGAACAAAAGAATGCATTAAGAAAAGCTGAATCTTATGCCAAAACTATGCACATGTCAAAACAAGGTATTTATGATCAATTAACATCTGAATATGGAGAAGGTTTTGATAAAGAAGCCGCTCAATATGCTATTGATAATATTGAATGGGATTGGAATGCCAATGCACTAGCAAAAGCTAAATCATATAGGGATACAATGAGTATGTCTAAAAATAGAATTTACGATCAATTAATATCACAATATGGAGAAAAATTTACTAAAGAAGAAGCTCAATATGCTATTGACCATTTAGATGATTAAAATTGATAGTCTTTGATAAACGATTATAGATTATGATATTAATATAGGAGATTACCTAAAAGGTAGTCTTTTTCTATGATTTTAAGAACTTACTAAAAAATTGCGAAAAATCGTCAAAAAAGTATTTTAGATACCTTTTTAGATACCTTCTGCTAGGTTTCCCAAGTGCTGTCGGAAGCTCCCAAGTGCATTCAATAGCTGAAAAAAGCCACAAAATGCTCTGGAAAGCCACCGAAAAACCCACTATAAAAAGCCATGTGGAAGTGGACGCAAATATAAGCAATGTTGTGGCAAATAAGCCCACAAACCTGCATAGAATAAGGGATTGCGGGTTTTTCTATGATTGAAATTTTTAGGTAATTAAGCCTCAAAAAAGGCAATTAGATAAGTTTTAGATAAGTTTTTTATCAATTTGGAATACTTTTTTAGATTACAAAATATTAATATTCCAAAAATTATAATAAATACTTTTGATTACATGATATAATGATAATGAAAGGAGTATATGATTTGTATGTCAAAAAAAATTATTAGTTTATTTTTACTTATTGTTATGGTATTTGGACTAACAGCATGTGGAAAAAGTGAAGATAATGGAGGTTCTAATTCAATAGCAAGTAAAGAACTTAAAGCAAGTGATTTATCAATAGAAGATTTTAAATGGGAAACAAATTCAAGCAAATGTAATGGTTATGACTGCTATGTAGTGTCTTTAACTAACAATTCTAAATATGATATTATCGGTGTTGACTTTTCATATAAAGTAAAAGATAGTGTTTCAGAAAGCCAACTAAATGTCTATGATAAATTCATGAAAGACCACGACGGATACATAGAAGAAGATGATTCTCCAAAAGATGTAACATTAGGAGCAAACAAAAATGTATTAGTTCAAAAAGGCGAACAAATAAGTGGTTTAAATTTGACCGTAGGCTTTAAAAATTGGTTTTGGTATGATTACCCTACTGATGAACAATTTAACCTTATGGAACCAAAAGAACTTCAAATTGGAATAGTAAGTGGTAATAAATTATATATTGCTTATTATAACTTCAAAGGCAAGTCTTGGAAATTAGATAAAAAAACAGTTGTAGTTGATGAGTGGACAAAAAATGAAATAGGTAAAAAACTTAATAAGCCTAACGGACAACATTTTGTTGTAAAAACTGATGATGATGAAGAATTTGAAATATATTCATACGGTGTTACAAAAGATATGTATAAAGAATATGTTCAAAACTTAAAAACATCAGGTTTCAACGAAGACGATTCTTATTCATCACATTTCGAAGGAACAAACTCTGATGGCTATACAGTTGAAGTTTACCATTATGAAAATGAAAAAACTTTAAGTATAAGCATTGAAAAAGAATAAACATAAAACTATAAAAAAAAACCACTTTTTTTCTTTGATTGGGAAATTAAGATAATGTGATATATTAAATAAATTTTTTAGATAAGTTTTTAGATAAGTTGTATGAAAAAAAACTTACAATTTATCAATAAAAAATTATAAATTTTAAATAAAAAAACCCAATTTAAAAGTAAAAAATTACCTGGTTGTTTTAATATTTTACCATGTGGCAGTGGTAAGAAATATAAACAATGTTGTGGAAGATAATAAAAACGCCCAAAAAACCCAATAAATACGGGTTTTTTTAATTTTCCGAATACTTCAGAATATACTTTAGATACCTTTTTGGATACCTTCCGATGAGTATCTAAAAGGTATCTAGATACCCTTTTTAGGTGTAAATTCGCAATTTTTTAGCAAGATTTTAAAATGCACTATTTCCTTTATTTATAAGGGATTGTAAGTAATTTTGCTTAGTTAGAATATAGAATTTTGTCCATTATCAAAGTGACATAGATAAAAATTTTAAGAATAATAATATAAATATAATTTTTTGTATTTTTGTGCTATAATTAATGTAGAGTAGTTGAAACTTGTCATTTCAAAATAAGGAGTGTGTAGTATATGGCAATGATTAAATGTCCAAAATGTGATAAAGAAATATCAGACAAGGCAGTGAAATGTGTTCATTGTGGTCAAGAGTTAATTGAAAAAACAAATTTATTTTGTAGTGAGTGTGGAACTGAAATAAAAGATAATGAAGATATATGTAGCAAGTGTGGATGTCCTATTGATCGAAAAAAAGATTCTGAACCACAAAAAGTAGAAGTCACTGGAGTAAAAATAGGAAATGGTATTCCAAAGAAAAAAATAATAATAATTGGAGTTATTATAGTATTACTTGTATTTGGATTTGTAGCAATAAAAAATAATAGTGATAAAAAGAAAGCAGAAGAATTGAGCAGTCAGTATAAAAGTAATTTAAGTACAATTACATTTAAGATGTTAAGTGGTGCTGCAGAAGCTGAAACATGTGGAAATAAAATAAAAAAAGTATGGTCCAATACAATATGGGAAGATGATGATCCAGAAACAGATAAATATACTAAAACTAATGGAATATTTAATGATGATTTTAATGATTCTTTAACTGCATTATTTACTGATTCTGATTTTAAAAAGATAACAGATAGTGTTGAGGAAAATCAAGGTGAAGTAAATAAGCTTATGAGGGAGATGAAGAATCCGCCGGAAGAATGGTCAGATGCTTATCGTGATCTAAAGGATTATTATGATGATTATTTAACATTAACCAATTTGTGTACAAATCCAAGCGGAAGTTTACAGACATACTCGACAAATTTTAGTAATGCAGACACTGATGCATTAAATGGATATAATAAGGTTAAGTCATATTTAGATTACTAGAAATTAGTAATCTTTTTTTAAAAAATGTTGAATAAAAGACATAGCAAACTTTTTGTGTTATGTTCAATAAATATAATGAAATAGGAATTTGCTAAAAAATCACGAAAAATCGTTAAAAAAGTATTTTAGATACCTTTTTAGATACCTTCTGCTAGATTTCCAAAGTGCTGTCGGAAGCTCCCAAGTGCATTCAAGAGCAAAAAAGGACCACAAAATGCTCTCAAGAACTCCCAAAAATCCCAAATTACAAGCCATGTGGTTCGGGCAGAAAAATATAAACAATGCTGTGGAAAATAATCCCAGTGTTTTTTTGTGTTTTGACATGTTATTAATACATTATTTATGATATAATGAATAATAGGTGATTATATGGCAATTACAAATAAGAATATTTTATTATTAGAAGAAAAATTCAAACAAATATGGAGTTGTCTTTGACGTATTAAAAAAACAAGAAAGAATAGCTTCATTAAATGAAAAAATATCTAATCCTAATATATGGAATAATCCATCAGAAGCAGAAACTTTGACTAAAGAAATGAATGAATTAAAAGAAATAGTTAATCCATTATTAATGCTGAAAGAAAATATAGATACTCTTAAACAATATGGGGAGTTCAATGAGATTGATTTAGATGATGATATGAATAAAGAATTTGAAAAATTATATTTTGATTCTAAAACAGTATTAGAAGAACAAGAAATTTTAACTTATTTTAGTGGTGAGTTTGATAATAATGATGCAATTTTTGAGATACATGCAGGAGCAGGAGGAACAGAAAGTTGTGATTGGGCACAAATGCTAGAAAGAATGTACTTGAAATATTTTGATAAAAAAGGTTTTAAACATGAACTAGTTGATGTCCAGCCAGGAGAAGAAGTTGGAATTAAAAGTGTAGTATATATAGTGAAAGGCAATTTTTCTTATGGTTATTTAAAAAATGAAAAAGGAGTCCATCGTTTAGTTAGGTTATCACCATTTGATTCAAACAATAGAAGACATACATCTTTTGCAGCGGTTGATGTCATTCCAGAATTTGATTCTGATATACAGGTAGAAATAAATGATTCTGATATAAGAATTGATGTATATAGAAGTAGTGGCGCAGGCGGACAAGGTGTTAATACTACTGATAGTGCTGTAAGAATTACTCATCTTCCAACGGGTATTGTTGTTACTTGTCAAAACGAAAGAAGCCAAATAAAAAACAAGGAAATTGCTTTAAAGGTATTAAAAAGTAAGCTTTATCAAATTAAATTAAAAGAAAATCAAAGTAAAATTGATAATATGAAAAGTTCTAATAGTAATATAGAGTTTGGATCACAAATAAGAAGCTATGTGCTTCATCCTTATTCTTTAATAAAAGACCATAGAACTGGATATGAGACTTCTAATGTTAATAAAGTATTAGATGGAAATATAGATGAATTTATAGATAGTTATCTAAGAAAGGAAAGAAAAGATGAAACTATTTAAAAAAATAAAAGAAAAAAGAAAGGAAAACGTCCTTCAACTTGTTGAAAAAACTCATTTATTAAAAAGGTATTTTCTTTTAGTAATTGCAGTAGGAATATATGCAGTAGCTTATAATTTATTCTTTTATAAAAATAATATTGTTTACGGTGGTGCAAGTGGTATATCAATAATTACACAAAATTTAATTGAACCATCTGTTATGATATTTATATTAAATGTATTTTTCTTAGTTTTAAGTTTTTTTCTATTGGGCAAAAAGCAAACATTAGATTCAATAGTAGGATCACTTTTATATCCTATTTTTGTAAAATTAACCGCTAATATAGGTAACTATATAGTAATTGATAATTCCGATTTATTACTTATTACTATAATAGGTGGTGTTTGCGTAGGCTTTGCATCTGGAATTGTTTTTAAAAGTGGTTTTACTACTGGAGGTACAGATATACTAAATCAAATTGTTTCTAAGTGTTTTAAAGTATCTATTGGAACATCAATGTTAATGACTGACGGCTTGATAGTTCTTGCTGGTGGATTTTTCTTTGGTTGGACAAGGGTTTTATATGCACTTATAGTTTTATATATAATAAATATAATGGTTGATAAAGTAGTTTTAGGAATATCAGGAAGTAAAGCTATTTATATTACTACTGATGCTGATGATGAAGTATGTAATTATTTATTAAATGAATTGAAGTTAGGAATAACTTTGCTTGAAACAAGAGGGGGATACACTAATAAGAAAGATCAAATTATTATGTGTGTAGTTCCAACCATTGACTATTTTAAAGTAAGTGAGGGAATTGAGCAGATAGATCCAAAAGCAGTTGTTTTGGTTACAGATGCATATCAAACTAGTGGAACATATAGAGGTAACACAAGAACTAATAGATAGAATTAAAGAAGTAAAGGAAGGGATTTAAATGGAATTTATAAAATTTAAAAACGTTGAAAAAACATATAAGAATGGTGTTAATGCAGTTTATGATATGAACCTTGATATAAAAAAAGGAGAGTTTGTGTTTATAATAGGTGCATCAGGGTCAGGCAAATCAACGTTAATAAAAATGTTGTATCGAGAAGAAAAACCTACTAGTGGAGAAATTTACGTTGGTGGGGTTAACGTTGCTAAGGTAAAAAATAATAAAGTTTATAAATTAAGAAGAAAAATAGGAATAGTTTTTCAAGATTATAAATTACTTCCTAAATTAACGGTATATGAGAACGTAGCATTTGCTCTTGAAATATATGGATTGCCCACTGATGAGGTTAAAAGAAAAGTTTTGAAAGCTTTAGACTTAGTTGGATTAAAATCTAGAACAAAAAGTTATCCTGATCAGTTATCTGGCGGAGAGCAGCAAAGAGTTGCAATAGCTCGTGCAATAGTTAATTCTCCAAAACTTTTAATTTGTGATGAACCGACTGGTAATTTAGATCCTGATACTAGTTTAGAAGTTATGAAGGTAATTGAAAAAATTAATGACTTAGGAACTACTATTGTAATGGCAACACATGATAGGGAAATGGTTGATAAAATGAAAAAAAGAGTTGTTTTATTAGATAATGGTAAATTAATTAAAGATTATGAGAAGGGAAGTTATAGTAATTATGAGAGCAATTAGGATATTTTTAAGAAACATAAGAGATGGATTTAAAAGTGTTGGTAGAAATCTTAGTTTATCTATTGCTTCAATATCATGTATAACCATAACTCTTTTAATTGTTGGTATAGCATTAGTTGTTTCTTATAATGTTGAAAACGTGACAAAATTAGTTAAGGAAGATTTTACAATAGTAGCTTTTATTGATGTTAATGCCACAAAGGAAGATATTGAAAATTTACAGAACACTATTAAAGATTATTCCAATGTAGAATCAGTAGAACATCAAACTAACAAACAGATTGCAGAAGAAATGAGAAAAACATCTAGCGAACTAGCTAGTATAATAGATAGTTGGTCAGATGATACGAATCCATTATATGATACCCTTTTAATAAAAGTTAAAAATACAGAAAACATATCGAAAACAGCAACTAAAATAGAAAATTTAGAATTTATAAACAAAGTTAAATACGGACAAGGAATGGTAGAAGATTTACTTGTTATATTTAAAGTTTTAGAAAAAGCAATGCTAATAGCAATGATTGCGTTGGTGCTTGTAACTTTATTTTTAATAACAAATACAATTAAAATAACGATTTTTTCAAGAAAAAGAGAAATTGAAATAATGCGTTTGGTTGGTGCTTCTAATTTTTCTATAAAACAACCATTTGTAATAGAAGGATTATGTTTGGGATTTTTAGGTTCACTTATTCCAATTGCATCAATTTTATATGGCTATTCTGCATTATATAATCATTTTAACGGGCAATTTTTTTCTCCATTCTTTAAACTTGTTTCAGCAGAGCCTTTTATATATATTGCTTCGTTAGCATTACTAATATTAGGAGTTGTCGTTGGAATGTTTGGTAGTTATAGAGCGGTAAGGAAGTATCTAAAAATATAATGAAAAGATTTATAGTTTTATTATTAGTATTAATACTAATACCTTTTGCAAAAGTAAATGCAGCTGAAAAAACAATTGCTCAGTGGGAAACAGAACTAAACAAAGTTCAAAAAGAATTAGATGAAACAAATGCTAAGAAAAACCAAACACAAAGTGAAATAAATCAAGCAAACAATAAAATTAATTCTATCTATGCACAAATAGAAAATATAGAACAAGAGATTTCTAATAAAACAGAAGAAAGTAAAAAGCTAGAAGAGAATATTGCAAAAAAAAATAAAGAAACTGAAGAACTAATGCGTTATTATCAAGTATCATCTTCTGGTTCAGCAATGTTAGAATACATAATGGGTGCAAAAAGTATTACAGATTTAATATATCGTTTATCCATAACTGAACAAATATCTTCATATAATAAAAAAGTTGTAAAAGATATGAATCAAATGATTAAGGATAATGAACAAATAAAAAACGATTTAGCAAGTAAAAAAGAAGAACTTTCTAATTTAAAATCTGAGTTGAATAATCAAGTTGCTACATTAAATAAGACAAAAGTATCACTTGATGAAGAGGGACACTCATTATCAGAATCAATATCTGAAATGAAAAAAACAATATCAGATTTAAAGAAAATGGGATGTAAAACAAATGAAACTCCTACTGCTTGTCAAAAAAGAATATACGGCAATTCCGGAGGATATTTACCTCCAGGTTCTACTTTTTATAGACCAACGGCATCAGGTAGAATTTCTAGTGAGTATGGTTGGAGAACTTTGTATGGAAAACCTAATTTGCATGCTGCAATAGATATTGCAACTCCAATCGGAACAACAGTTTATTCAGTTGCACCAGGTCGTGTTGCAAAAGTAATATATAGTAATTCAGGTGGTGGTAATCAAATAATTGTCCATCATCAAATAAATGGTAAATATTATACTTCATATTATTGTCATTTATCATCAATTAATGTTTCAGTAGGAACAATAGTTACAAAAGATACCATAATTGGTAAGTCTGGTAATACAGGTAACTCTACTGGACCACATCTACATCTAGGGTTAGCAAATGGTAGATGGTATAGTGATTACTATTCTTATTATGGTAACAGTGGTTTTATAGGTCATTCGTTTAATCCAAGAAACGTAATTATCTTTCCTGCTAAAGGTTCAAGTTATTCAAATAGATAAAGAGTATGTTTACTCTTTATTTTTTGTGTTGGTATTTCGATTTATTGATTACTTTAAAAATACATGTTAGAATAAAATGACAAGGGTTATTAGTTATTAATTAAATTTTTATCTAAAAGGAGGAATATTATGTTTGAATTAGTATCGAAATTTAAACCATTTGGAGATCAACCTCAAGCAATTAAAGACCTTTCAGACGGAATAAAAGATAATAAAAAATATCAGGTTCTACTAGGGGCAACAGGAACTGGTAAAACTTTTACAATTGCAAATGTAATCAAAGAAGTTAATAAGCCTACACTAGTACTTGCACATAATAAAACATTAGCAGGGCAACTTTATTCTGAATTAAAAGAATTATTTCCTAATAATCAGGTATGTTACTTTGTATCTTATTACGACTATTATCAGCCAGAAGCATATGTTCCTTCAAGTGATACTTACATAGAAAAAGATTCATCGATAAATGATGAAATAGATGAATTAAGGCATTATGCTACTTCATCTTTAATAAATACTAAAGATGTTATTGTTGTTGCATCGGTTTCTTGCATCTATGGTATCGGTGATAAAGAAGAATATGAAAATCATATGTTAACTCTAAAGGTAGGAGATCAAATAAACAGAAATGATGTATTATCTAAATTAGTTGATATGATGTATGAAAGAAACAATATTGATTTAGCAAGGGGTACTTTTAGAGCTAAAGGGGATGTGATTGAAGTTATTCCAGTATATGAAAAAAGTAAGGGTATTAGAATTGAATTATTTGGTGATGAGATAGATAGAATATCTGAGTTTGATGTTTTAACAGGAGTTATAACTGGCGATAAAAAGTTTATTTCCATTCTTCCTGCTTCTCACTTTGTAACTGGCGAAGAAAAACTAAAAAAAGCGGTTGTTAACATCAAAGAAGAATTAAAAGATAGAATTAAATATTTTAAAGAAAATGGTAAATTATTAGAAGCTGAACGCCTGGAACAGCGGTGTAAGTATGATTTGGAAATGTTAGAGGAAACAGGATTTTGCTCTGGTATAGAAAATTATTCTAGACATTTAGCTTTAAAACCAGAAGGTGCAACCCCGACCTGTCTTTTAGACTTTTTTCCTGAAGATTTTTTAATGGTAATAGATGAATCTCATGTAACTTTACCACAGGTTAAAGCAATGTATAATGGTGATAGAAATAGGAAACAAATGTTAGTTGATTATGGATTTAGACTACCTAGTGCACTTGATAATAGACCACTTCGTTATGAAGAATTTGAAGAAAAAATAAATCAAGTTATATACGTTTCTGCAACCCCAGGTGATGAGGAATTGCAAAAGGTTAATAATCATGTTGTTGAACAAATAATTCGTCCTACAGGTCTTCTTGATCCAAAAATTGAGGTTAGAAAATCAAGTAATCAAGTAGATGATCTAATTGAAGAAATACAAAAACAAATAGATAAAGGTGATAGAACCCTTGTTACAACCCTTACTATTCGGATGGCAGAAGAATTAACTTCATACTTAAAAAACTTGAATATCAAAGTTGCATACCTACATAGTGAAGTAAAAACATTAGAAAGATTAAAAATTATACATGACTTAAGAGAAGGTAAGTATGATGTTTTAGTTGGAATAAACTTACTTAGAGAAGGTCTTGACATTCCTGAGGTTAGTTTAGTTGCTATTTTGGATGCGGATAAACAAGGTTTCCTAAGAAGTCATCGTAGTTTAATACAAACCATAGGAAGGTGTGCAAGGAATGCCGATGGTAGAGTAATAATGTATGGTGATATAGTAAGTGACGCAATGAAAACGGCAATCGATGAAACAAAAAGACGTCGTACAATTCAAATGAAATATAATGAAGAACATAATATTATTCCTCAAACGATTAAGAAGAAAATAATGGATGTTGTAAGTGTAAAAGAAGAAGATAAAAATACTAAAAAACATAAAGCTCGTGATAAAATTAATAATGATAAACTTCTAAAACAATTAGAAGAAGAAATGAATAAAGCTGCTAAAGAATTAGACTTTGAGCGTGCTATGGAACTTCGTGATATTATATTTGAGATGAAAGTAAATTAAAATATAAGAGTGAGACTAAAAGATGGTTGTTTTTTATATTTTTATATGATACTATATTTAGCCAATAAAGGTGTGGTAGCATGGAAATAACGAAACAAATGGTTGATGAAGATTTTATGCAATTAAAAGGTTTAGCAAAAATAGGAAAAGATATACATTCACCATATTTTTGCTCTTATGATAATATTTATCCATTTACCAATGACAGACTAAAAGATATATTTAAAACGTTAGACACTAGTAATGGGGTGCTTACTGTTACTGCATCTGGAGATCAAGCTTTAATGGCTATATTAAATGGTGCTCCATATGTTAAAATGTTTGACATTAATCACTTGGCAAAGTATTTTGCAATATTTAAATTTACCTCCATATCATGCTTATCATATGATGAATTTATAAGACTATACAAAATAAACGTACCATTTTCTAATTCTATCGCAGGAGGTTTTTTAACCAACCCAGATGTTAAATTGTATAATAAAGTATGTTCTAACACAGACTATGTTTGTGCCAGATTTTTTGAGTTGCTTTATGAATTTATGGAAACCGCAACAGTTGGTGAAAAATTCAACCTAGTTAATATTAAATATTATCCTAAATTAGCAGGATATTTAACACGTAATGATTATGAAGAACTAAAATGGAAAATAAAAAACATATCAGCTTTAGATTTTGTTGATTGCAGCATATTTGATTTAAAACAAAATTTAGGTAACGAAATTTATTCAGCGATGTTGTTTTCTAATATAAGTAGTTATTTTAATAAATCAGAATTAGAAAATTATTTAAAATTATTAAAATCTTTAGAAGAAAATTTAACTAATGATGGTTTAATTCAAGCTGGATATGGAACTATAAAATATAAACCAGACAGTATAGGAAAAAACAGCATGGATCCTAAATTTATTGATGATAATAGAAACTGTTTTTTTGAAACAAAATCACATGGAATGATGACTACCTTTTATAAGCGTAGTAAATAAATTACTTCAAAGATTAATTAAAATGGTTATAATTTATATAATCATTTTTTTAATTATATGTTAGAATTAGTAATAGAAAAGGTGATAAGTATGGATAAAATAATAGTAAAAGGTGCTAGGGAAAATAATTTAAAAAACGTGGATATAGAAATACCAAAAGATAAACTAACCGTTATGACTGGTGTATCAGGTAGTGGCAAATCAAGTTTAGCCTTTGATACGATATACGCAGAAGGACAAAGAAGATATGTAGAAAGTTTGTCCGCTTATGCAAGGCAGTTTTTAGGAGGAACATCAAAACCTGACGTTGATTCCATTGAAGGGCTTTCTCCATCTATTTCAATAGATCAAAAAACTACTAATAATAATCCTAGATCAACGGTTGGTACAGTAACTGAAATATATGATTATTTTAGACTTTTGTTCGCTAGAATAGGTGTACCATATTGTCCTAATCATAACATTCCAATATCAAGTCAATCAATTGAAGAAATGACTATACAGATTATGAATGAAGAAGATGGAACTAAATTAATTATTATGTCTCCTGTTGCATATGGTGAAAAAGGAACTTTTAAAGATCTTTTGGATAACTTAAGAAAAGAAGGTTATGTTAGGGTTAAAATAGATGGCGAAACAAAAGATTTAAGCGAAGAAATTATTTTAGATAAAAATAAAAAACATAATATCTTAGTAGTGATAGATAGAATAATAAAAAAAGATGATGCAAGAAGTAGAATATATGAAGCCTTGGAACTTGCATGTAAATTATCTAAGGGAAAAGCTGTTGTAGAAATTCCTGGAAAAGATGAAATTGTTATGAGTGAATCTTTCGCGTGCCCACATTGTGATTTTTCTTTAGAAGAATTAGAACCTAGAATGTTTTCATTTAACGCCCCTTATGGTTCATGCCCTGATTGTAAAGGGTTAGGATTCAAACAAAAAATAAGCGAACAATTGATTATTCCTGATAAAGAAAAAACACTTGCAAGAGGGGGCATAGAACCACTTTCTGGTATGGATGATCAAAATATTTATATTAAAAAGCTAGAGATTGTATGCGAAAAATATAATATTGATATGAACAAGAAGATGAAAGATTTAACTAAAAAGGAATTAGATATTATTCTTCAAGGCACAAAAGAACCTATTGAATTTAATTTTAAAACTAGAAGTGGTAACGTCATGAATAGTTTTGAACCATATGAAGGAGTTTTAAATAATTTAGAAAGAAGGTATTTTGAGACTAATAGTGAATTCATAAGAGAATGGCTTGGCAAATACATGGTTGAGCTTACTTGTCCTACTTGTCATGGTAAGAGACTAAAAGAAAGTGTTTTATCAGTTTTAATAAATAAAAAAAACATAATTGATTTAACTGACATGAACATAGATAAATTATATGATTTTTTTGGTAAATTAAAATTAAGCAAGGAAAAAGAAGAGATAGCTAAACTATTAATTAAGGAAATAAAGTCACGGTTAGAATTTTTACATAACGTTGGACTTGGCTATTTAACATTATCTAGAAGTGCTGGAACTTTATCAGGAGGTGAAGCTCAAAGAATAAGGCTTGCAACTCAAATAGGTTCGCAGTTAACAGGAGTTTTATACGTACTTGATGAACCAAGCATAGGCCTTCATCAAAGGGATAATCAAAGGTTAATTGATTCATTATTAAAAATGAGAGATTTAGGCAACACCTTAATTGTTGTAGAGCATGATACCGATACCATGCTTCAGGCAGATTATTTAGTGGACGTTGGCCCTGGTGCTGGAGACCATGGAGGAGAAATCGTAGCATGTGGAACACCTAGCGAAGTTATGCAAAATTCTAATAGTTTAACCGGAGATTATTTAAGCGGAAGAAAGCAAATAGAAGTTCCTTTAAAAAGAAGAAAAGGTAATGGTAAATTTATTGAGATTAAAGGTGCAAAAGAAAATAACCTTAAAAATATAAACGTTAAATTTCCTTTAGGTAAACTGGTTTTAGTAACTGGAGTATCTGGTTCTGGTAAAAGTAGTTTAGTAAATCAGATTTTATATAAGGCACTTGCTTTAAATGTATATGGATCAAAAGTGATTCCTGGAAAGCATAAAGCAATAAAAGGATTAGAAAATATTGATAAAGTAATAGATATAACGCAAGACCCAATAGGAAGAACACCACGTAGTAATCCTGCAACTTACGTTGGAGTGTTTGATGATATAAGAGATGTTTTTGCTCAAACCAAAGAAGCTAAAATAAGAGGATATGAAAAAGGCAGGTTTTCATTTAATGTTAAAGGTGGTAGATGTGAAGCTTGCTGGGGTGATGGTGTAAAAAAAATATCAATGAACTTTTTGCCAGACGTATATGTTCCATGTGAGGTATGTGGTGGTACAAGGTTTAATAAAGAGACACTTGAAGTTAAATATAAGGGTAAAACAATTTATGATGTACTTCAAATGAGAGTAGAAGAAGCTTTGGACTTTTTTGAAAATCATCCTAAAATAAAACGTAAGTTACAAGTTTTGGTGGATGTAGGACTTGGTTATATAAAATTAGGGCAAAGTGCTCCAACTTTATCAGGCGGAGAAGCATCTAGGGTTAAGCTTGCAAAAGAACTTCAAAAAAAACCAACTGGTAAAAGTGTCTTTATCTTGGATGAACCAACTACTGGTCTTCATAGTGATGATATAAAAAGGTTATTATTAATTTTAAATAGAATAGTAGATAATGGAGATACGGTAATCGTTATTGAACATAATTTAGACGTAATAAAAGTTGCCGATTACATAATTGATTTAGGCCCAGAAGGTGGAGATAGTGGTGGTGAGATTGTTTGTGAGGGAACTCCAGAAGAAGTAGCAAAATGCACAAAATCATACACTGGTCAATATTTAAAAAAAATATTAAAATAACGAGTGAAATTAAAAGCTACGAATAATAATAAAGTAGAGATTTATATAATCTTTACTTTATTTTTTTATAATTAATTTATTAATTTAATCTTAACTTTTATAATTATGAAAATGATAAAATATTTTTTGAAAGGAGTTGTTGTCATGATAAAACCATTAAATATTTCTTGGACTAAAACAAAGAAAAATGTTGAACAAATGATATCAAGGTATATATATTATAGTTTATCTGTTGATAACAATTCCACCTCTTGCATCAATGATAATTTTTTATTAGATATGTTAAATATAAACGGAATTGATAAATCGCATTTAAACATCAATCAAGAAGAACAAAAAAACAGAGTAGATTTTATAAATCATGTTAGATTTTCTTTTAATAAACTAACGACAGAAGAAAGAAAAATAATTTATTGGACTTATTTTGATAAAGAAGATAATTATGATGATAGATTTATTGCTAATAATCTTGGATTTTCACTTGGTTATTACTATATAAAGAAAAAAGAGACATTAATAAGATTTGCTTATTCACTTGGGGTAGAAGAAATTGAAAAATGATCCTTTGGGGAGTATTTTTTGACGAAAAAAATAGTTATATTAAATTACTTTTATATGCTATAATTATATTGGTGATAAAATGAAAGTAATAGTAGTAGATGATAATAAGAAAAATAAGAAGAATAAGAAGAATAAAAATTTAGAAATTGAGTATCGTTTAAACTTGTTTTTAGAATGGCTTATTTACATGTTTGGGTATGCACTAGTGCTAATTATTGCTTCTAATTTATTTAGATCATTATATGTAGAAAATTTTTTATATGGTTTTTTAGCAGCGATTATTATTTATGTTCTTAACAAAACCATAAAGCCGTTTTTAGTAACTATTTCATTACCATTAATTGGCATGTCACTTGGGTTATTTTATTTTGTTATAAATGTTTTTATACTTTTACTGGTAACTTTAATTTTAGGCAAACATTTTTATTTAACTGGTTTCTTATCACCTTTTATAGTATCTATATTTATAAGTATAATGAACGTTTTAATGGAAAGTTTTATAATAAAACCACTTATAGAAAGGTGTAAAAAATAATATGAGTAAGATAGCTATTAGTATGGGACCAATTACAATAACTTGGTATTCTATTTGTATTCTTTTAGGAATAATATTAGCAGGAATAATAATTAATAAAGAGGCTAAAAGAAGTAATATACCAGCTACTTTTATAACAAATCTTATTTTTTGGTGCGTTGTTTTTGGTATTATAGGAGCAAGAATATATTATGTTTTATTTAATTTAGATTATTATAGTTCTTATCCAATTGAAATAATAAAAATATGGAATGGGGGACTTGCTATTCATGGGGGAATGATAGCAGGCTTAATTACACTAATAATTTATTGTAAGAAATATAAAGTTAATGGTTTAAAGATGTTAGATATAGCTGTTCCAGGTCTTATTTTAGCTCAAGCAATTGGAAGATGGGGAAACTTTTTTAATGCGGAAGCTCATGGTGGTGTTGTATCAAAAGCTTTTTTAGAAGGACTTCACTTGCCAAAATTTATTATTGAAGGTATGCATATTGGTGGTAATTATTATCATCCAACATTTTTATATGAATCTATTTTTTGTTTGATTGGTTTTTTTGTTTTGGTTGGTATAAGAAGTTTAAAAAATACTAAATTAGGAAACACAACGGCGGTATATCTTATATGGTATGGTGTTGTTAGATTCTTTATAGAATCACTTAGAACTGATAGTTTAATGCTTGGAAATATAAAAATGGCACAATTAATTTCTATTTTAATGATTATTATAGGAATAGTAATGTTTATAATTACTAAGAAAAAATGTAAAAATTATGATCTAGAGGTGGCTGGTGAAGATGAAATCAAAATCTAGTTATGATGTTATTATAATAGGTGCTGGTCCAGGTGGTATATCAGCAGCCATATATCTAAAAAGAGCAGGCATAAATCCGCTAGTTTTAGAAGCTGATGCACCAGGTGGAACATTAAACAAAACACATAAAATAGAAAACTATCCAGGTTATGTTGATAAAGATGGAACGACACTTGCTTTTAGAATGTACAGTCAAATAGAAGAACTTGGTGTTACTTTTAAAACTGAAAAGGTAATTAATATTGAAAATGAAAATAATTTTCATAAAGTAATAACCGAAAATAACGTTTATGAGTGTAAATATATAATTATTGCAACTGGTAAAATCCCAAGAAAGTTAGATATAAAAGATGCTGATAAATATAACGGAAAGGGAGTTTCCTATTGCACAATATGTGATGGAACGCTTTATAAAGGAAAAACGATTGCAATAGTAGGTGGTGGAAACTCTGCTATGGAGTCCGCTTCATACATGAAAGACATTGCTAAAAAAATATATATAATTAATAGATCACCGGTTTTAAGGGCGGATGAAAAAGAACAAAAAGAAGTATTAAATAATAACAATGTAGAAGTTATTTATAATAGTAAAATAAAAGAAATAATAGATAAACAAGGTTTAATTACTGGTATAAAGTTAGATAACGAAAAACAATTAGAGGTATCAGCGATATTTGTTTGCATTGGACAAGAATCAAACTTAGCATATTATCAAAATTTAAATTTAAAAACCGATAATTTAGGAATAATAGTAGATGTTAATATGAAAACAAGTGATGATTATGTATATGCTTGTGGTGATGCTATTAGTAAAAGTTTATATCAAGTTGTAACCGCTGTAAGTGAAGGTGCTATTGCAGCTACCAATATTATTAAGAACATAAAAAAGAAATCTAATTAAAAAATGTTAGATTTTTTTTGATTTAACAATATTTTTAATCTTTATCAGAAAGATAATTATATAAAAAATCAATAATTTAATTTAAATAAATAAAAACACCTGGATATGTTGAAAAAGAAATCTTTATTTGTTATAATCATAAAGGTAAGGAAAGTGATAGTATGACATTCTCAAGTAAAATTAAACAAGAAATTAGTACAACTGAGTGTACTAGGGCAGAATATCTATCTGAACTATCTGGAATAATTAGAACTAATGCAGAAATAAAGATATATAACATTAAGATACAAACGGAAAATAAGTTTGTTGCAAATAGGATTTTTGGTTTGTTTAAAATCCTTTATGATATTAATCTAAATATAACTTTAAGAAAAAATTATAATTTTAAGAAAAATGAAATATATGTATTAGAGCTTAAAAGAGACACGTTAAAGATATTAAGAGATCTTGGAATTGTAAGCGATAAAAATGAACTTCTTAGAATACCAAGTGAATCATTGTTATCTGATGAAGAATTAAAAAGAGCTTATTTAAGAGGTGTATTTTTAGTAAGCGGTAGTTTAAATGACCCAAAAACATCAAGATATCATTTGGAATTTTTAATTGGAGATACAGAGTATGCTAACTTCTTAAATTCATTATTAAAAGATAACTATCTTAATAGTAAAATATTACATCGTAAAAAAGGGTATATGATATATATTAAAGAAGCGGAAAAAATAAGTGATTTTTTAAGACTTATAAGAGCTTACAACGGGGTTATGTATTATGAAGAAATAAGAGTATACCGTGAAAAAATAAACATGACTAACAGACTTAATAATTGTGAACAAGCAAACGTAGAAAAAACGATGCTTACTTCTAATAAACTAATTAATGATATATCACTTATAAAGCAAAAAGATATGTTTGATTTATTAGATGAAAAAGTAAAAGAAAGTGCTATATATAGAGAAAAATATCCAGAGTCATCTTTGTTAGAATTAAGTAAAATAATGACTTTAGAAACTGGTGGCAAGATAAGTAAATCATGTTTAAATCATAGGTTTAGAAAGATAAAAGATTTAGCTGATAAAATAAGAAAAGAAAATTAAAATGCTATAAGGTATTTTAAAAAGAACTTTTTTTTGATAGAATATAACTATCAGAATAATAATACGAATGTAGTGAGGGGAAGTGTAATCATGGGCAAAATAATAGCTTTAGTAAATCAAAAAGGTGGAGTTGGCAAAACCACAACTAGTATTAATTTAGCAGCGTCATTGGGAGTACAAAATAAAAAAGTTTTACTTATTGATTTAGACCCACAAGGTAATGCTTCAACCGGAGTTGGAATAAATAAAGGTGATGTAGATAAAAGTATATATGACTTATTACTTGGTAGATGCATGCCAAACCAAGCTATAATAAGAACTAATTTTAAGAATTTAAGTATTATTCCTGCTACAATAAATTTAGCAGGAGCTGATATAGAACTCATTGAAAAAGCAAAGCAAGATCCTAATTTTCAAAAGAATATGCAGCTTAAAATAGCTCTAGCGCCAATTAAGGATAATTATGATTTTATAATAATAGATTGCCCACCATCATTAGGGCTTTTAACTACTAATGCACTTACTTGTGCTAACTCAGTTCTAATTCCAGTTCAGTGTGAATTTTTTGCATTAGAAGGTATAATGCAACTTTTAAATTCAATAATGCTTGCACAAAAGAAACTTAATCCTGGACTGGAGATAGAAGGGGTACTGCTTACTATGCTAGATTCAAGAACAAATTTAGGATTAGAAGTAGTAGAGGAAATAAGAGGCTTTTTTAAAGAAAGGGTTTATAATACATTAATACCAAGACTAATAAGATTAACCGAAGCTCCAAGCCATGGCAAACCAATTGTTGCTTATGATCCTATGAGTCGTGGTACTGAGGCATATCTTAACTTAGCAAAGGAGGTCATTGAACAAAATGAAAGAAGAAACGGGTAAAAGAAGAGCTCTTGGAATGGGTCTAGAGCAATTATTTAATTCAGAAATGCTAGATTTTGATCAAGTTGAAAAAGAGATAGTAAAAGAAACTCCAAAGGATGAAATCGTTGAAATAGATGTAAATGAGCTTATGAGTAATCCTTATCAACCAAGAAAAATTTTTGATGATGATGCATTAAGGGAACTTTCATTATCAATTAAAGAACATGGAGTTTTTCAGCCTATAATTGTAAAGAAAAGCGTAAGAGGATACAACATAATAGCAGGTGAAAGAAGGGTTAAAGCATCAAAATTAGCTGGTTTAACAAAAATTCCTGCAATAATAAGAGATTTTACTGATGATGAAATGATGCAAGTTGCTTTATTAGAAAATTTACAAAGGGAAGATTTAACAGCAATTGAAGAGGCAAAAGCTTATAAATCAATAATTGAATCTTTAAGATTAACCCAAGATGAGTTAGCAAAAAGACTTGGAAAGTCTAGAAGTCATATCACTAATATGCTAGGACTTTTAAGACTTCCACTTAGTGTACAAGATATGGTTTTGTATAACAAAATTTCTATGGGACATGCCAGGGTACTAAGTAAATTAGAAAGTCATGATCAAATAGAAGAACTTGCAAATCGTGTGGTAAATGAAAATCTAAGTGTAAGGGAGCTTGAAAATATTACAGAAGCTTCATCATTTACAAGAATGGCACCAGTAAAGAAGAACGTAAGAAACAAAGAATATAAATATGTAGAAGATGCAATGAAAGATAAACTTGGTACTAAGGTATCTATTTCTGGTAATAAGATTAAGATTTCTTTTGCAACAACAGAGGATCTTAATAGAATATTAGAAATTTTAAACATAGATGTAGAATAGAGGAATTAACATGAAAATATTTGGACTTTCAATAGTAAAAGAAATTTATATGCCGATAATAATTATATTTATTGCAGTGTTAGTAGAAAAAGTTATAAAGTTAATTATAAAAAAGGCGTTTGATCCAAATAATAAACACCATAAATTTGATTCAAGAAAGATAAGTACAATAAGAAGTTTATTGTGTAATATTGTTAAATATATTGTTTGGGTAATTGCTATTTTATCAATTTTAGGTGTGTTTGGTGTTAATACCGCTGCTATAATAACTGGTTTAGGAGTTGTAAGCTTTGTAATTGGTCTTGCTTTTCAAGATATATTAAAAGATGTATTAGTCGGGGTATCAATTCTTTTTGAGAATCAATTCGCAGTAGGAGATTTAGTTAAAATTGGAGATTTTGAGGGAACTGTTATATCACTTGGTCTTAAGACAACAAGACTGCAGGCATATACTGGAGAAATTAAAATAATATCTAACCGAAATATCACTGAGGTCATTAATTATAGCATGGATAAAACTTTAGCAGTTGTTGATTTAGCTGTTAGTTATGAGTCAAAAATTGATAAAGTAGAAAAAATTCTTATGGTAACAGCAGCTACAATAAAAGAAAAAATCCCTTCATTAGTTGGAGATATTGAACTTTTAGGAGTTCAGGAACTTTCTGATTCTGCTGTTGTATTTAGAATGGTAGGAAAGTGTAAACCTGCTAAACATTATGAAGTTCAAAGACAAATGAAAAAAGAATTTAAAAATGCTTTGGATAAGAATGGAATTAAAATTCCTTATCCACAACTTGAGGTACATAATGAAAAATAATTATCAATTAGGTTCAGTCGTAGAAATGAAAAAAAATCATCCATGTGGTTGTAATAAATTTAAAATAATAAGAATAGGTGTAGATATTAAAATAAGATGTGAAAGCTGTGGAAGAACAATAATGCTTTCAAGAATAGATTTTAATAAAAAGATAAAAAAGGTGTTGGAGGTTGAAAATGATTAAAGATAAAAAAATTAAAAGATCATCACATCCCGTTATGTTCTTTATATATGTATCGGTTTTTGCTGTTCTTATAAGTGCAATTACAAATACGTTAAATTTTCAAGTAACATATGACAAGTTAACAACTATAGCAGGTGAAGTAGATAAAGCAACAATGGCTGTTAATTCATTACTTAGTTTAGATGGATTAAAGTTTTTGATTACTTCAGCCTATGATAATTTAACGTCTTTTGCTCCTTTTGGATCATTACTTATTGCTTCAATTGCTTTTGGTATAGCGTTGAAATCAGGTTTTTTAAAAACTTTATGTGGAAAATTAACCAAACGAATACCTAAGTCTGCAGTCGTATTTATATATTCATTAATATGTATAATTGCAAGCGTTGATGGTAATACGGGTTATGTTATTCTTTTACCATTAGGTGCGGTGTTATTTATGAGTATGAATAGAAATCCAATAGGTGGTTTAGCTCTTGGTTTTGCGTCTATGGCAGGAGGCTATGGGGCTGGAATGTTTATTAACTCATTAGATTATAATTTATCTAGTTATACGGAAGCAAGTGCCAAATTACTTGATTCTGAATATGTTGTAACGCAAAGTAGTAACTTAATATTTATAATAATTGCAGCATTATTAATATCAGCAATTTGTACCTTTATAACTGAGAAATTTGTTTCTAGAAAATTAGGAAGAAATAACTTTGAAGAAGATGAAGAATTAATGTTAGATGAAAAAGAAGAAAATAAAGGGTTAATCGCGGTATTAGTATCTACAATAATTTTTCTTATTCCACTAATATTAATGATAATTCCTTCTACTTCAAATGGTTTTATTGGTTTATTACTTGATAAATCTCAAACTGTTTATTCAAAAATGATTTTTTCTAGTGATGCACTTTTGATGACTAATTTAGTTGGTATAATTTCTTTATTGCTTGTTATTCAAGGTTTTGTTTTTGGTTTATTTACTGGTACAATTAAAAAAATAAGGGATTTAGTTAACTTTTCTACGGATTATTTAAAAAGTATTGGAGGAATATTTGTACTTATTTTCTTTGCGGCCCAGTTAAGCGCAATCGTTAAAGAGTCAAATTTAGGAGTGGTAATAACTGGTAGTTTATCTAATCTTATTGCAGCCTCTGAATTTTCATTTGTTCCACTAATTTTACTAATATTATTAGTGGCAATGATTACTAATATTTTTTTACCTACACCGGTTGCAAAGTGGTCAATTATAGCACCTAACATAATGCCAGCTGTTATGAAAGCTAACATTACACCAGAATTTGCACAATTGGTATTTAGAGCAGGTGATTCAATAACTAATATAATAACTCCGCTATTTTCTTATTTTGTAATATTTATTGGTTTTATTGAGGTTTATACAAAAAATAAAAATGATTTTAGTATAAGAAATTGTTATAGATTAATCTTTCCATATTTTTTAGCAATTACACTTATGTGGTTATTTATGATTATATGTTGGTATATAATAGGACTTCCAATTGGTCCAGGAGTATATCCAATGGTTTAAAAGATGCTTTTTTGCATCTTTTTCATTATGTTTACACTTTATAATTAAAAATATTTGAGTATAAATAAAAATCAATTATAATAATACTAGAGGTGATACACTTTGAAATCAGAGTTTGAATTAAGGTCTCTTGATTTAGCTTTACAAAGATTATTAGAAGATAATGTTCTTAAAAATAAAGAACAAAAAGAAAAATTATTTGAAGTATATAAAAAAGACCCTAGAAAGTATAGCTTAATTCATGAAGAAATAAGAAAATTAAGATTTGATAAAGAACTTTTAGAAAAAATGTTAAAAAAAGATGAACTAATCGCTGGCAAAAATTCTAACTCAATTGATACTAATAAAAAGGCAGAATACGCCTTATCTTTAGAAAATATAACTGAATTTGAAAAGGATGGAAAAAGTTATATAAAAATACATTATCCCTATCCTTATGATAATGTAAGAATAATAGAAAATAGAACAGATCCACATCAAACAGGAAAAGAGCGTTTTGAGGCATTATCTGGGACTCAAAAAGTTATAAGTACAGATGGTGTTACAAATGCAACTTCTATTTTTGAACAATCATTAGTAAGAGATTGCCACGAAATTAACGTAAGAGACATTAAGGAAGTTTCTACTGCTACAGAGTATTCAAAATTATCTTTTGAACAAAAAGAAAAAGTATATGGAACGATAAAATCAATTATTTATAATTTGCCTGTTTCTGATGAAGAAAAAAGAGTATTAAGTAGTAAGTCTGTAGATGCAATGCTTGAAGCGCTTAATAAAAAAGTGTACATTTCTCCAGAAGATAATATTGTTGTTATATGCGAACAAAATGAGCCTGAAAAAGATGAGGTGAAAACTCTTAGTGTTACTGAAAGGGTAAATAAAAACGGAAGTATATCAAAAAATTATACTTTAAAACCAGTAAATGAAAATGGATATAAATATGAAGAGTCAAACGATGAAATTGAATATGAAAATATTGAATTTGAAAAACAAAATGAAGAAGATATAGAAAAAGAAATGGGGGTTTCTTTAAAACCAAAAGCTCCTTGGCAAAAAAGAAGAAAAAAAGAAGCTGCTTTCATTAGCATTTTATGGTTTGTTATCTTTTTAGGTGTAATAGCTGCTATAATTTTTGTATCTTTAATTAATTTAATCATAAACAAATAAGATAGATTACTATCTTTTTTATTTATACAATTTACATCAAATTTTTAAAATGTTATAATACTTTAACAAAGGAAGTGATAATATGTCTCTTACAGCAGGCATAGTAGGATTACCAAACGTAGGTAAATCAACTTTATTTAATGCAATAACTAAAAAAAATATTTTAGCAGCTAATTATCCTTTTGCTACCATAGAACCAAATGTTGGAATGGTTACGGTTCCAGATAAAAGATTAGATTTTTTAAATGAATTAATAAAACCTAAAAGTTTGGTGCCAACTACTTTTGAGTTTACTGACATTGCAGGTTTAGTAAAGGGCGCTTCTCATGGTGAAGGATTAGGAAATAAATTTTTATCTCACATAAGAGAAGTTGATGCAGTTGTTGAAGTAGTAAGATGTTTCGATGATGCTAATATTACTCACGTAGAGGGTGGGGCAAACCCAATACGTGATATAGAAATAATAGATGTTGAATTTATCTTTTGTGATTTAGAAGTAGTAGATAATAGACTTGCAAGAATAGAAAAAAAAGCTGTTTCATCAAAAGATAAAGATGCATTAAAAGAAGTTGCCTTACTTAAAAAAATAAAAGAAGCTTTGGAAAATAATATTCCTGCTAGAAAACTAGATTATACAGACGATGATTTAAAAATGTTAAAAGCTTTTAACCTTCTTACCATGAAACCGGTAATTTATGTTGCAAATATTAAGGAAAATGAAATTGGAAAAGAAAATGATTATGTAAAAGAAGTAAAAGAACATGCGAAAAAAGATAATGCTGAAGTAATTGTTTTATGTGCAAAGATAGAAGAGGAGTTAAGCGGATTTGAAGAGGAAGAAAAAGCTGCATTCTTATCTGATTTGGGTATAGAAGAAAGTGGGTTAGATAAACTTATTAAAGCGTCTTATAGTTTACTTGGTCTTCAAACATATTTTACTGCAGGCCCTAAAGAAGTGAGAGCATGGACTTTTAAAAAAGGAATGAAAGCCCCAGAATGTGCTGGAATTATTCATAGCGATTTTGAAAAAGGATTTATAAGAGCAGAAGTAATAAGTTTTAATGATTACGAAAAGTATAAAGGTGAAAAAGGTGCTAAAGAAGCAGGAAAACTTCGAAGTGAAGGTAAAGAATACCTAATGCAAGATGGAGATATTTGTTTATTTAGATTTAATAATTAGTAAATAGATTATATATAAATCAAAAAGTAAGAATTTTATATATTTTATGTAATAAAATTAATTATAAAAAGAAGGTTTACAATAATCTTCTTTTTTGTTATAATACAAAGCGAGTAATGGGATTACTCTCTTGCTCTTAATATAAGTTAAGGGCCAAAAGACCAGAAGAGGAGGAAAATAAATGAAATACGAAATTATGTTCATTGTTAGACCAAACCTTGAAGAAAATGCCGTTAAAGATGTTGCTAAGAATTTTGAAAAAGTTCTAGCTGATAATGGTGCTAAAGTTGTATCTTCAAAAGATTTAGGTCAAAAAGAATTAGCATATGAGGTAAAAGGTTTTAAAACTGGATACTATTTTTTAATTAACATTGAAGCAAATGATGCAAAAGCAATTAATGAATTTGATCGTTTAGCATTAATAAGTGAAGATGTCATTCGTCACATAATAGTAAAAGAAGATTAATAAGAAGTGAGGAACAAAATGAATAAAGCATTTTTAATCGGAAGATTAACTAGGGATCCTGAACTTAGATATTCATCTAGCAATGCCGCAATAGTAAATTTTTCTATTGCCATTGATAGACAATATACAAATAATCAAGGCCAAAGAGAAACTGATTTTATTAATATAGTTGCTTTTCAAAAACAAGCAGAAAACATAAAGAAATATGTTTTTAAAGGTTCTTTAGTTGCAGTAGATGGAAGAATTCAAACTCGTAACTACGAAGATAAGGATGGTAAACGTGTTTATGTTACTGAAGTTGTAGCAGATCGTGTTCAATTCCTTGATTCAAAAAATTCTAATAATACGTCTATGGTTAATGATAATGAACCAGATGTTTCACCTGCTGATTTCCAAAATAATGATGATTTAAAAGAAACTAATGTTTCTGATGATGTGTTTGCAGATTTTGGTAGCAGCATAGAAATAAGTGATGACGATATTGCGTTTTAATTAAAAAGGAGGAATATAAGTGGCAGAATTTTTTAGAAAGAAAAAGAAAATTTGTCAAATGTGTGCTGGTAAAAGCGTAGATTATAAAGATCCTGAAATTTTAAAAAAATATATAAATGAAAAAGGTAAAATATTACCTAGAAGAGTTACAGGAGCTTGCTCTAAACACCAAAGGCATATTGCACAACAAATTAAAAGAGCTAGAATGATAGCATTACTACCATTCTCAAAATAAAAGGAAAGTGTATGTAAAGTTTTACATTGCTTTCTTTTCTTTTATTTAAATAAAAATTATGATATAATACTTATACATATTTTTGTAATTAAAAAGGTGGGATAATTATGAAAGTTATATTTATAAAAGACGTAAAAGGACAAGGCAAATCTGGAGATATAAAAGAAGTTAAGGATGGATATGCACAAAATTTTTTAATTAGAAATGGATATGCTGTTGCTTATACTACAAGAAGCAAAGAAATTTTAGACATAAGTAATAAAAATAAAGCTGAAAAAGAGGCTGCTTTAATAAAAGAATGTAATGATATTAAAAACAAATTAAAAGATATAGTTTTAACTTTTAAAGTGAAAACAGGAAAACAAGATCAAGTATTTGGTAGTATCTCAACTAAACAAATTACAAATGAATTAGAAAAACATGGATTTAAGATAGATAAGAAAAAGATAATATTAGATGAACCTATAAGCTCACTTGGATTTCATGAAGTTAACGTAAATTTGCATAAAAAAGTTCAAGCTAAGCTAAGGATAGAATTAGTTAAATAAGAAGTAAAGGAAGTGATAAAATGGCAGAAAGAAAGATACCAAATAGTATAGAAGCAGAAAAAGCCGTATTAGGTTCTGCTTTTTTATCAAAAACTGCTTTGCAAAAAATATGTGATGAATTATCAAGTGAATCTTTTTATAATGAAGCAAACAAAAAAATATTTGAAACTTTACAAGAATTAAATGATAACTCATCACCTATTGATATAACAATTCTTACTAATAAATTAAGTGATAAGAAAATATTAAGTCAAGTTGGTAATGTTGAATATTTATCTGAGATAATAGATTCAGTTCCTAGTGCTTCTAACGTTGAATACTATATTAACATTGTAAAAGAAAAAATGGTTGGTAGAAAAATTATTGAAACAGCAGAAGAAATAGCTAATGATGCTTATCTTTCTGAGGATTCCATTTATGATGTCTTGGATAACGCGGAAATGAAGATGCTTAGAATAGGTAATATGAGAAAAACAACGGAATTTAAGCGTATACAAGATGTTGCATATCGTGAACAAGCAAACCTTGAAAAGTTAGCAGAACAAGGTTCAGAAATAACAGGACTTGCAACTGGTTTTTCTGATTTTGATAAGTTAACTGCAGGGTTACAGCCTAATCAATTCATAATAATTGCTGCAAGACCGGCAATGGGTAAAACTGCTTTTGCTCTTAATTTAGCAACTTATGCAGCAATGCATAGTGATAAGTCAGTTGCTTTATTTAACTTAGAAATGAGTGCTGAACAACTTGCAAATAGAATTCTTCAATCTTTAGGGCAAATAAATGGTTCTAAGATGAGAACAGGAAGGCTTGAACATAATGATTGGAAAAGACTTAATGAAGCAATTAGTAGGCTATCAGATACTAATCTTTTCTTAGATGATACTCCTGGTATAACAATTGGTGAAATAAGATCAAAGTGTAGAAGATTAGCAAACTCAGATAAAGGATTAGGTCTTGTGGTAATCGACTACTTACAGCTTATAACAGGTCCTGCTAAAATGATTGGTAATAGGCAACAAGAAGTATCTGAAATATCGCGTAGCTTAAAAACCATGGCGCTAGAACTTGGCGTACCGGTTATAGCTTTAGCACAATTATCTCGTGCGGTAGAAGCTCGTGAGGACAAAAGACCGATCATGAGTGATTTAAGAGAATCTGGTTCTATTGAACAAGATGCTGATATTGTATCATTCTTATACAGAGATGATTATTACAATAAAGAAGCAAGGCGAGATGATAATGCTAGTATAACCGAGTTTATTATTGGTAAGAACAGAAGTGGTCCTACTAAAACAATTGAATTATTATTTAGAAAAGATACTAGTACGTTTGTTAATTTTCAAAGAGAGAATGGTGAGTAGCTATGATGAAAGTAATAAAAACGGGGTTAATTTATATTTTTGCAATTGCATTAGCTGTTGCTATTGTTATGTTCGTTAATTTTGCGAATAGATATCAGTTAAATCCAAAAGAAGTATATAAAGTATATTTAGATGGCAAAGTACTTGGTAATATAAATGATAAAGAAGAACTAGAAGAGTATATAAATGATGAGCAAAAAGAGTTGAAAGAAAAGTACATGGTAGATAAAGTATACATACCAACTGGAGTTGATATTCAAAAATGCACAACTTATGAGAAGGAAGTTCTTACTGCTAAACAGGTTCACAATTTAATAAAAGAAGAAAAACCATTTACTATAAAGGGGTATAAAATAACAATAAAGCCAAATAATGATGATGAAGAAAAAATAATTATCAACGTTCTTGATAAAGACATGTTTGACAGAGCATTAAAATCAGTAGTTGAAGCGTTTATAAGTAAGGAACAAATAAAAAATTATGAAAATAATACTCAGCCTGAAATAAAGGATACTGGTTCAATAATAGAAGATATATATATTGATCAAGATATTACTATAAAACAAGGTTATATATCAACTGATGAGCAAATTTTTACTGACGAAAAGTTATTAACTAAATATTTACTTTTTGGAAATTTACAAGAAGATCAATATTATACGGTTAAGGAAGGCGACACAATTGATTCAATCGCATATGACCATAAGCTTGCAACTGCAGAATTTTTAGTTGTTAATCCAGAATTTACTAGCGCTAATAATTTGCTATCAGTAGGTCAACAAGTAAAAGTAGGACTTATTTCACCAATTGTAGATGTAGTTGTTGAATCTCATACAGTTTTGGATCAGGAAAGTCAGTATAAAACAACAACTGAATATGATTCTAGTATGAGTGCTGGTATTCAAAAAGTTGAGGTTGAAGGTCAAAATGGATTAGATCGTTTAACTACAAAATTAAAGACTATAAACGGTGAAACCACGAACGTTGTAATTGTAAGTAAGGAAGTCATAACCCCTGCTGTTGATAAAGTTGTAAAAGTTGGAACTAAAATTAATGGTGGAACAGCAACTGCACCAATTATGTCTGGAACATGGGCATGGCCAACTATTTCTCAGTACTATATTTCAAGTTATTTTGGCTATCGCTGGGGTAAAATTCATGAAGCATTAGACATAGCAGGTAGCGGAGAGGGCTCTCCAATCTTTGCAGCAGGTTCTGGTGTTGTAGTTGCTTCACTAAATAAGGGAAGTTTAGGTAACTATGTCACGATAGAACATGGAAATGGTTATTATACTTTGTATGCTCATTTACATTCAAGAACGGTACAGGTTGGACAAACAGTTGAAAAAGGACAACAAATTGGAACTATGGGACATACAGGATTTGCAACCGGCACTCACGTGCATTTCGGTCTGTATAAAAATGGTTTACCATACAGAGATGGAATTCCACTTGATCCACTTATCTTGTATAGATGATGAAAGTTTCAGTACTATCAAGTGGTAGTAAGGGTAATAGTGTATTAGTAAAGACAGATAACACCAAGATCTTAATAGACCTTGGTGTTACAAAGTCCTATATAGAAGAAAAATTAGAAGAATTAGAAGTGGATCCAAATGAAATAAAAGCTATATTAATAACACATACCCACGTGGATCACATACAAGGTTTAAAGGTATTTTTAAAGAAATATCACCCAAAATTATATGTTAATAAAGTTATTTTGTCATTATTACATGAATATATAGAAGACTTCGATTATGAACTTTATGAAACCCCTAATTTTAATATTGATGATATAGAAGTAATGGTAATAAAAACTTCACATGATGTAAAAGGCTCGGTAGGGTTTATTATTAAAAATGAAAATAAGTCATTAGTATATATAACTGATACTGGTTATATAAATAACAAGTACTTTAATGTCTTAAGCAACCATAATTTATACATAATGGAAAGTAATCATGATATAAAAATGCTAATGAATGGTAAATATCCATTTCATCTAAAACAAAGAATCTTAAGTGACAAGGGCCATTTGTCAAATGATGATGCCTCGTTTTATTTATCAGAGTTTATAGGTAATAATACAAATACCATTATTTTAGCTCACTTGAGCGATGATAATAATACTTATTCTAAAGCTCTTGATACATTAACTGGAGTTCTATTATCTAAAAATAAAAAAGTAGATAATATTATGGTAGCTAAACAAAAGAAAAGAACGGATTGGATAGAAGTATGATAAAAATAATTTGTGTTGGAAAAATAAAAGAAAAATTCTTTATTGATGCCCTAAAAGAATATCAAAAAAGAATTAGTAAGTATTCTAAATTAGAAATAATAGAACTTTCTGATTATAATTATGATCCTAAAAAAACTATTGCTGAAGAAGGAAAAACCATATTATCAAAAATAAATGATAACGATTTTGTAATAACTTTAGAAATAGAAGGCAATAAACTTAATTCTAATAAATTATCTAACTTCATAGAGAAGAATATTTCTAAAAACATTACCTTTGTAATAGGTGGTTCATATGGCCTGTCAGACGAAGTAAAAGAAAGATCTAATTATAAATTATCTTTTTCTGATTTAACCTTTCCCCATCAATTGTTTAGAATAATATTATTAGAACAAATATATAGATCATTTAAGATTATAAATAATGAAAGCTATCATAAATAGCTTTTTTATTATATATTTGATATAATTAGTATTAGTTTATAGTAGGAGTTTATTATGTTGATTGGAATTATTAAAAACACTGATAAAACTTATGAATATTTATATAAAATTAATGATGAATTAATTTCTTTTCATGTTGATAATAATGGTTTTTCAAAGTCAAATAGATCATATATAGATTTCTTAATATCAAAATTTAAGTATAATGAAGATTGTGAATATGTATCTAAGTTTAAAGAATATGATGTATATTATGACCCAAATACGAAATTAAAACACTTTTTATTAAATAAAGAAGAAGATTATGATATGTTATTTAGACTTAATGGAATGGATGCTAGATATTATAAAGATAAAAGAAGTTTAGGCACTTGGGATAAAATACTTATTACCCTTGGAATCACAGCTGTTTTTACTTATGGTGGATTATTATTTTTACTTGGATCTAATTATGATATGAATGTTAAAGAGTCCGTATATAGTTCTTATAGTATTTCTACCATTAATCACATGTATGATTATGAACCAATTAATTATGAAGATGCCATTGATTATATTAATTTAAGTGATATTAATAGTGAAGTTAAATTTGTAATTACAGATGAGGATTTTCTTAAACTAATTTTTTCATATTATAAAGATACTCCTTTAGAATATACAGCAAGAATTAAATTAGATGGAATAAATATAAAATGTTTTCAAGAAAATCCTAAAGACCCTAATACTAATGGATATTATACTTCGACAGATCCTAATACTTTATACATAAAAGAAGGACAAAAGAAAGATTATGAAGTCCGTAATACAATTCATGAATTTGTTCATTTGTTGCAGGCAGAGGGCTCCCCATATTATTATTTAAATGAAGCTGTTGCTGAACTTATGACAAGTGAATTATTGGATTCTTCACCAAGTACTTATTTTGGTGCGGTTGATAACTTGAAGTTATTAATAAATATAATAGGTCCGGAACCTATATATGAATTATCTTTTGGTGGAGATGATACTAGTTTAAATAATATTTTAAAAGAGTATCTTTCTAATAAAGATATTATTACTTTAAAATATTATTTACAAAAATCTGGACTTGAATTAAACCAAGATAATAATATAAATATTGAAATTCAGAATATTTTATACAAATTGTATAAAAATATGCATGGATATGATATAAGTTATGATAAAAACATAATGAGTATATTAACAGATAAAAAAGTAAGTTTAGAGGAAAATATTTATGTTAATGATAAAAGATATTTTTTACTTCCTAATAAAATGAAAGAAAAAGAATCTATAATAATAGTTAGTCCTAACATGAATGTTTTAGCAGAAAACGGATATTTAAATGAGAAAAAATGTTATAAAGAACTTGTTAAAATAGAAGAAAACGAATATGAAAAGTATGAAAATTCTTCAAACGTTGTGTTAAAAGAAAATTTAAATACCGATAAATTAATATATGGCAAGATAATGGGTGAAGGTAACGAATGTTATTATAGACATTTAAAAAATCCTATAAATAAAGAAGATTATGAATATTTTAGTTTTAGAACTTTACCAGCTGACAGATATAGTATAAAAGAAGCTATAGATAAAGGATTTATTAGTGTTTATGAAGTATTATATACAAAAGAGAAAACAAATGATAATCAAGAAGAATACATTTATTACGAATCTAATGATCCTAGAGTAATAGTAAATGATAACAACTGTGAATTTATTATAGATGGTTTAAAAACAAGATTTGAACAGCAGTATGATAATCTTGTAAAAAGAATAGATGATAAAGATTATCATAAATAAAGAGGTGGTTTTATGTTTCATAATAGTTGGGACGAAATATTACAAGATGAGATGAAAAAAAGTTATTTTAAATACATAAAAGATTTCATTAAAGAAGAAAGACTTTCTAAAACTATATATCCACCTGCTCAGGATTTGTTTAATGCTTTTAAACTTACTGATTTTAAAGATATTAAAGTGGTTATATTAGGGCAAGATCCATATCATGGTGAAAAAGAAGCAATGGGACTTTCATTTTCTGTTAGAAGAGGAGTAAGAACTCCACCTTCACTTAAAAATATCTTTAAGGAATTAAAAGATGATTTAGGTATTGATAGAACTGATACAGATTTATCAGACTGGGCAAAACAAGGCGTTTTTTTACTTAATACCGTTCTTACGGTAGAAAAAGATAAGGCTAACTCCCATAAGGATATTGGTTGGGAAATATTTACAGATTATGTAATAAAACAAATAAATGATAAATTAGATAACGTTGTTTTTATATTATGGGGTAGACAAGCAAGAGATAAAAAACGAATTATAACAAATCCAAGTCATTATGTTATAGAATCGGCACATCCATCCCCACTTTCTTCTTATAATGGTTTTTTTGGTAGTAAACCGTTTTCTAAAACAAATGAATATTTAAGAAATAATAATAAAAAAGAGATTAGTTTTTAATTTAATCTCTTTTTTTAATATTTAAAATCTCCGTAATCACTATCTTTAATGCTTTTTTTATCAAAAAATTCTTTCTCTTTTCTTCTTTTTATAAATGTAATTATAATTTGAGGGAAACTTTTTATTAATTTATTATATTCTGTAGCAATATCATTATAATATTCTTTATAAGCGTTTAGCCTATCTTCGGTTTCGTTAATTGCAAATGCAATATTTTCAAAACTTTGATTTCCTTGCAATTTTTTATATTTATCTTTAATTAAATAGAATTCATTGATACATACTAAAAGTTTTCTATCTAATTCCATCATACTAATATCAGAACTATTTAAATCACTTAAATTTTCATATATTTGCTTATTTGTATTTAATATTTCTTTTATCGTGTCTTCTGATTCTTGTAGTAAAGTTCTTCTTTTGATAAGAGTACTATTTATTTTTTCTTCAATATTATCTAATTTATTTAATATGATGACTATTTTATCATGGTATGTTGCACAAAAGAATATTATTATACATATAATTAAAGTTACAATTATTAATGTCATATTATATTTACCTCTATTCTATTTTTGATTATAACAAAACTAGAGGATATTTACAAGATTATTTATCTTTGTGGATAGTACTCAGTGCTATAATTTATCTTTTCTTCAAATTCTACATAATTTAGATAAATCATTAATAGTAAATACCATTTTCCATTTTTTGGATCACTTATTATAATATGATCCCTACCTGCGGCCTCGATTATACCAGTATATGTTTTATCACGCCATTCTACTGAATCAGGATACGAAAAATAAAGTGTTGCTAACTTTCCTCGATTAAGTCTTAAGATATTTTCAACGTATGATTGTTCTAGTTCTAACATGTTATTATTTGCTTGGATAGTAGCTAAATTATTGTTGCTAGAATTATTTGTGTTTGTACTTGGTGCTGAAGCTACACCACCCATCGCTGATATTTGTAATCCACTTGCTCCCGGATTGGGATAAGTAGGATTTGGATAATAATTTGTATTCATATCATTAATCTCCTTTTTTTAATTCATTTAAACATATGATTGAATTAAAATAATTATACATGTTATAATGTAATACACAGGAGATGTTTAATATGTTAGTAAAAGTAGGTGTATCCGCAAGACATGTACATGTTACAAAAGAAGATTTAAGTATTTTATTTGGTGAAGGCTATGAATTAACAAAAAAAGTAGATTTATCACAACCTGGACAATATGCTTGTAATGAACAGGTAACTCTAAAAGGTCCAAAAGGATCTATTGAAAGGGTAAGAATATTAGGACCTGAAAGAGGTAAAACTCAAGTTGAAATATCTAAAACGGATTCTTTTGCCCTTGGGATTAATCCGCCAGTTAGAAACTCTGGAGATTTAAATGATGCTGCTTTAATCACTATAATAGGTCCTAAGGGAGAAGTAACTAAAAATGCAGCGATAATTGCCACAAGACATGTTCATGCAACAAAACTAGATGCTAAAAAATATGGTTTTTTAGATAAAGAATTTGTACAAATAGTAGTAAAAGGACAAAAACCGGGAATACTACAAAATGTATATGTAAGAATAGATGATAATTTTTCTTATGAAGTTCATTTGGATACTGATGATGCTAATTCATTTTTAATTAAAAATGGTGATGAAGTAGAATTAATAGTAAAATAAAGGAGTGATTTTATGAGATATCAATTTAAAGCAGGAATAAATGAAAAAGAATTTGATGATTTCGTGAAAGGTTTTCCTTCTACTTCATTTATGCAAACTTCTTCGTGGGCAAAAGTAAAATCAGCATGGGAACATGATTTTGTAGGAATGTATAGTAAAGGTAAGCTTGTTTGCAGCGCAATGATTTTAAAAAGAAATCTTTTCCTAGGTAAAAAATTATTTTATATTCCAAGAGGATTGGTAATCGATTATAAGAATGAAGAATTATTAGGTAAGTTTATAGAAGAATTAAAGATATATGCTAAAAAAAATAATGCAATTGATATAAAAATTGATCCATTTGTATGCTTTAATGAGGAAAATATTCAAACTATAAAAAAGAAAAAAGATATACAAATAAATAAGCCTTTTACTAAAGATACTAAAGAGATTTTAGTAAATTTAGAAAAAATAGGATTTAAGCATGGTGGATATGAAAAAGAGGTCAACGCATATATACAGCCAAGATACACGATGGCTATAAGCTTAAAAGATAAAGATGGTAATTTTTTTGATAAAGAGGCTTTAAGAAGAACATTTCCAAAAAACACAAGGAATTATATTGGAACCTATCACGAGGAAAGAGGAGTAGAATTTAGTTATTCAAAGGATATTAATGATGTTAAAAAATTAGTTAGTGTTCTTCATTGCACCGAGCAAAGGCAACATGTTGCACTTAGAAATGAAACATATTTTAAGAAACTTATGAAGGAATTTCCGAGCAATGCAGTACTTTTTTTCGCGCATGTAGATATTGATAAATACATTAGTTTTTTGAAACAAGATATGATTAAAAACGAAAATAAAAAAGAGTTTTGCGAAAAACAAATGAAAGAAGCCCTTATGGTAAAAGAAAAGTATGGTAATAGACCTTTAGCAGGGGCAACTATAGTTATGATGCCAACTTGTAAAGAAGGCATTAAAGTAGCATCTTTTCTTTACGCAGGAACTAATACTGAAATTTTACCTTCACTAAAAATTACTAATGGACTTATGTATTATAGACTTTGTTATTGTTTAGATAATTATTGCGATTACTGTGATTTAGGTGGAGTTAATGGTTCTTTAGAAGATCACTTATCAACTTTTAAATCAAAGTTTAATCCAGAGGTTTTAGAACTAATCGGAGAATTTGATTTAGTGGTAAGTAAGTTTTGGTTTAAACTATTTAATATTGGTATGAAATTGTTGAAATTCATTCGTTCAAAAAGATGAATAATAATAATATTTATAAAGGATTATATATAAATATAATATTCCCTACTTATGAAAGTGGTGTTATTATGAGTAATTACGAACAAATTAAAATAAAATTACATAACGCATTATTAACAGGACTAATAGATGCTAATTTTTATCATATAGCGATGAAGCAAATAGATGGTTTTGTAAAATGTATTCCAATTGAACATAGTTATACTGATTCAAGTTTATCTTTTGCTCCAGTAAAGTAAAAAGAACTTTTAAATAAGTTCTTTTTATTATATAATTAATTAAGTTTGGAAGTGATTAGATGTTTAAAATTGGAAATGTAGAAATAAAAAATAATGTAGTTTTAGCACCCATGGCTGGTGTATGTAATAGTGCTTTTAGAAAGATTATAAAGGAAATGGGCTGCGGACTTTTATACGCTGAAATGGTTAGTGATAAAGCACTTGTGTATGATAATGAAAAAACTAAGGAGATGCTTTATATGACGGAAGAAGAAAGACCAATTACTCAGCAGATTTTTGGAAGTGATAAAGAAAGTTTTGTAGAAGCTGCAAAAATAGTTGAAAAAAGTATGCATCCCGATATAATTGATATAAATATGGGATGTCCGGTTCCAAAAGTTGCTTTAAGATCGCAAGCAGGTTCAGCACTTTTAAAAGAACCTGATAAAGTATATGAAATAGTGAGTTCGGTAGTTAATGCGGTAAATGTTCCTGTAACAGTAAAAATAAGAAGTGGTTGGGATGCTAACAGCATTAATGCTGTTGAAATAGCTAAGGTATGTGAAATGGCAGGAGCTAGTGCTATAGCGGTTCATCCTAGAACACGCAGCCAAGGGTATAATGGTATTTCTGATTGGAAAATTATTAAAAAAGTTAAAGAAAATGTAAAAATACCAGTAATTGGTAATGGAGATATATTAAGTGTCCAAGATGCTAAGAATATGATTGATGAAACTGGATGTGATGCTATTATGATAGGTAGGGGGACTTTAGGGAATCCGTATTTAATAAAGCAAATCGTAACATATTTAGAAACTGGAGAAATATTAAAAGAGCAAACTCCAACAGAAAAGATGGAAACTTGTCTTAAACATTTCAACTATTTATTAAAAATTAAACCAGAAAAAGTAGCGGTACTTGAGATGAGAACTCATGGCGCTTGGTATTTAAAAGGGCTTCCAAATGGAGTTAGTATAAAAAAGAAACTATATGAAATAAAAACGAAAGATGAATTTATTAATACCATAAAAGAATATATGGAAAATTTATCCAAAAATATGTTATAATTTAATTGTAGGACAAGGTTATGAATAAGGTGCGTATGTCATAATTTTGCCCCAATAAAAAAATAATATATTAATAAGGAGGAAAAAATGAAAAAGTATAATTTATTAAAAGTTCTAGCAATTACTATTTTCGTAGCATGGTTACTTACGTTAATTATTCCAGGATCATATGTTGATTATACCGGTGCTGTTACATCAAGTGGTATTGCTGGAATCGGTGTATGGGGACTTTTATCTAATTTAAGTATTTCAATAGCATACTTTAATGGAATTGCGGTATTTTTGATTGCTGTTGCATGTTTTTATGCCGTTTTAAACAAAGTAGAAGTTTATAATAACTTCACTAACAAAGTTACCTCATTATTTAAAGGAAAGGAAAGATTATTAGTTTCAATTGTTACAATAACATTTGGTATTATTTCACTTTTTGTTAGTGATTTTATAATTCTTTTAGTTTTTGTACCTTTCATATATAAGGTAATGAAAGAACTTGAAATAGATAAAAAAATAATTTTATCATCTAGCTTAGTAGCAGGCTTAATTGGTTCTATGTGTGGTATTTATAATAGTACTTTATTTTCAGCTTTTAACTTAGAGTTAAATACATTGCTATTAGTTAAAATAGTTTTATTTATTGTATCTATATCTATTTTATTGGTTTTCATCGCACCAAGAAAAAAGAAAAAACAAAATACTAATAAAGCAACCAAAAAGACATCTTCAAAAACTAAAAACGTAAAAGAAGAAACAAAAACAAAAGCAGTAAAAAAAGTTACTGTAAAATCTAACGAAAAGAAAGTAAATAAGATTTTATATGCGACTTTAACACTTCTTTTAGGTGGCTTGGGTATTAATAAAATATATGCTGGTCAAATAAAATCTGGTATTTTAAGACTTTTATTTAGTTGGACTTTAATTCCATTTGTTTTATCAATAGCTGAGTTTATTACCGTCTTAACTGAGAAATCTGATAAAGATGGTAAGATACCAGTAACTAGTAAGAGAAGAAATAATGTTTCCTTTGCAGTACTTTTAGTATTATTTGTATTATTTGTTATTGGAACTATAATTCCTTGGGAATCATTATTTACAAATTGTACTATATTTACAGATTTTAATTCATTTGTATCAAGTATTAAAATAGGTGATTATGCAATATTTGGTAATATTATTGGTCAACCAATAGTAACGGATGCATCAACTGGAGCATCATCAGGAACTATAAGTATATTTGGAAGTTGGTCAATGACTGATGTTTCAATATTCTTATTTATAATAGTTGCTGTTATAGTATTGTTTTCAAACATTAAATTTAATGATTTTATTGCAACAACAACAGCAAGTATTAAAAAGGTATTACCAGTTGCAATAACAGCTATGCTAATAAGTATAGTATTAGTAATTATGGTAACTTCTGGTATAAATGTAACAATAGCTAATGCTATTCTTAAGTTAACAAAAGGATTTAATATTGCAACAACAACTTTAGCAACGATGGTAGGAAGTGTTTTAACTGCAGATTTCTATTATTTCATATCAACAGTTGGGTCAGTAGTAACTGCTACTATAACAAATAAGGATTATTACGGAGTTGTAGCACTAATCATTCAAAGCGTTTATAACTTAATGATGATTTTTGTACCAACGTCCGTAGGATTAGTCATTGGTTTATATTATTTGGATATTCCATATAACAAATGGTTTAAATTTATATGGAAGTTACTACTTATATTATTAGTTATAATTATAGTAACTTCTATAGTTGTATATGCCTTAGTATAAAAGACCTTAGGGTCTTTTTTGTATTAAAATAAAATATTATCACCATAACAAACATAGAATAAGAATGGAAGGAGATACTTATGTTTGTTAATTTTAGTGAAGAAACAAGACATCTTTTAAAACAAGCAGAACGTGAAAGACAGCAGTTAAATCATCCTTACGTAGGAAGTGAACATTTATTGTTATCAATTTTAAAGGATAGTAAATTAGTTCCTTTATTAGAGAAACACAAAATAACTTATAAAAAATTTAAAGAGAAGTTAGTACTATTAGTTGGTGTTGGCAATAAAAAAAGTAATTTTGTTTTGTATACACCATTATTAAAAAGAGTTTTAGAAAATGCTGTTATCGAGGCTAGGGAAAATAATAACAATAGTGTGAATCCTGAATTACTTATAATTAATATATTAGATGAAGAAGATGGTGTTGCTTATTCTATACTAAGAAGTATGAAGGTTAATATAGATAAGTTATACTTTGATTTAAGAAATATAAGAAATGTTAAAAGTAATAAACATAAAAAACTTTTGTTGGAAGAACTTGGTTCAGACATGACTAAATTAGCCAAAGAAAAAAGACTTGATCCTGTGATAGGAAGACAAAAGGAAGTATTAAAATCTTTAGAAATCTTGCTTAGAAGAAAGAAAAATAACCCAATTTTAATAGGGCCAGCAGGAGTTGGTAAAACTGCAATTGTTGAAGGAATTGCCAATCTTATAGTATCTGATAAATGTCCCTTATTTTTAAAAGGTAAAAGAATAATTTCATTAAATATTTTTCAATTAGTATCTGGTACTAAATATCGTGGCGAATTTGAAGAAAAAATGAAAACATTAATCAAGGAATTAGATGATAATCCTGACATTATCCTTTTTATTGATGAAATTCATACCATGGTAGGAGCAGGAGGTGCAGAAGGAGCAATTGATGCATCAAACATTCTTAAACCAGCACTGGCTAGAGGGATGATAAGAATAATAGGTGCTACTACACAAGAGGAATATAAGAAATTTATTGAACCTGATGCTGCTTTAGCTAGGCGTTTCCAAATCGTGCAGATAGAAGAACCTAGTGAAGAAAACGTTCTTAGGATTTTAAAAGGTATTAAACCTATTTATGAAAAATATCATGATATAACAATAACGGATGATTTATTAAAATATATAGTATTAATGTCAAATAAGTATATAAACAATAGATATGAACCAGACCGCTCAATTGATGTGTTAGATGAAGTGTGTGCAAAATCTTCGGTTACCGAAAATTATGATGAAAGAAAAAAAAGAGTTTTAGAACAAAGGCTTGATAATGTAAAAAAAGAGAAATTAAAAGCTCTATCAAAAGATGACTTTAAAAGAGCTTATGATTTAAAAACGGAAGAAAATAAGATAAAAAAAAGTCTAAAAATGATTAAATTAAATAAGAAAAAAGTTACAAAAAAAGATGTTGCTGATGTTATTAAAAACAAGGGTAACGTTGTGTTTTCTACTAATATAGATGAAAGAAAAGAATTTTATAATAATTTACAAGAAGAGTTAAACAATACGATATATGGGCAAAGTAAAAATATTGAAAAACTTGTACGATCATTAAGAAAAAAAGAACTTTTGGAAGAAAAATGCTGTTACTCAGTACTTATAATGGGAAACCATGGTGTAGGA
Organism: uncultured Mollicutes bacterium; assembly: GCA_945969495.1. Lineage (GTDB taxonomy): Bacteria > Bacillota_I > Bacilli_A > RF39 > UBA660 > Aphodocola. The sequence continues at coordinate 41,238 of CAMFOH010000003.1, forward strand.
AAATCACTTTTAGCCCAAACGTATTCTGAAAAATTAGTTAATAAGAAAAACATAATAAACATAGATGCATCTGAATATACTGAGCATCATATGATTAGTAAATTAATAGGAACAACGGCAGGATATCTAGGATATGATAATAAAAATAATGTTTTTGAAAAAGTAAGGACTAATCCTAATTCTGCTATAATAGTTGATAACTATGAAGAGGGTTGTGAAGAATTTAAAAATTTATTTACAAGAATATTACAATTTAAAAAAATTGAAGATGCATCTGGAAAAACTATAGATTTTAGCAATACAATCATAATATTTATAACAAACAATAAGATGCAGTCTAAACAATTAGGGTTTAGTAAAACTAATAAAGTTAAATCGTTTGATGAACAAGACAGGCTAGCAAATAAAGTGACAGTAACAATAGAACTAGATGATCCTAATGAATTAACCATTAAAAAAATCATAGCAAAAAGTATCAATCATATTACTAGTAAGTATAAACAAATAAAAATTAACTATAGCAAAAATACTATAAATGATATTTTTAATAAAGTTTCTAATGTTAATAATCTTAGCAACTTAAAATCTTTGATTGAAAATGAAATAGAAGTTAAGGTGGTAGATGCTATATTAGATGATAAAAAAACTATTGATATAAAAGTAAAAGAAGAAAGCACAGCTTTAGATATTCTAATCTAATAAAGCTTTCTTTATTTTTTTATTTATTGTATAATTAAACAAACGTGAGGTGATAAATATGAGATTATATAATACGCTTACAAAAAAAATTGAAGAATTTATACCACATGAAGAAGGAAAAATAAAAATGTACACTTGTGGTCCAACTGTATATCATTATCAACATATTGGTAATTTAAGAACTTATATAACTGAAGATATTTTTGAAAAAGCTTTTAAATATTTGGGTTATGATGTTAAAAGGGTTATGAACATAACTGATGTTGGTCACTTAAAAAGCGATGGTGATACTGGCGAAGATAAAATGTCTATTGCTATGGAACGTGAGCATAAATCATCAAAAGAAATAGCAGAATTTTATACTAATGAATTTAAAAAAGATTGCGAGTTAGTTAATGTTAAATGGCCTGAAATAGTTGTTCCTGCTACTAAAGAGATAGATATGTATATAAAAATCATTTCAAAGCTATTAGATGATGGATATGCGTATGAGAGTAATGGAAACATATATTTTGATACTTCTAAATATAGTAAGTATTATGAACTATCTGGAAGAAATGCTGATGATTTAATAGTTGCTAGCAGAAGTGACGTTGAAGAAGATACTAATAAAAAAAATCCAGCAGATTTTGTTCTTTGGTTTACTAATTCAAAGTTTGGAAATCAAGAATTACAATGGGATAGCCCTTTTGGTAGGGGTTTTCCAGGATGGCATATTGAATGCTCTGGTATATCAATAAAATACTTAGGTGAGTATTTAGACTTACATTTTGGTGCAGAAGACGCTGTTTTCCCACATCATACTAATGAAATTGCTCAAAGTGAAGCATACTTAGGGCATAAATGGTGTAATTATTGGGTTCATCTATCATGGCTTTTAACTAATAATGTTAAGATGAGCAAAAGTCTTGGACATATTCTTACGGTATCTAAATTAAAAGAAGAAGGATATAATCCGCTTTCTTATAGATATTTTATATTAAATACGTATTATCATAAACAAGTTAATTTTACTTATGAATTGCTAGATCAAGCTCAAAATGCTTATTTAAAATTACTAAATAAAATCTCTTTAATTGAAGAAACTGGTACTTTAGAAGAAGAAAATTACGAAAAATACGATAATAAATTTAAGGAATATTTAGCGAATGATTTAAATACGTCAAATGCTCTATCTTTGTTATATGAACTTATAAAAGATGAAAGTGTATCTGGCATAACAAAGTTAAAATTAATATCATCATGGGATAAAGTGTTTAGTTTAGATCTTTTAAATAAAAATGATGATAATGATTTAGATGATGAGTTTATTAAATACATTGAAGAAAAAATAAATCTTAGAAGAGAAGCTAAGAAAAATAAAGATTTTAAAATGGCCGATGAAATAAGAAATGAACTATTAGAAAAAGGTATTGAACTAAAAGATACTAGGGAAGGAACAATTTGGAATAAAATATAGAATAAAAAACAATTTATATTGCATACTATTTTTGGTGATAATATGTATTATTTAAATTGTTTTTTTATTTATTCTATATTAGGCCATTTATTAGAAACTATTACTGCTCTAATAACTGGTAATGGTTTTAAAAGTGGCTTTTTATATGGTTGGTGGACACCTGTTTATGGAATGGGTGCGGTAACAATTCTGTTTGTATCAGAATATTTATTTAAAAATCTTCATATGCATAGATTTTGGGAAACAATAATAATGTTTTTTGTAGTAGGAATAGTACTTTCTACTTTAGAAGCCTTAGGTGGAGTTTTAATTGAAAAAATATTTGGTACTGTATTTTGGGATTATTCTAGTCAAAAATTTCATATAGGACATTATATATCACTAGAGATGACTTTAGTATGGGGAATAGCTAGCATAATATTTATTTATATTGTTCATCCATTACTTAAAGTTTTAATTAAAAAAATACCATCATGGGTAACGATACTACTTGTTATATTATTTGTTTTTGATTGTACAAAAACTTTTATAGATAAAAAGAAAAATTAAAAAACTTCCCTTTCGGAAGTTTTTATAATATCTTATCTACTAAACCATATTCTAATGCTTCATCAGCTGACAAGTAGTGATCCCTTTCGGTATCTTTTTCAATAATCGATATATCTTGATTTGTTTTTTCGGATAATATTTTATTTAATTTATCTCTTAAGTATAAAATTCTATCTGCTACTATTTTAATTTCAGTAGCTTGACCACTTACCCCGCCTAGTGGCTGATGAATCATTACTTCGCTATTAGGCAAGATATATCTTTTTCCTTTTTTACCACTTGCTAAAAGTACTGATGCCATTGATGCGGCCATGCCAACACATATTGTTGAAACATCACTTTTTATAAAATTCATCGTATCATATATAGCCATCCCCGCCGTAATACTTCCTCCTGGACTATTTATATATAAACTTATATCATCATGTCCATTAGAATCTAAAAATAATAGTTGCCCAATTACAGAGTTTGCCGTATCATCGTCTATTTCTCCACTTATGAATATAATTCTATCTTTTAATAGTCTAGAATATATATCATATGCTCTTTCTCCTGCTTTAGTTTTTTCAATAACCGTTGGTATTAAATTCATATTTTATCACCCTAGTAATATTATGTATGGTAAGTTGCTAAATATTACTTAAAATATTGTGACTTTTTTCATCATTTCTGATAAAATAATAATATAGTATAAGAATAAAGTTGGGTGATAACATGTCTATTATAAAAGTAAAATATAAAAATAAAGAATTTGAGTATGAAAAAGGGGTATTAATTAGTGAGATAGCAAGCAAAGTAAAAGATGACTATAAATATGATATTTTAGCAGCGTCTATTAATAATAGATTAACAAGTTTAGATAGTAAATTAACTAGGAATTGTACTATTGATTTTTTTGATATTACATCTTCAATTGGTTATAAGGTTTACGAAAGAGGAGTTTTATTCTTATTTTGCAAAGCTGTTAAAGATGTTCTTAATTGTGATGTTAGGCTTTTGCATACCATTGATTCTGGTATTTATGCTGAAATTCTTACTAATAATTTAATTTCAGAGGTAACGGTTGAAAAAATAAAAATTGCGATGAGACAGTTATGTGAAAGAAAAATTCCTATAACTAAAATAATGGTATCTAGGGTTGAAGCTATAGAGTACTATGAAAAAATAAATCAAATGGATAAAGCCAATTCGCTTAGATATATTAGTAATTCTAGCATTAGTTTATATAAGATGGATGATACTCTTGATTTTTTCTATGGTGTTTTACCTTATAGTACTAGTTTAATGAGTAAGTATAATATTAAGTATTTGAATGATAATAAAGTTATTATAATGCTTCCATCATCTAGTAACATAGATAATTTTGAAAACGTAAAATTAACCAAAAATGATAAATTTTTAAAAGCTATGGAAAAAAATGATTCTTATTTAAATAGTTTAAAGATAAGTACTTCAGTTGAACTTAATCGTATGATATCAACTGGTGATTATGGAGACTTAATAAGGATTAGTGAAGCACTTTTAAATAATGAACTATTCGAGATTGCTGATAGAATAAGCAAGGAAAAAGATTTGAAGATTGTTTTGATAACTGGTCCTTCTTCATCGGGTAAAACTACCACTTCAAAAAAATTAACGTTGTTCTTAAGAAGTAAAGGGTTAACCCCAATACCAATATCAGTAGATGACTTTTATATAGATATTAAAGATAGAGTATTAGATGAAAATGGAAACCCAGAAAAAGAAAGAATAGATGCTATTGATACAAATCAGTTTAATAAGAAAATATCAGAATTGTTAAATGGAAAAGAAGTAAAATTACCAAAGTATAATTTTATAACTGGAAAACAAGAAATGAGTGATAAAACAATTAAAATGAATGAAAAAAGTGTGTTAGTAATAGAAGGAATTCATGCTTTTAATGAGCAGCTAACAGAAATGATACCAGATAAAAACAAATTTAAATTGTATATTTGTCCATTAACTCCATTAAACGTTGATAATCATAATATGTTTAAATCTACTGATAATAGACTTTTAAGAAGAATAGTAAGAGATAATACATCACGTGGTGCTAGTGCTAGTGATACTCTTGAGACATGGAAAAGTGTAAGAAAGGCTGAAGATGAAATGATTATTCCGTATGCTAAAGATGCTGATTTTATCCTTAATACGTCGTTAGCATATGAACTTGGTGTTTTAAAAACTTATGCTGAACCACTTTTATTTTCAGTATCAGAAGATGATCCAAATTATGATGAAGCAATAAGATTAATAAATTTATTTAGGGTAATCTTAGGGATGCCAAGTGATAGTGTTCCAAATGATTCGATAATTAGAGAATTTATTGGTGGAAGTTGTTTTAAAGATTAACAAATGATACAATATATAAATAGGAGATGATAATATGGCTATTAAAGTGGCGATAAATGGTTTTGGTAGAATAGGAAGGCTAGTATTTAGATTAATGATGGAAGATCCTAGTTTTGATGTTATTGCAATAAATGATTTAACTGATGCAGCACAACTTGCATACTTACTAAAGTATGATACTTCTCACAGAAGATATAAACCAAATGAAATAAAAAATGATGATAATAATATCATAATAAATGGCGATAAAATAAGAATATATAGTGAATCTGACCCTTCAAACCTACCATGGAATGAACTTGGTGTGGACGTTGTATTTGAATGTACTGGATTTTTTACTAGTAAGGAAAAAGCAGAAGCTCATATAAAAGCGGGTGCAAAAAAAGTAATTATATCAGCACCTGCTAAGGGTGATTTAAAAACAATCGTATATAATGTAAATCATGAGGAATTAACAGGTGATGAAAAAATTATTAGTGCTGCTAGTTGTACTACTAATTGTTTGGCACCTGTAATGAAACTATTGTGTGACAACATAGGTGTAGAAAAAGGCTTTATGACTACTGTTCATGCTTATACTAACGATCAAGCAACGCTAGATGTTGCTCATAAAAAGGGACATATGGCAAGAAGGGGAAGAGCAGCAGCGGCAAACATAGTTCCATCATCTACTGGAGCAGCAAGTGCGATTGGACTTGTTATACCTGAATTAAAAGGAAAATTAGACGGAACAGCAATGAGAGTTCCTGTTACAACTGGTTCGGTTATTGATTTAACTTTGGAACTTAAAAGAAACGTAACTAAAGAAGAGATTAATGAGTTATTTAAAAACAATCAAACCGAAACTATTATGTATACAGAAGATCCAATTGTATCTAGTGATATAATTGGCATGGAGTGTGGAGCTTTAGTAGATGGTCTTTTAACTAACATTGTTGAGGTTGATGGAAAACAACTAGTAAAAGTAGTTGCTTGGTATGATAACGAAATGAGTTATTCTGCCCAAATGGTTAGAACAGCTAAATATTTTGCAAATAAATAAATAAATAAATAAAACATTAACATAAAAAAGTTAGTGTTTTTTTGTGTTACGTGTTATAATACTCATGTAAAAAATAAAAGGTGGTGATTAAATTGGAAGAAGAAAATTATCCTACGGACGTTGAATATGAAACAAATAAAAAGAAAAAGTTTCAAATAACTCGAGGTATGGTTATCTTAGCCGCGTTAATATTTGTCGTTTTAATTGCCGTAATCATAATTATTGTAAATGTGGTTAAATCAAATAACAAAGAAGAGTATACCGCTTCTGATTTTAGTAAATTAGAGGCTAGGATGATTGAAGAATCGCCAACTTATATATCGCAAAAACAAATAGTTTTAACTGATGCTGAAATAAGGATAGATTTAAAGGATTTATTGTTAGAAAATGGTGGCTTTATTGATTCTAGTAGGGTTAAAGCCACTAAAATTTGTGAAGGATACGTAATCGCATCGAAAAAAGAAACTGAACAATATTCAGCATATATAAAGTGCGGTAAATTATATACTACTTCAGGTTACGTTAGTAATGATAATGATACTACTACAACTACTAAAGCGGTAGTTAAAGATACTATAGCACCTACAATTACCTTGGTTAAAGATGCTGAATTGGTGATTAACGTAGGAAGTAAATTTGAAGATCCTGGAGTAATTGCAAAGGATAATATTGATGGTGATATCACATCTAAAGTTAAGAAAAACGGACAAGTTGATACTTCAAAGGCTGGGGTGTATGAAATAGTATATTCTGTTACCGATAAAGCTGGAAATAAATCAGAATTAAAAAGAGTTGTAAAGGTTGTTCCGGTTTTCACTACTGTTACAACAACTAAAACACCAAATACAACTAAGACAACAAAAAAAAATACTACGATATCTAAAACTACTACTAGAAAACCAACCACACCACCTACTATAACTTTGTATGGTAGTAAAACCCTTACTATGAGTGTTGGTTCTAGTTATAGTGACCCTGGATATTCTGCCGTTGATTCTTTAGGAAATAATATAACCTCAAGAGTTAATGTTTCTGGTAATGTAAACACAAATAATCCTGGAACTTATTATATAACTTATTCAGTAACGGATAGTTATGGAAATAAAGCAAGTACTAGTAGGACCATTGTTGTTAAGTCTACTACCATTGCCTTAAAAGGAATAACACTAACACCAAATTACTTAGAACTTTCACCAAATACTAGTAAGAGTATAACTGTTAACTATAATCCTAGTAACGCAACAGATAAAACCCTTTATTGGAGTAGTGATAATGCTTTTGTTGCAACCGTAAGTAATGGAATTGTTTATGCGAATATGAAGGGTACCGCAATAATTACTGCTAGATCAACAAATGGTAAAACTGCAAGTATAAAAGTTGTTGTAAAATAGGAATTTGTTTCCTATTTTTTCTTATCGTGATATAATTGATATGGAGGGTAAAAATGAAAAAGACGATAAGGGATTTTGATTTATCTAATAAAAGAGTAATAATAAGGTGTGACTTAAACGTACCTTTAAAAAATGGAGTTATTTTAGATGATAATAGAATTAAAAAAAGTATAGATACAATAAATTATGCAATAGAAAAAGGTGCTAAAGTAATAATATTATCACACTTAGGAAGAATAAAAAGTAAAGAAGATAAGATAAATAATTCACTTTATCCTATTTCTATAAGATTATCCGAATTGTTAAAAAGAAATGTTATTTTTGTTAATGAAACGCGTGGATTAGTTTTAGAAAAAACAATTAATAATATGAATCCAGGCGATGTTGTTTTAGTTGAAAATACAAGATATGAAGATTTTCCTTTAAAAAAAGAAAGCAATAATGATAAAGAACTTGGTAAATATTGGGCTAGTTTAGCAGATATTTTTATAAACGATGCTTTTGCAACATCACACCGTATGCATGCTTCAAACGTAGGAATAGCAAGTAACATTCCTTCTGGTATTGGTTTTTTAGTAGAAAAAGAAATTAACATACTTGGTGATTTCTTATCATCTCCTTTAAGACCATACGTAGTTATTATGGGTGGCGCTAAAATAAGTGATAAGATAAAAGTAATTGATAAATTGGTAAATAAAGCTGATTATATTTTACTTGGAGGAGGCATTGCTAATACTTTTTTAAAAGCAAAAGGCAATGATTTAAAAGAATCTATTTATGATGCTGAAAATATCGATTTTGCCAAAGAAATGCTAAATAAATATCCTAATAAAATAGTTTTACCAGTTGATGGTTATGGTTCTTTAGCTTATCAAGATGGATTAGACGTTGTATATAATGATACTAACGATATTTCATCTGGTATAATGCTTTTGGATATAGGTCCTAAAACTATAGAGTTGTTTTCAAAATATATAAATAATGCTAAAACAGTTTTTTGGAACGGACCTTTGGGTGTATCTGAATTTAAAAATTTTGAATATGGTACAAAACAAGTTTGTGAACTTTTAAAGCAAAGTAGTGCAAAAGTTGTTATAGGTGGTGGAGATTCTGCTGCTTCGGTAATAAGATTTGGTTATGATAAGTTTTTTGATCATATTTCTACTGGAGGCGGAGCATCACTTGAATTTATTGAGGGAAAAAAATTACCTGGAATTGAAATAATAGAAGAAAAATAGGTGCAGTATGAAAAATAAAAAAATAAATATTATTATATTAATTCTAGCTTTAGCATTAGTTCTTTATTTTACTTTAAAAGATAATTTTAAAGGAATTGTTCATGAACTTTCAAATGTTAATATATTCGTATTTATTATGGCAATTTTAACATTTGTTATATCGCTAGTATTTAAATCTATTAGCTTGCATTGTTTTATAAAGGAGACAAAAAAAGAATATCCTTTTAAAAAAACTTTTGAATTAACTTTAATTGGTCAATTTCTTAATGGTATTACTCCTTTTCAGTCTGGAGGGCAACCATTTGAAATCTATTTGTTAAGAAAAGATGGAATAAGAATAAGTGA
>CAMFOH010000004.1 GCA_945969495.1 uncultured Mollicutes bacterium
AAATAAGTCTTGGTAAATATCCAAATCCTCTAGAATTAAGATAATTGTATATATTTATTATATTATTTTTTGCATTCTCTTTTGCTACAAATTTTTTATCATTTGCGTCAGTATATATAATAGCATTTTTTAAAAACTCATATTTTTTAACCGTGGGACATTGCTTTTTTATAACGTTTTTGATTATATCATTATTCATTTATAACTGGTACGATTATTTTAGTACCTAAAATAACATTATCTAAATTATTATATTTTTCTAATTCTTCTTTTGAAACGTTATATTTTTCCATAACGGTCTTTATGGTTTCACTTTCTCTTATTATATGAAATTTATAAGTACTATTTTTTTCATCATAACCCAAAAAACCAGAAGTAATGTTATTAGTTATCTCGGATATATCAAGCTTATCATCATCTTTTTTTTCTTCTATTATTTTTAAAGTTTCATTATTAGCATCATCTATCATAATATCCTCCTTTATATTTCTTTCGTCTTTTTTTAATACTTCATTTTCATTTCTTTTGTTTTCTTTTTCTTCTTTATTATCAGAAATTATTTCTACTAAAGAAGGGGCTTCTTCTTCAGTGATAGATTCTATCTCTTTTTTATAGTATACTAAGTTATCAACTTTAACATCAATGTGGACTCTTAAATATTCATTATTTATTATTTCATAATAAAAGTCATCTACATCTATTGTTACTTTTGATGCATCATATTTATCATCAAGGGTAATGTCAAAATTTATTTTCTTTTCAAATACTTCTTCATTAATGCTTATTTCGTTCATTTTATATTTACCACTTATTGTAAAAAAACCAACTACTGAATCATTATTTTCCATCTTCAAATTATGTTCAAGTGCGATACTAGTTATTTCAGAAATTTTAGAATCTAAACTAATATCCTTTACAAAAGGTATTATCTGTTTCATATTTATCAATCTCCATTCAATAAAACATATGTAAAAAAAAAAGAAAAATGTTAATTTTTCTTTTTTTTGTTAAATAACAAATCATATATTTCTTTATAACTATCAACGCACGTTATCTCTATATTTTCCATTACCTCTTTTGAAATATCCGCTAAATCACGCTCATTTTTCTTTGGAATAATAAATTTTCTTGCGCCTGCAACATAAGCTCCTGTTATTTTTTCTTTTAAACCGCCAATTGCGAGCACTTTACCAGTTAACGTCATTTCACCTGTCATTGCATATGTTGAAGGTACTACGTTACCCGTTAAAGAGCTAATTATTGCGGTGGTAAGTGCTATACCCGCAGAAGGTCCGTCTTTTGGTATACCACCTTCTATTGCATTTATGTGAATGCATAAATTATCTAGTTTAGATAACTCTATTTTATATTCTTTAGCATGACTTTTTATGTGGCCTAGTGCAATATTTACACTTTATTTCATAACATCACCTAAGTTTCCAGTTATTTTAACGTTATCCTTAGATTCATAAGTAACCACCTCAAGTGGTAAGATATCACCGCCATACATCGTATACGCAAGACCATTTACAACACCAGGAGTATTATTTGATAAAAAGTCATTATTTTCGTATTTAGGTTTTCCTAAAAATTCTTCTAATTTTTTTTCAGTAACCTTTACGTTTAAGGTATCTTTATTAGATTCTAACATTGTTTTAACGTATTTTCTAACTACTTTATTTATTACTCTTTCAAGTTCACGAACACCAGCTTCTTTGGTATATCTTTCTATTATCTGTAATATTATATCATCACTAAATTTTATACTTGTATTTTCTAATCCGTACTCACTAAGAGCTAATTTAATAAGATGGTTTTTTGCAATAAATAATTTTTCATATTCGGTGTAACTAGATAATTTTATTATTTCCAATCTGTCTTTTAATTCCTCAGGTATTTGTTCAATGTAATTAGCTGTTAAAATAAACATAACTTTAGATAAATCATATGGTTCTTCTACATAATTATCATAGAAAGTATTATTTTGTTCTGGGTCTAATACCTCAAGTAAACTACTTGCTGGATCACCTTTTATATCCTTAGTCATTTTATCTACTTCATCAATTAAAAATACTGGGTTGCTTGAACCACATTTTTTTAAAGCATTTATTATCCTACCAGGGTTTGCTCCCATATATGTTCTTCTGTGTCCTATTATTTCGGCTGGATCATTTACCCCACCAACGGATATTTTAACAAACTTTCTATTCATTGCTTCTGCAATTGATTTAGCTAAAGATGTTTTTCCAACACCCGGAGGTCCAACTAAACATATTATTGGAGCTTTTCCACTTACGCTTCTTTTCTTTACTGCTAAATACTCTATTATTCTATCTTTTATATCAAAAAGCCCATAATGAGAAGCATCAAGCACGTTTTTTACGTTTTTTAAATCAGTATTATCTTTTGTATATACTTGCCAAGGTAAATTTATTAATACATCAAGATAATTTCTTATTATACCAACTTCAGGAGAAGCTGATGGAGTAGCTTCGTATTTTCTTATTTCTCTTTCAATCTTTTTATGAATGTTTTTTGGGGCTTTTAACTTTTTTAATTTTTCTTTTATTTCTTCTACATCTTCATCCTTAGATGATATATCTCCAAGTTCTTCTTTAATTAATCTTATCTTTTCTCTTAAAATAAATTCTTTTTGGGAATTATCAAGTTCTTTCTTTAATTTACTATCTAATCTTTTTTCTATTTCATAAACATCAAGTTCTTTTTGAATATCTTCAAGGTCCATCATTACTCTCGTATGAGGATTAATACATGTTAAGAATTTGTATTTTCTTTCAAAGGTAGTTGGCATATAATTTGCTATGACATCCGCAAGCTTACTTACGCTTTCAATATCATTTATTACTGATAAAACACTATTTGATGCATATGGGACAGTATTTATATATCTTTCAAGCTCAACTTTAAGTTTTCTAAGTAGTGCTTCTTCGTCTGATGCATCAATTGCGTATCTAACAGGTGATGATACTTCTGCTTTAAATACTTCATCTATATTTTCATATGGTGAATATCTATTTATTTGTGCTCTTTTTTTACCTTCTATAGTAACCCTAACACAACCATTAGGAAGTGTTGTTTTTTTTGTTATTTTACCTATAATTCCTAAATTAGGAAGTTTTGATATTTCAATTTTTTCTTCTAAAAAATTTTCTGGTGATACTAAAAGCACATACCCATCATGCATGTCATTTGCTATATTAATTATTTTGGTATCTAATTCGTCAATTAAATCAATTTTTAACTCGGCATAAGGAAGGACTACAATCCCCCTAAGTAATATAACTGGTAAACTTTTTTTATTCATGAAAACCTTCCTTCCTTACAAATATAAATTTTACTTTTTATTATAAACCATGGTTAATAAAAGTCAAGAATAATGTCGTAATTTGTTATGGTAATTTATTAAAAAAAGAAAGTATTTACTTTCTTTTTTTAACTAATGCTTATTAAATTATTTTTTTAATATATCAATTACTTTTTGTACTTTTAAATCGTACTTAAGCATATCAATGCCACCAAATGCTTTGATATATTCTTCTTTATCCATGCCGTGTTTCTTAGCTTTTTCTTCAGCATCTTTTTTAGCTTCTTCATCTGATGCATCAATTTTTTCTAATGATATTATCTCGTCAATAGCAAATCTTAGTTTAACTCTTTTTTCAGCCTCATCATGCATTTGTGCCTTTAATTGCTCTTCTGTTGAGTTAGTAAACTTATAAAATTGTTCTAAAGATATACCTTGCATTTGTAATCTTTCTTCATATTGTTTAACCATGCGTTCTAATTCTTCATGAACTAACTCATGAGGAATTTCCACACTCGTTTCTTTGATTAAAGCTTCAAATAAATCATCGATGTATTTATTTTCTGCCTCATAACTTTTTTGTTCAGTCATCGTATCTTTTATGGTCTTTTTTAAGTCTTCCTTAGTTTTAACATCTTCCAAACCTAAATCTAAGAAAAACTCTTCATTAAGTTCAGGATAAACCTTTGTTTTTACTTCATGTACTTTAACCTTAAAACAAACTGGCTTGCCTTTTAACTCTTCAGCATGATAATCCTTAGGGAAAGTTACGTTAACATCTTTTTCATCACCTGCTTTAACCCCTATTAATGCTTCTTCAAATCCAGGGATGAAAGAATTGCTACCTAGTTCCAATGAATAGTTTTCTGCTTTACCACCTTCAAAGGCCTTATCACCATCAAAACCTTCAAAGTCAATTATTACGGTATCCCCGTTATCAGCACTACCATCCTTAACTTGTAAATCGGCATACTCTTTTCTCATTTTTTCTATTTCTTCTTCAACGTCTTTAGCAGTTACTTTAACATCATCTTTTTTTACGTTTAAGCCTGTATATTTTTTTATCTTAACCTCTGGTTTAGTTGTAAACGTAAATACGTATGTTACACCTTCTTCATCAGCTTTTTCTATTGCAACGGTAGGTTGCATAATTGGTTCTCCTTTAAAATCAGTAAGTGCTTTTTCATATGCGCCTTGCATAGAACTATCCACCGCTTCAACAACTAATGATTGTTTTCCGTATTTTTTTTCATAAACACTTCTTGGTGCCTTACCAGGTCTAAAACCATCAATTTTAACAGTTTTAATTACTTTTTTAAAAGTATCATCTAATATTTTTTTCCATTCATCACCATTTATATTTACTTTAATTTCATGAATGTTTTTTGCTTTTTTTTCAGCCATGATATTCCTCCTTAAAAACAATTAGTATTATAACTTATTTTATTTTCTTTTACAAGTGCTTGTTATTAACGTGTTTAAAATTAATAAAAGATAGCTTTTTTAAGCTACCTTTGTTATTTCAACTTCAAAACTTCCATTCGGAGATTCAACAGCTACTTTTTCCCCTTCTTTTTTACCAATAACCGCTTTTGCTATTGGAGATTCATTAGAAATCTTGTTTTCAAATGGATCTGCTTCATTAGTACCTACAATGGTATACTCTTCTTCTTCTCCATCGTCATATTTAATAGTTACGATAGACCCAACACGAATCTCCCCATCCGCTTTATTTTCGATTATAATAGCATGTTCTAAAGTATACTCTATTTCTTTTATTCTTGCTTCTAGTTTTGCTTGATTTTCTCTTGCGGAAGAATACTCTGCATTCTCAGATAAATCACCTAAAGCTCTTGCCTCTTTAATGGCATTAATTATTTCTGGTCTTTTTACTGTTTTAGCTTCATTAAGTTCTTCTTCCAACTTCAAAAAACCTTCACTGGTTAAATATATTTCTTTTGTATTATTTTTCATAAGTTCACCTCTATTAACAAAACTGGCTATAATGATACTATATTTTTTCTGTTTTGTCAATCTAAAAAGTTGACACGCATAATTGCATTAATAGGTATTTTTTTCTCACATGGTATTCTTACTATCTGTTTCGGATGCCTTGCTACATCAATAATATTTCCTTTTTCATCTTTTACTTTTTCTATTGTGAGACTATAATCATCAATTGCTGGTGCGAAAATATTTACTTTGTCACCTTTTTTAAAAAAGTTACGTTGTTCTATTACTAATTCTTTATTATCGTTATCATATCCAATTACTATTCCTAAAAAATCCTGGTTTGAATCCTCTTGTCTATTTCCATAATATTGTTCTTTTTCGTTTGGTTTTTTATTAAAGAATTGTGGTGCAACATCGCGATTAGCACATCTGTATAATATTTTTATAGCTTTTTTAATATATGCATCATTTTCTTTTTTATTACAATACATATCAATTAATCGTCTATAAACATTAACTATTGTTGCAATATAATATATAGAACGCATTCTTCCTTCTAATTTAAATGAAGTAACTCCAATATCAATCATTTCTTTAATATACTTAACTAAAGATAAATCTTTTGGAGCAATGGAAAAATTTGAATTGTCTGAAATAACATTGTTATTTTGATCATACAAATTAAAATTAAATCTACATACTTGGCAACATCCACCACGATTAGCATCTCGATTAGTAAAATAATTTGATAAGATACATCTTCCTGAAATATTTGTACACATCGCACCATGAATGAAACATTCTACTTCAACGTTTGTCTCATCTATTATGTTTTTAATATCTTTTTTTGAACACTCTCTTGCTAAAACAATTCTTTCTACACCATTTTTAATATAATATTTACATGCATCTTTATTTAAAACAGAAGCTTGGGTACTTAAATGAAGACAAAGATTAGGGGCATACTTTTTTGCAACGTCGATGACTAACGGATCACTAAAAATTATGGCATCAACTCCTATATCTTGAAGTTTTTTAAGATATTGTCCTAAATTAATAGTATCCTCATCATGAAATACAATATTTACTGTAACATAAACTTTTGCGTTATGATCATGAGCATAATTTACTCCTTTTTTAATGTCATTTATACTAAAGTTTTTTGCATTAGCTCGTAAACTATAATTTTCTCCACCTAAATAAACAGCGTTTGCTCCATAATCTATAGCCCATTTTAACTTTTCAAGGTCTCCAGCAGGTGCTAGAAGTTCTGGTTTTTTAATCATTATTTTTCACCTTATAAATCGTTTTTTGATTTATAAACCCTTCGTTAGAGTTAAAAGTATCATCTATTTTATCCTTAAGTTTATAGTTATTTTTCATAAAAGCATCTAGTACCCATTTAAAATCATTTAGTAAGTATCCATCAAAAATAAAAAAGTCAGCATTTATATTTGACAATCTATCAATTAAGTTAATTGGACTACCGTTTAAAATATGCGTTCCAAAATGGTCTTCAAGAATTATATACTCATTATCACTATTATTTTCCTTAATTTTAAAAAATCTGCCATTTGAGAATTTATTAAAATGTTTTAGATAGTTAGAAACTAGTTTTCTTTTAGAAGTAGATAAATGTGGCAATCCAAATACTTGCTTAAAAGTTAGCATTTCTTTGTTATTTTCTTTTATATCATTAGTTTCCTTTAAAGTTATATCATTTGTT
Source organism: uncultured Mollicutes bacterium (assembly GCA_945969495.1). Lineage (GTDB taxonomy): Bacteria > Bacillota_I > Bacilli_A > RF39 > UBA660 > Aphodocola. The sequence continues at coordinate 7,005 of CAMFOH010000004.1, forward strand.
AATATAATACCATTTACGCCATTATTATAATAATGCTCTATTGTTAATGAACTATTATTTAAATGAAGCTGATCTAATATAATAGGTGTTGTTAATTCATAAGATAATGCCGCAACGTCACCAACTATAATTCCGTCTAATCCTATATCATCAAGTTTCTTTAACGTTTCTTTGTAAAATTTTAGTTCATTATTAAATATAACTCTATTTAACGATGCAAAAACTTTTTTTTCATCATTTTTTTTCTTTATTTTTCTTATTTCACTTGGTGTGTATGTTTTTCCAAAGCAAATGCAAAAATTCTTAACACCTAAAATATACCCATCTGATGGGTATAATAATTCATCTTTATTATTTATCTTGAGTAATATTTTGCTCATTATTATCTAACCTTCTTCTAGAAATTGCTATACCATCACCAACGTCAAAAAAACGAGTCTTAAAATCCTTGTTATCATTTAAAAAATTAATATAAGTTTCTAATTTTCCAAGTAATTGTCTTAAGTTTCTAGATAATTTCGTCTTATCAGAAAAAGTCAAACCATGAAATCTTATATTGTCTGTTATAATATAACCCTTAGTATTTAAATTTTCAGAAAACTTATTAAAGAATTTTAAGTATTGGCTTTTAGCGGCATCAATAAAAATCAAATCAAATTTCTCATTCGTTCTAAACTCTAAAGCATCTGCTAAAACCAATGTTATTCTATGATCCAAATTCGCGTTTTTAACGTTTTTAACAGCTTCTATATATCTATCTTTATCTCTTTCAATCGTAGTAATCGTAACATCTTCACTTGCTAAAGCCATATTTATTGCGGAATAGCCAATCGCACTACCAATTTCCAAAATATTCTTTATTTTATTTAACTTAACAAACTCAGATAAAAAATTAATTCCGTCTTTTTCCATAATGGGAATTCCTTTTTCATCTGCATACTTTTCCATCTTTCTAATTAAGTATTCCATGTCCATTTTAAAGCACCACCTTAATTCCTATATAATTATAGCATTTTAATCACTTAAAAATCAACTTATTACATTTAAAAAGACAGATTACTCTGCCGTTTCATTTTGATTTTCTTCACTAGAAAGAGAAGTTAAAATTCCCTCAATTAATTTCCATTCTTCATCAGTTTCTATTGGTAGAAGCACAGGATTTTCTTCTTCAGGATTAAATATTGATGCATATACTTTTGTATTTCCTTCCTCATCTAGTGTATTATCAGTATATGCCATATAGTTTTTCTTTGTTTTTTCATCTTCGTAAGTAAATAAAATTTCACATTTTATTTCTTCTCCATTATCATTTACGATCGTAAATGTATTATCTTGTTTTAATTCGTTGTTTTCCATTTTTCCTTTTCCTTTCTTATATCTAAATAATTTTGTAAGATTATTGTAGCTGCTATAGTATCCACTTTGGATTTTCTTTTTTTTCTTGAAACATCTGCTTGTAATAAAACATTATTAGCACTAACAGAAGATAATCTTTCATCTTGCATATAAACAGGTAATTTATATGCATCATTAAGTATTTTAGTAAAGTCTTCTGTTCTTTGAGCTGCTATTCCAAGTGTATTATTCATGTTTTTAGGTAGACCAATAACAATTGCACGAACGTTATACTCATTAATTATGTTTGTTAAAAAGGGCAAACAATCTTGAGGCATATCCTCCTCAAATCTTAGTGTTTTAAGTCCTGTTGCAATTGTGCCTGTTACATCACTTATTGCAACACCAAGTGTTTTTGTACCTAAATCTAAACCCATGTATCTCATTAATTTAAGTATTCCTTTATTAATAATTCAAGAATTTTACTTCTATCTATCTTAAGTATCTTATTTCTTGCTTCTTTATGATTTGAAATATACCCTGGATCTCCACTCATTAAGTATCCAACCAGTTGATTTACAGGATTATAACCCCTTTCTTCTAAAGCTAAACAAACTTCTTTAATAGTTTCTTTTACTAAAGCTTCGTTAATATTCTCAATATTAAACAAGTATGTTGTAGATGACATAATATCACTCCTATCATTAATAAGATAATTATATTTTATCATCATTTAAAAGAAATAGCAATATTGCTATTTCTTTTCTTTCATTTTTCATTACCATTCTAACCAATTTCCAGCAGCTTTTAATTCTTGTATTAATCTATTATGTTCCGCATAAGTTTTGGTAAAATGTGTTTTGCCAGATTTATCTGCCACAAAATAATAATAATCATTTAAAGTAGGCTCTAATGCTGCAACAAAAGAAGATTCACTAAAGTTTGAAATTGGCCCTATTGGTAACTTTCCAGCCATAGATGGCCCTCTAGTATTATATGGATTATATGTATTAATTTCCCCTTTAGTTAAATCACGCTGTCCTAAATCAACTTTAAAAGCATAATAAGTAGTAACATCTGACCCAAGTGACATACCACTTTTTAGTCTGTTTAAAAACACACCAGCAATCATCTTTCTATCTTCACTATATATACCCTCTTTTTCAACAATTGATGCTAAAGTAGCAAGTTCATGAATAGTATATGAAGATGAATCTATTTGTGATTTATATTTAGAAAATATTTTATCAGTTTGATTAAGCATGATTTCTATTATTTCTTCTATATTAACGTTATTATTAAATGAATAAGTATCAGGGAACAAATATCCCTCTAACGGATAATAAATATCACTTTTTTTTATATCATTCGTTAAAAACCAATATTTTGAAATTAAAGAATCAATGTACGCATTATTTTTAAGCTTATCATAAACTTGTTCTTCACTAATATTTGTTTTTTTTGCAATTTCTTTAGCAACCGCTTTAATGGTATTACCTTCTTTAAAAGTTATTCTAATACCACTTTTTTCATAATCTCCGTTTGATAATAATTCAATTATTTTCTTAGTAGAAAAACTTTTATCTATTTTATACGTGCCTGCTTTATACTCATTAACACTTTTTAATTTTACATATATTTTATAAGCTAAATAATTTCTTATAATACCTTGTTTTTCTAACTTTTTACCAACATTATAAACTGAAGCACCACTATCAACTTCAAATGATATAATATCACTTTTAGAAGAAACAGGACTTAACAAAAAATTAAAAAGAATAAGTGAAATTGTAATCATAGCAATGATAAATATAATTGATACTAACCCTATTTTTATTGGTTTTTTTAATCTTCTTTTTTTTCTATTAGTTACATTTTCTTGATTCATACTGCCACCTTTTTACTCATCAATAATTACTTTTTTAACATAATCTTCTATAATTTCTATTTTATCAGGCCTTACTCCTCCGCCTTGAGCAAATAAGGTGCTTCCACCACCATTTCCTTCTGCTATTTTAGAAACATCTTTAATAAGACTTCCTGCATTAAAGCCATTTTTTAAACTATCACTTGCCTTACATACAAAGTTAATTGAATTTTCTTTTAAGTTAGATATAAATACTATACCATTATCTAGCTTTGATATAATTGTACCTGCTAAAGCTTTTATAGTTCCCATGTCATGATCTTTAAATTTTAATATTACAACTTCCCCATATTTTCCTTTTACTTTATTCAAAACATATTCATCTACTTTTTGAAGTTCTTTTGAATTTAACTTTTCTTTATACTCTTTTTCTAGTTCACTAATTTGTTTACGCAAATTAATTACTTCTTCTTTATTTTCTAATATGTCTTTATAGCATTTAGGTCTTTCGTTAGAAATGTTTATATCAAAAGCCAAGTCAATATTATCTTTTTTTGCATCATTAACAATTTTTTTTGCTTTTTTTAATAAAAGGATCATCTCATCATTATAAGGCTTAATTACTTCAAATAATTCCGTTTCTAAATTCGTATCACAAACAGCCTCGATACGATACACATTTAAACCTTTTGATTCAATACTTTTAATGGCAAAACTTCTTATGTTACCAGTATTAGTTACGTGGGTACCGCCACATAATTCCATTGATGGTCCAAACTTAACAACCCTTACAATTTCACCATATTTTTCACCAAATAAAGCCATGGCTCCCATTTTTTTTGCTTCTTCTATTTTCATTTCCTTTATTTCTAAAGGATAACAAGCCTTTATCATTTCATTTACTTTATTTTCAGTTTCTATAACTTCATCATCAGTTATTTTACTAGTATATTTAAAATCAAACCTTAATGTTTCATTGTTAACAAAGCTTCCAGCTTGAGTAACTTCATCACCTAATACTTCTTGTAAAGCTTTTTGTAATAAATGAGTTGCTGAATGGTTCTGACAGGTATCAAACCTATTTTCCTTATCTACCTTTAAAGTAACTTCATCACCAATATTTATTTTGCCTTCTATAATTCTTACACAATGCATGTTTTGCCCATTAGGTGCCTTTTCTGTTTTTAGAACTTCAGCTTTTAGGTTATTTCCTGTTATGGTTCCTATATCACCTAATTGACCACCCATCGTTGCATAAAAAGGAGTTTTTTCAGTAATTATTATACCTTCTGAATAAATATCACTTTTATTACCCTTTAAATCACCAACAAAAATAACCTTTGATGAACATTCTAAATTATCATACCCAATAAATGTACTTTCTTCATTAAAATTAACAATATCTCCAAGCATTTTTAATTCATCCATCTTTTTAGCATTTTGTCTGGCTAGATCTTTTTGCAATTGCATGTACTTATCAAATTCTTCTTTTGATGCAATTATGTTTTTTTCTTTTAATATCTCATTTGTTAATTCAAAAGGAAATCCATATGTATCATAAAGTTTAAAGCATAAAGCTGAGTCTAGCTTTCTATTATCTTCAGTTATATTTTTGTCAATCATTTTTTCCAACTCTTTCAAACCATTTGATAAAGTTTTTAAAAAATTATTTATTTCTTTTTTAATTTCATTTAATATAAAGTTTTTTGATTCTAATAAATTAGGATAACTTTCATTATAAACTTTTTCAATAAAATATTTTGATACATCTATCATTATAGTAGGATCTAAACCAAGTTTTTTAGTATGCCTAATTCCTCTTCTTATAAGTCTTCTTAAAATATATCCTGCACCAACATTAGATGGTGTTAAATGTTTTTCATCGCCCAAAAGCATGGTAGCAGTTCTGGTATGATCAAGAATGATTCTAATTGATCTATCTATATCTTCATTAGCATTATATTGAATGCCAAGTTTTTTCTCTAAAATATTCATCACACCAGTATATAAGTCTGTTTTATAAATATCACCATCATCAGTATTTAAAAATGCAAGTATTCTCTCAAAACCCCAACCGGTATCTACATTTTTATTTTTTAAAGAAATATATTTATTTTCTCTTATTTTTTCATACTGCATGAATACATCATTACCTATTTCAATAAAGTGACCACAATCACAAGATGGATTACAATCTTCATTGCATGCTGGTATATCAGTTATGTAAAAATATTCACTATCAGGCCCACATGGACCTGATTCTATTTCCCACCAGTTATCACTTTTTGGTAAAAAATAAATATTTTCTTTTTTAAATCCAACCTTTTCTTTAATGGTAGCAGCTTCGGCGTCTCTTGGTGCATTTTCATCACCTGCAAAACAAGTTGTAGCAAGTCTTTCTCTTGGTATTTCAAATACTTTTGTGAATAAATCGTAACTCCACTTACATCTTTCTTCCTTAAAGTAATCTCCTAAGCTCCAGCTACCCATCATTTCAAAAAATGTTGCGTGAGATTTATCCCCAACAGAATCTATGTCATTAGTTCTTACACAACCTTGAACATTGCATAATCTTTTACCAAGAGGATGAGTTTTACCTAAAAGATAAGGCATTAAAGGTTGCATACCTGCTACGTTAAATAATACACCTGTTGAACCATCACCAATTAAAGATACTGCACCTATATTTTTATGTCCTCGTTCCTCATAAAATTTTATCCATTCATCTCTAAGCTCTTTGCTAGTTAGTTTTTTCATTTATATCACCTCATCTATTATTTTAATTACTTTATTGTTTAAATCTTCGATTGTACCATCGTTTACTACAACATAATCATAATCATTATAATCATCTAGTGCTACTTCGGTAATGTGTCTTCTTTCATTGCAATTTAAATTATTTTCAAAATTTGGTCTTTGAATGTTTAGTTTATAAACATTTTCAAATTCACTGTTTATACTATCAATTTCTAACGGAAGCCTTGCATCACTTATCGTTATAACATCACAATAATAAGAATAAACCTTTATATCTCCGATAATTCTTTTAATAAAGAATTTTTCATCTATATTCTTTCTAATTATTTCTGTACCTAGTTCTTGTAGCAAACTCCTTGGTTTTGTATCCTCTTTTCCATCCCATCCAGATATAGTTTTAGCATACATCTTAATGTATGAAGAAAACTGTAAATTAACAGAGTTTAATCCTTTTAATTTAACATAATTATTAATAAGCTCACAAGTTGTATCCTTTCCTGAATTTGCTTTACCAGATACAATAAATATTTTTGGTTTTCTTTTTCTTATTTCCATGTTTCCTCCTATATAAAAAGGCACCTAACCCATTCGTAAGGAACGAGGGGTCGTGGTACCATCCTTTTTTTACTTAATTTAGATAACGGCTTAGATAGCCGGTAGTGATTAGCTACTTCTTCAGAAAACAGCTTCAGTAAAGTATCATACTGGTTTACACCAACCACCAGTTCTCTTAAATGATAAGTTTTACCTACTAATTTTTCATCATTGAATTTAAAATATAGCATTATTATATCAATAATTAATGGTAAAAAGCAATACGTTTATCGATTTTCAGTATACCACTTATCTTGACTGCAAACCTGTGAATATGAAGAATTAATAGAACTTGTAATTGCTGAAACTTGTAATATATTAGATACGTTTCCTGCTCCATCTACGAGTTTAAACTTAGCACCAGGACTAGGATTATTGCTGCAACCGGCAAAAACCGTATATATTTTTTCAGTTGTTTCTCCATTATATTGGTTAGCACCTGACCCAGCCCAATGAAAGTCAGCTGTTTTGCCACAATCCCAACTCGAATAATACTCAGTTAAAGTAGCTGTTGCTCCACTAAGTTCGTCATGATATTTAATAGAATATCCCCATGAGTTATTACTATCTGTATCAGCAGCCTTCCGACAATGAACTCTTCCAGCACCATTGGCATCATAGACAGGCGCTGTTTTATCTATTCTAACAATACCTTCATTACTATATGCACAATTTCCAGCTACATCACATGCTTTTAATTTTATTCTTCTACTTCCTTCTGCACTGAATGTTCCAGTTCCATTAAATGATTTTTCAGTTTGACTACCACCTTTATAATAACTACTTCCATTCCACTTATATGTATTAGAATTAGCATTTGTATCTGTTAATCCTCCTACATTCCAATAACTAATCAAAGAAGCAACTGATGATAATGTATCAATAGCTTCAAAATTGTAAGTAACATCTTTATTTGTCCAACTAGATGTTTTAGGTGTTACAGTTACACTAGGTGCTGTTTTATCTATTCTAACAATACCTTCATTACTATATGCACAATTTCCAGCTACATCACATGCTTTTAATTTTATTCTTCTACTTCCTTCTGCACTGAATGTTCCAGTTCCATTAAATGATTTTTCAGTTTGACTACCACCTTTATAATAACTACTTCCATTCCACTTATATGTATTAGAATTAGCATTTGTATCTGTTAATCCTCCTACATTCCAATAACTAATCAAAGAAGCAACTGATGATAATGTATCAATAGCTTCAAAATTGTAAGTAACATCTTTATTTGTCCAACTAGATGTTTTAGGTGTTACAGTTACACTAGGTGCTATTGTATCAACTTTTGCAGTAACACATTTACTAGCTGACTTTCCTGATATATTTGTTACTTTGTAACATACTGTTTTTTCATTAGTTTCTGAACTAAAAGTATCATTATCTTCAAAACTAGAATCATTTTTAACATGATTATAATTAGTACAACTTACTTTTCCATCCATAGAACATTTACTTATTTCTGTTATTTTTCCATTATTTTGTGTATTACCAGTTACTTTTACTCCCAACTTACCATTTTCACCTAATTTTTTTATATTAAACCACTCATCATCATTACTAACAGTTATTTCTTTATTTACATAACTTTGTTCATAAAAACTTAGTTCAATGCTAGGAGATCCTGGTTCCTTAATAGTAACGCTATAATTACTATCACACTCATCATTTTCTTCATATTCTTTAAAACTTGATACGTACCTTCCATTTTCCTTTTTTACTTCAACCTGACTACAATAATTAACTAATTTACCTGTCACTGGATTTGTTACTTTATTTAAATAATCTTCGTTAACTAGTTTTCCTACTGATATTATTCCATAGGAACCATCAACTAATCCTTCAAATAAATATTCATTTGAATCAAAGTATTGTTCTGCTGCTGTTATTATTTGTTCTTTTACCAAATCATAAGACTCTTGTTTCTTTTTATTACTTATTTTTATAAAACTTACTATTGCTATTGCTAATATTGATAACATAAGCGCTATCGTTACTAATAATTCTACTAGTGTAAATCCTTTTTTATTTCTCATTTCCTATCTCCTATTAATATCATGTTACCACAAAAAGTAGTTTAATAAAAACAAATCAGTTCTAAAGTTCTTTTTTTAACACCCCTCATCTATTCCAATATAACCTATTTTTACTTCTAGTCTTCCTAAATCATCACTTTTATTACCTGCGTTATCACTAACATAAATATGATCATACATAATACATGGATTATCGTTTTGGGTCCTTAAACACTGAGCCCCAATCCAATTATTTTTATTTAAACTATAATACGTTCTATATTTTTCCCAACTGTTTTTGTTAATGCCACTATCATCATCTTTTGCATACGTAGTATAACCAGAAACATTCATTGTACCTAATATATTTTTAACACATGCTTGAGCTGTATATTTATTATTTTCTTTCTGTACTTTAATTTCAGTATTTAAAATTTCATTACCATTTTTATCCCACTGTTTTAACCTTACATAACCCTCGTGTTCAAATATTGTTTTATCATAATAAGGCTTTTCTTTATCAACATAAACATTAACAAGGCAAGCCGTTGTACCATCGCTTATGGTAGCAGTTTTAGTCGTACTAGTATAAGTTTGTTTCTTTGTTGAACTAGTTAATTCTCTTATAGAAAAATTTTTAAACTCTTGAGTTATCGTCCTGTTGCTATTAGTCCAAGCTGTAGATTCACCTGTTGTTTCTCCGCAATATTTTATTTCAGTATTATTTATTATATTTTCAACTAACGTTTCTTCTTGTTCTACCAAAATATATTTATTACAAGAATTTTCATTTCCGGCTTTATCTTTTAATTTTCCTTGCCATAAAACAGCTCCGCTATTAGTTTCTTCTTGATAATAAATATTTGATAAACTATATTTTGTAAAATCACTTTCTGGTTGTTTTATTTTAATACTACTATTATTTATACCGCTACCATTATCAGAATACCTTAATTTAATAATAGGTTTTAAAGAAAAAAGACTATTGGTTCCATATTGCTTGTACTTATATACTAAATTACCATTTTGTTCTTCCGTACCATTTAAGATTCCTATTACTTGAACACTACAATTTGGAAAATCAATGTCTACCTTAAGATTTATACATTTCGTTCTAGAAGCACCACTATTATTAACCGCACGGTAACAAACCTCTTTGCCTTTAAGTTCAGTTGTTGCTGAATATGATGATTTATCAATTGCGTATACACTACCATCACTATCATTTTTAGGATATGTCTCAAGCATAGCATAACCATCACTAGTTTTAATTTGAATTCCTCCAGATATACCTGATTTTTCATCTGATGCACTAACAGTAATAGCTGGACCTGGATTTTCATCAGTATTATATATATACCAATTATCATTTCCTAATTTTCCAATTACTTCTATATCTAACTTTGGTGAAGATAATTCAACTAATTCAATATAAGAATTTAATGAACAATCTAATTCATCATCAATAAAAGAAAAATCTAAGTTATTGTTTTTATTTTTAATAACTTTCACATAATTACATTCATTAAGTTTTTTACCAGTAATTGGATTAGTAACAACGTTTATGTAATCTTCATTAACTAATTTTCCTAAAGATACTTTTATATAATTATTATTAGTTAACGTTTCTTTATAAAATGAATTATTTTCAAAATATTCTTCGGCAGCCGTTATAATTTCATTTTTTACAGCATTATAAGACTCTTGTTTCTTTTTATTACTTATTCCTATAAAACTTACTATTGCTATCGTTAAAATCGATAACATCACCGCAATTGTAACTATTAATTCAATTAATGTAAATCCTTTTTTATTACTCATAAAAACCTTCTCCTATCATATTTTATATATTAGCATAAATATGTATTTTTTTCAAACAAAATAGATGATGTAAAGCCCATCATCTATTTAAAAATATTTAATATATCTTTTATGTTCTTTCTAATTATAATATTATCTATTATATCTAATACTGCATATACAATTATGAATACCCCGATTGTCTGGGTAATTAAAAGCGCACTTTTAAATGGATTATAAAGTAACACTACACCCCATAAAAAAGTTAGTATGGAAATTATAGTAGTATAAATCCAATCTTCGTTTTTTACTTTTTTTAAAACAAGGGCATACTGAAACTTTGTAACACTATTTATTATTATCCATATACCAAGTATTATAGGAAAGAAGCTAGCTAAAGCATTTGGATTAAAAATTAAGAATATTCCTGCTATTAAAAGTAAAACACCATAAACAAGTTCAAAGTTAAACATGTTTACAATCCCATCTGAAGAAAAATATTTATAACAAGAATATATGCCACTTGCTAATAAAATTCCTCCTAAAATATACGATATAATTGATATCGTTGTATCAGGCTTGATAAACAAAAACAAACCTATTACAACAAAAATAATTGATAATATAAGATTCGTATTAAACGTTTTTTTAATTTTCTTTTCCATTTTCTACCTCCTTTTAGTATTATAACACATATAAAAATTTTAAAATAGCAAAATAAATAAAAAGATAGCAAATAAACTTGCTATCCGTTTCTGTTAAGAAACTATTTTTCCATCATATTTTCTAGTTTTTCACTAGCGTTTTTTTTAACCTTATTTATCGTCTGCTTTATTCCTCCGCTACAAGAGCACTCGTTATAACAATAAAGTGCTCCAGAACCAACGGCAACACCTAAAAGCATCCATCCTAGGTTATTTAGTGCTTTCATAATATCACCTCTTAACAAAAATATGAATGTGGCATATTAACCAATGCCATTATTATTATGATAGAATATCATCTTTATATACTATAAAATTTTATTAGTCAAAAATTTTTTTAATAAAGTTTTTCTTTCTTTATTTCCTTCATTATATACTCCTTTATAAAAAGCTTTTGGATCACCAATTAGCATTAATGATTTTTTAGCTCTTGTAACTCCGGTATATATTATTTTTTTATATAACATCATTTTATAGCTATTTGTAACTGGCATTATTACTATTTCAAACTCACTACCTTGAGATTTATGAATACTTATTGCATAACCATGTTTTATAGCTTTATACTCTTTTGGTGTATATTTAACCATGTTACCATCAAACGAAATAGTTATTTCACTTCCATCTATTTTTTCAATAAAACCAATATCTCCGTTAAAGACATTTTCATCTGGCATGTTTTCAAGTTGTAAAACCTTATCTCCTTCGCGATAGATAACATCAGCATCATAAGTTTCGTTTTTATCTTCACTTTTTGGGTTAAATATTTGTTGTAATGTCTTATTTAAGTTATCTATACCATTAATTCCTTTATACACTGGTGCTAAAACTTGAACATTTTTTAAATCATAACCTTTGTCAATTGCTTTTTTTGATAAAATGCACGTTGTTTTCAAAACCAAATCATCACTGCAAGAAATAAAATTATAATCATCTTTTTTTTCTAAAAAGCTTTCAGAAAGTTCACCATTATTAATCTCATACGCAAGTTCTGTAATGTAAGAATTTTGATCTTGCCTATATATATCTTTTAAAAATATTGTATTAATCATATCTGTTTCAATTAAATCTTTTAAAACTTTACCTGGGCCTACACTTTCTAATTGATTATAGTCACCAATAAATACGATTTTAACGTTTTTAGTAACGGCCTTAAAGAAATTATATAATAGTTCAATATCAATCATACTAGTTTCATCTATAATCACAAACTCACATGGTGCTTTGTTTTTTTCGTTGTAGCCAAATTCTCCCGTTTCTTTATTCCATTTTAAATACCTATGTATGGTTGAAGCTGGAAACTGACATGCTTCACACATTCTTTTTGCAGCTCTTCCAGTAGGAGCTAATAAAACTAATTTTTCTCTTAATTTATCAAATGAGTATTCGCTTATCATTTTATATAATTGAACAATTCCTTTAATAATAGTTGTTTTACCAGTACCAGGTCCTCCGGTTATAATTGAAAAATTCTTTATTAATGACTGTTTTATCGCTCTTTTTTGTTCATCATTGTAATTAATATTAAAATGTAATTCTAGTTTTTCTAACTTTATGTCAATATCTTTTATTATTAAATCATCTTTATTAGAAATTTCATATACTTCATTAGCTACATAATTTTCATACTTATAATAATCCATTAAAATATATTTATCTTCTTCTATTATTATTTTACCCATACTATTTAATTGTACTAAATAAAATTCCAAACTTTCATTTGAAATATCTTGTTCATACACGTTTTTAAAAGCTCTAAATATTAAATCAAAATTTAAATACGTATCACCAGTTTGAAAACAAAGATTTTTCATAACGTATAAAATAAGTGATAAAATTCTTCTTTCATCATCTATGTTGACACCTATTTTTTCTTTAAATTCATCAACTTTTAAGAAAGTTATTCCATCAATTGTATCTATTAATTCATATGGATTATTTTGTATTACTCTTATTGTATCATCTAAATAATGATTATATATTTTAAGAGCATCTTTCATGTTAAATCCTAAGTTTGTTAAATATACAACAACTTCAAAACTTTCATTATACTTAAGTAACTTACTTTGTATGTCTATGGCTTTTTTTACTGTCATCTTAGGCACTTTAAGTAAACACTCATAATTATCTGTTATTAAGTTCAAACAATTATCTCCTAAGGTTTCAACTATATTTAAAGCTGTTTTTTCACCTATACCAGGAAATATATCACTTGATAAAAATATTACTAACCCATCTTTATCTTCTGGCATTATTTTTTCATACCTAGAAACTTTATATTGAATACCATACTTAGGATTATCTATTACTTCTCCATAAAATACGTATTCCTCATCAACGTTTAATTCTACAAATAAACCTGTAAAAGTAAACTGTTTTCCTTTATAATCAAAAAGATCTTGATCATCCGTATCTTTTATTTTTATTAAACCAACCATAAACCCATCGTTAGAAGAAAAAATAGTTCTTTTAAACGTACCTTTTATATATGTTTCCATAATATTCCTCCTAACTCTAATAATATAATTTTATCATAAATAATTGTTTTTAAATCATTTTAGCTATTAAAACTTTATTTTCATAACTATCAAGTTTTACTAACACATCTTTTCCTATCAACTCTTTACAACCACTAAATTTAACTTTTAAATAATTGTCAGTATGTCCTGTTAAATAACCATCAGAATATGTTTCAGGAATAACTAATACTGATTTACCAATATGTTTTTTGTAATAATCATCTTCAAGTTCATCAAATACTGCAATTAATTTTTTACACCTACTATGCTTTATATCCTTAGTTAATTGGCCACTCATTTTAGCAGCAGGAGTACCATTTCTAGAAGAAAATGGAAATACATGACCCCCTGTAAATTTTAATTCATTAACGAATTCTATAGTTTCAGAAAAATCTTCTTCTGTTTCATTAGGAAACCCTACTATAACATCAGTAGTAACTGCCATATTAGGTCTAATTTTTCTTATTTTATTAATTTTATCAAAGTAATACTTTTTATCATACTTACGATTCATAAGTTTAAGTATGTGATTACTACCTGCTTGAAGTGGTATATGAATATGATTAACTATTTTTTTAGAACGTGATAAAACTCTTAAAAATTTATCATTAAGTTCAGTTATTTCTATTGATGATATTCTAATTCTATCTAATCCTTCTATTTTATCTAGTTCTTCTAATAAATCACTAAAATCATAATTTTCTAAATCTGCCCCATAATGACCAGTATGAATACCAGTTAGAACTATTTCTTTATAACCATTAGAAACTAATCTATTTACCTCATCTATTACTTTTTGCGGTTTTTTACTTCTTACTTTTCCTCTAACATAAGGGATTATGCAGTATGAGCAAAAGTTTTCACAACCATCTTCTATTTTGACTAAAGCCCTAGTCCTAGTATTAAAATAACTTATTTCCATATCATCAAAATCTTCTTTAGAAATATCTTTTATACTTAATATTTTCTTTTTATTACGTATGTATTCTTCAACTAAATCTACGATTCTACTTTTATCATTATTTCCTATTACAACGTCAACATAATCCATTATGGCATTATCATTATCTCTAATTTGAGTAAAACATCCCATCGCAACAACCACGGCATTTTTATTTTTCTTTCTAGCTTGTCTAATCATTTTTCTAGATTTTTGATCTGAAGTATTAGTAACTGTACAAGTATTTATTAAGTAAACATCCGCAGTTTCATCAGAAAAGTCAGTTATTTCATATCCTTTTTTCATAAACTCTTTTAACGCATATTCACTTTCATAGGTATTTACCTTACATCCTAATGTATATATTGCAACCTTCATTATTATATTCCTCCTAAAAATAAAAAGCTTAATTATTTAAGCTTTTTACTTACTTATTATCGTTATTGATCACTTCTTTTTTTACACCATATATAGGTGATATTACTTGTGATACTTTAAAAGCCTTAACTTCATTTTTACTTAGATTATTATTAGTTGAAATTACATTCTCAACCTCAGCCGGCTCTAAATTATATTTTTCTAAATAATTAACTCCCGTATTTTCATCATCATCAATAAGTTCAAGCTCTTTTGCTTTCATCATTAATTCATCTATTGATATTATTGCCGTTCGTTCTTGATCCTCTTCAAAATTAGTAAGTGATATTGGTGTTTCTTCTTTTAAAGCATCTGAAATAGCACTTGCTATATCTTCTATTTCGGTTTTTTCGTTTGTATATAAAGGTTCTTTTTCTTCTTTTTTATTTTCTGTGATTTCATTTTCAGTAATAATTTCTTGTCTTATTTTTTTAATTTTTACTTTAGACTGAATACCTTGGATTACATATGTTATAAAAAGTAAAATACACAAAATAACAATTAAAAAAATTATCGCTGAAAAAACCATTTGCCCCTGCGTATTTAAATTATTATAAAAGTTATTAAAAGAATAAGACGCTGTTGCAAATAAATTTTTCATACTACTCACCTCATAAATTCATAATTAAGCATCGATAATGCTGCGACCGCTGCGGTTTCAGCTCTTAAAACGTTTTTTCCTAATGAAACACTGGTAAAACCATTTTTAATTAAGTACTCTTCTTCCTTTAAAGTAAATCCACCCTCAGGACCAACGACTAGTAATATTTTAACACACTTATTATTTTTTTGAAGTACTTTTTTTATATTTTTAGTGTTTTTATTTAACGAACAAAATAATTTTAAATCATACTCTTTTTTGACTAAATCGTTTAAGCTTAAAATACCACTTATATAAGGAAGCTTTGTTCGAAATGATTGCTCTGAAGCTTCTTTACATATTTTTTCCCATCTTGTTATTTTAGATGATAATTTTTTATCTTCTATTTTAATAATAGATCTTTCGGTATTTAAAAAAATAAGTTCACTTGCTCCAAGCTCAGTACACTTTTGAATAAGATAATTTAGTTTTTGTTCTTTAATTAAAGAACAAGCAACAGCTACTTCATAATCATCATTTTTTATTTTTTCCTTAGCTATTATATCAAAAGAAGACTTATCTGCTATTTTTGTTATCTTACAATCATATATGGTTTTATCCCAAATAACTTTTATCATATCGCCTTTTTTCATGCGCATAACGTTTTTTATATGATGATAATCGGTATCTTCTAATTCCAAGTTTTTATTCTTAGCAAAATATTGTTGCACTTTAATCACCCATTTTATTTTTTTCGTTGATAATAATTACTATAACAAAGAAAATTAATTTAGTAAATAAAAGTTAGATAATATTGCATTTTTTTGGTATAATAGTTTTAGTATAGATTTTAGAAAGAGGGTCATATTGTGGATGAGATGTTTGATATCATAGAAGATGAAACGCTTTCTTTTGATGATGAAAGTAAAATAATAGATAAAAAAGAAGAAAATATTAATGCACCTGTAAAAAAGAAAAGCGTGCTAGAAGCATATGGTGAAAATCTAAGTACTAAAACATACGTTACTAATCCTGCTATTGCAAGAGATAATGAAATAGAAAAAACTATTCTTACCATTTTAACGCCTGATAAATCTGCTATTTTAGTTGGTAAAGCTGGTATTGGTAAAACTGCAATTGTTGAAGGAATTGCATATAAAATACAAAATGGTGATGTTCCAAACGCCATTAAAGGATATGACATAATAAAAGTTAATACTTCACAATTACTTGGTAAATATATAACAGAAGATGGTACAGAAGAACTTAGAATTAACGTATTATTAAAAGAAGTTGAAAATGCAGTTAATACCATATTATTTATTGATGAAATTCATACTTTAGTTATTGAATCAAGAAATAGTGGCATTGATTTCATTAACGCGATGAAACCTGCTTTATCAAGGGGTGATATAAAAGTAATTGGTGCAACTACGTTAGATGAATATAACCAATATTTGATAAGAGATAAAGCTTTTTTAAGAAGATTTGAAAAAATAGATGTTGCAGAACCTGATGCACAAACAACTGTTAAAATACTTATGGGCTCATATCCTAGAATTGAAAAGAAAACCGGTGTTAAATTAGCATATTCATCTTTTGTAATAGAAAATATAATGAAGTTTATCGTAAATATGACAAGTGAATATAAAAGAGTCTATGAACTTGGTTCTAGATACCCAGATAATGCCCTTGCTCTTTTATCTAAGGCTTTTAGCTATGCTAAGTTCGATAATAGTGAATTTGTTACATTTAAACATATTTATAAAGCTATAATGAATTGTCAAAGTGTTTATTCAGACGTAGTAAAAAAAGAAGCAGAGGCTTTTAAAGTTGAATTTAAAGATTTTATAGAAAAAGAAAACGTTGATTTAAATGATTATTAAAAAAAGACCAAAAAAAGGTCTTTTTATAATTTTCTATCTATTCTTGGATGACCACAAGTGCTAGGACAATGATAACCCGGAAAAGAGCATCTTAATTTCTTTACGTATGGTTTTACCTTATTAGCTAAATTGACTTGCTCTTGCTTTTGTAAATTTTCATATATATTAGGTATCATGTCATCAACGTAAACTTTTTCTATTTCTAGTTGTGCTCTATCACAAGCTCTTTCTTGAGCCACAAACTTTAAAATATCTTTTATGCTGCCACATCTATTTACTTTTATTAATTGCCCTTGAGGATATACTTCTTTTAAACTATTTATGTCTTTTAACCATTCTTTAACAAGATACTCATTATCTTCTATAATTGGAGGCACATAAGCTTTAAACTCATTTGGAACCATCATTTCACAATTAATGGTTCTATGTCTTTGTTCTTGAGCAAGACATGCAAAGGATTCGTAATTATTATATGAAATATTATGTCCATATTCGTTATCTTCATTAATTCCGGTAAAAGGATTTCTATTAGCAAATAAGCTTAAATCTACGTCTTTATTGTTTTTATATACTAAAGAACTATCACCTTTATAATACCTAACTTCTGGATATTTTTTAAGTACTTTTTCCATTGCTTTATCATCATTTAAAAGATTACGATAAATACTATCTTTGGTTATTGCAACATCTAATTTAGTACATGCATTAATAAATTCTTTAAAATATGGAATTAACATTTTCTCTAAGTCATCTAATGGATTATCTATTACCTTTTGCATATATGACATTATCTTATTAATTTGTATCCATGGAACTGTATATGTTGTCGTAGTAGGCATAAAAACACCAACCATGTACCTTGCGTTTTCTTGAGCCATTTTTAAAATTGCTTTTTTAGCACCAGCATCTGTCTTACTAAACCTACGATAAAAATCACCCATCTTATTATCTATTACATCGTTAAAAATTTTAAGCCACTTATTATATAACTCTACTTCTTCTTTAGAAATATTAGCATTTTGTTCTACCTTAGTATACCTAAGTGATCTTTCATCTGCAGTATACTGTTTTTCATTATTTAAAACCATACATAATATTTTTGGAATACCAACTATTTCTAAACTAACACTTTGATGTTCACTAGGAGTTGTATGATCATTAAAAACCGTATCTAACCCTCTAGTAAATAAAGTTGCAAAATCTTCATCTTCTCTTATCATATCTTGGCCGACTACAATACCATCTTTTACTTCTTTATAACATACTGTCGCTTTTACACCAGACTCATAAACGCCTTTTTTTGATCAAATAATCCTTCTTTTGTAACATATCCCTGCATAGGATCTAATCTTATTTCCATTTTTACCTCCACTACTATTTAAATTATACCAAACATTAGTTTGTATATCAATTATTTTTTTAAAATAATTTCATTTACTACTTCATCATCAGAAAAATGTAATATTTTATTTCCTATTATCTGGTAATCTTCATGACCTTTGCCTAAAACCATTAATATTTTGTTATCATCTAATAATGATATTCCTTTTTTAATAGCATCTTTTCTATCATAGATAACTTCATATTTTCCTTTTGCTCCTTTTAAAATATCTTTCATTATTTTCTTTTCGTCTTCATTTCTTGGATTATCATTAGTAAATATAACGTATGAAGAATTCATGCAAGCTATCTTTGCCATTAATGGTCTTTTTGATTTATCCCTGTTACCTCCACAACCAATTATTGTTATTATTCCATTATTATTTATCTTTCTAACTGTTTTTAGAACTTTTTTTACCGCATCTGGAGTATGCGCATAATCAACAAATATTACGTTTGTTTTATATATTATTTTTTGCATTCTACCTTTTGGTTCTTTTAAAAATTTAAATTTATTTCCAATGTCATTTACATCATATCCTAAATTTTTAATTATATAGTAAGCATACAAAAAATTATAAACGTTAAACATTCCTACTAATGGTATGTTAAAGGATTTATTTATTTTATCTTTTATTAATATTTTTGTATCTGTTAAATCATTAATTACGTTTTTTATTTTTACGTTTTTTCCTATAATAAAATTATTATTTTCTTTATTAATAAATTTTTTATATTCTTTACATTTTTTGTTTAAAATACATATTTTATTATTTCTTGTCATATTAATTATTTTTCTTTTACTTTTAACATAATCTTTCATTGTATGATGATAATCCAAATGATCTTGAGTTATATTAGTAACTGCTATCGCATCAAATAAAAGTCCATAAACTCTATCTTGCTTTAAAGCATGACTTGACACTTCCATTACAACCACTTCACAGCTTTTTTCTTTAGCATCCATTATTAAATTATATAAAATATCAATGGATGGTGTTGTGTTATCAAGTGGGATAACAGTATCTTCTAAATAGAAACCTATGGTACCAATATATGCTGTTTTAACACCCATCATGTTAAGCATTTGATATATTAAATAGCAGGTTGTAGTCTTACCATTCGTTCCAGTAACCCCTATTAATTTTATATCTTTTATATTTTCATAATAATACTCTTTAAGATAATCATAAATAGATTTAACATGTTTTGTCTTAATATCAAACTCATCACTTGTTTCAGTAATGATTAAAGAAGCTCCATTATTTATTGCATCTATCACATATTTTTTATTTTTATCATTAACTAAAAATACGTCTTCCTTCTTAATTTTACTAGAATCTATCCATAAACGCATTTTATCACCTTCTATATTTGTTTATGTAAATGTGATAAAATTGCAACAAAAAAAGAAGAAACTTTTGTTTATTCTTTTTTGTTACATTTTATTATCATTTATGTTGTTTTTCTTAATATGTATTAACGATTATAATATATCTTTTATTAACTTTTTATAATTTTGAAATTCAGTATTCATTAACTCTATTTGTAAAACAAAATTTATCCTTCCAAGTAATTTTTTTAAATATAGTTCTTTATCCTTCACTTTTATTTTCTTTATATGATCATTTATCCCATACTTAGATGCATAATACATTTCTTGTCTTATTTTTCTTTTATACTTCTTACATATACTTATCTTTTTATTAATAACAATACCCGTTACCAATTGTCTTTGACTTTGCTTAATAACTTTTGT
The DNA here is from genome assembly GCA_945969495.1 of uncultured Mollicutes bacterium. Lineage (GTDB taxonomy): Bacteria > Bacillota_I > Bacilli_A > RF39 > UBA660 > Aphodocola. The sequence continues at coordinate 27,567 of CAMFOH010000004.1, forward strand.
TTTTCTTTTGTTTAATTTAAATCCATTCTCAGTTAATAATTTCTCTACGTAAGTAATTAAATTGTTTACGTTAAAATCGCCAGAAAAAGTCATATCATCTGAGTATCTTGTATAAGTTATATTATTTTCTTTTGAGTAACTACTAACAAGTTCATCAAACTTTCTCATAACTAAGTTAGATATATAGCCACTAGTAGGTGCTCCTTGAGGAAGCGTATTATGGTAACAACATAAATTAGTTAATAATATTCCTAAGCTTTTAGGATATAATGCTTCATAAAAGCAAGTGCTATATACTTTATCAAACGTTATGTTATTAAAAAAATTTTTAATATCTAATTTAACAATGATATTTTTATTAACATGATATTTAGCATTATCTTTTACAGAATAATTCTTTCTATATGATGTTACACAATCTGCCAAACGTTTATCTTCTAAAATATTTTTAAGTATATTTTTTTGAATGTTTTTTAGCTCATCACTTGGTTCATATAAAAACCTTAGTTTACCATTTTTCTTTTTAATTATTAATTCATCATAGTTAGAATCTATATTATTACTAATATTATAAAGTATCTTTTTAACCATTTTAATATTAGTAGTGTTAACTAAATTAAGAGATAGTAAAAACTCGTTATATTTATCATCTGTTAAATATCTCCACATTTTTACCATCTCCCTATTATAAGCAATACAAATATATTGTAATTACGAAATGTACGTTTAGCTACATGAAATGTAGGTTAGTACATTGAGTATTATCAATACAATACTATTAACATTTATCAATCTTTAGCGACTCGCTAAAGAGGTTTTTTGCTAAAACCTACATGCTATTGCTTATGAATATTATTATACACTAATAATATCTATAAATTATTATTTTTTAAAGATTTTCTATTTCTTTTAATTTAGCATCTTTATCAATTCTTGCAAATAATACTTCTGGTTTCATGTTGCTATAAGTATTATTATCTTTAAATTCTAAAGAATTATCGCTAGTATTTAATTGTTTTAATATTTCTTTAGAAGTTTTAGTTAAGAAAGGATTAAGCTGATTTGCACAAACTCTGATAGATTCTAATAAGTTATATAAAACAGTCTGTAATCTATCTTGTTTATCTTCTTGCTTTGCAAGTTGCCAAGGAGTTGTTTCATCAATATATTTATTACTACGTCTTAATACATCAAATATTTCATCTAATGCTAAACCAATTTCTAACTTATCCATCTTCTTTTCTAATTTTTTATCTAACTCATTTACCATATTAATTAATTCAGTATCAACGTCTTCATTTACATTTTTATTAACAACCACACCATCAAAGTATTTATTAGCCATAGAAATTGTTCTGTTAACTAAATTACCTAATGTATTAGCTAAATCAGTATTAGTTCTTTCTATTAGTAATTCATAAGTTAAGTTTCCATCGTTTGCAAATGGTATTTCATGTAGTACATAATATCTTACGGCATCTACTCCAAATAAGTCTACCAAATCATCAGCATATATAGCATTACCTCTTGATTTACCTATCTTATCATTATTAGTTAAAAGCCATGGATGACCAAACACTTGTTTTGGAAGCTCTAAATCTAAACTCCATAAAAAGCATGGCCAGTAAATGGTATGAAACCTAATAATATCTTTACCAATTAAATGAAGATCTGCAGGCCACCACTTATTAAATTCATCAGTTGAACCGTCTGGATCATAACCTATGTTAGTTATGTAGTTTGTAAGAGCATCAAGCCATACGTAAACCACGTGTTTAGGGTCAATGTCTACTGGTATTCCCCAATCAAATGAAGTTCTTGAAACACATAAATCTTGTAAACCTGGTTTAATAAAGTTATTTAACATTTCGTTTTTTCTTGATTCTGGCCTAATAAATTCAGGATGAGACTCAATGTATTCAACTAGTTTGTCTTGATACTTAGATAATTTAAAAAAGTAAGCTTCTTCTTTTTTTTCTTGAACATCTCTTCCACAATCAGGACACTTACCATCAACTAATTGAGATTCTGTCCAAAAAGACTCACAAGGAGTACAATAAAGTCCTTTATATTCTCCTTTATAAATATCACCTTTATCATACATCTTGTCAAATATTTTTTGAACTATTCTCTCGTGATTTGGATCAGTTGTTCTAACAAATTTATCATAAGAAGTATTCATAACATCCCATATTCTTTTTATTTCTTTAGCAACATCATCCACAAACTCTTTTGGTGTTATGCCTTTATCTTTTGCTTTAAGTTCTATTTTCTCACCATGCTCATCAGTACCAGTTTGAAAATATACATCATATCCTTTTTGTCTTTTATACCTCGCAATAGCATCTGCTAAAACTATTTCATAAGTATTTCCGATATGAGGTTTACCAGAAGTATACGCAATTGCAGTTGAAATATAATATTTTTTCTTATCCATTTTAATCTTCCTTTCTATAAATAAAAAAGCTCATCCTATAAAGGATGAACTCTAAGTCCACGGTACCACCTTTGTTCTAGATTATTAATCTAGCACTCATACTTTTAACGCAAGCTAACGTTTTAACCTATTGGATTAAAAAGCTCATCTGACCATTTATATAAATACTCTTCTATGTATGCTTTCACCTTATCATACTCTCTTTTAATAGTTTTTCTTTATACTCTTCAAAATCAATGCCTTTAAAACAAGTAAATTATAGCACATTAATTATTATAATTCAACAACTTATTATTATAACTTTTCATTAATTATTTTTTCTATAGCATGAAAAATACCATCTTTCTCACATGACTTTGTAATAAAATTTGCTTTTTCCTTTAACTCATCAATTGCATTATCTACTGCAATATTAACTCCTTTATCCATAAACATAGATAAGTCATTTAAATCATCACCAATTCTAACGCTATCTTCAATATTTATGTTTAAATACTCTAATAATTTAAGAACAGCTTTTCCTTTATTAACATCTTTTGGGGCAATATCAATCCAAATATTACCATTATCTTTAAATGAACTATCATATAAACTTCTATGCCTGTTTAATATCTTAACATCAGAAATTTTTTCTACTTCTTCTATTATTTTTTTTACTACATCGATGTTTTTATGACTTATTGTAACTTGGGTTATTGGATTTTCATTATACATATCTTTAGTTATATTCAAAATAAGCTCTTCTTCACTTGGATACTTAATCTTGTTTGTATAAGTGGTCTTTAATCCACCAAAAATAATCCTAGCATCATATTTATTAGAAAGTTCAAATAATCTTTTTAATGCATAATAATTAATTTGATTCTTATATATAATATTATTTTCTTTCCAATCATATATAACTCCACCATTAGTACAAATTATATATTGTGATGCATTGATACTTTTAGCTAATTTCTTAGTATAATTAATTACCCTTCCACTTACCAAAACAAATAATCCACCAATATTTTGATATTTATTAATACTATTTATATTTTTTAAAGAAACATTACCACCAACACAAAGAGTTCTATCAATATCTGAAAATATTATTTTTTTCATACTATCTCCATATATAACCCAGTTATTTTTCTTTTGAAAAATAATATTTAATAATCTACTTAGTAACACAAAAAGCCTAGTTGATAAGTACATTAATGGTAATAGTATCAAAAGTGAATTTGGTGTTAATAATTCAAGAGAAAAAAACTCTCTTCCAAAGGGGGTTATAAGTGCTAAAATAAATATAATTGTTAATCCTATAAGTAGGGTTTTTCTAAGTAAATTAAGAGGTTTACTAATTCTATATATTAATAAAATCGCTGTATAACCGGTTATAATAACTGCAATTGTAGACGTTTGCTCACTTGTAATTTTAAATATATTTGCCAAAAAAACTAACAATAAAATATTAATAACAGTAGTAATACCACTTGGTATTGCTTTACTTATAACGTTTATTAAAAATTTACCTTTTACTAAATCATGATTTGGCTCTAAAGCTAAAATAAAAGCTGGAGCACCAATTGTCAAACTATTTATAAGAGTCATTTGAATTGGTTGAAAAGGATATGTATAATTAATAAATATAAACAATACTGCGAGTAATGATGCATATAACGTTTTTGACAAAAATAAAGTAGCAGATCTTTCAACGTTATTAATGGTTCTTCTTCCTTCTTTTACAATTTTTGGCATAGCATCAAAATTAGAATCTAAAAGTACTAATTCAGAAACATTTCTAGCAGCATCCGCTCCTGAATTCATCGCAATACCACAATCTGACTCTTTTAATGCTAATACATCATTTACTCCATCACCTGTCATTGCAACAACGTGACCATTATTTTTAAGTGCCCTTATCAATAATCTTTTTTGGTCAGGCTTAACACGACCAAAAATATTATTTTCTTCAACTATGCTATTTAAGTCGGTTTCATCATTTATTAATCTAGAATCAAATACACCTGTAACATCTATTCCAACACTTCTTGCAACCGTTTGGACAGTTTTAGGATTATCTCCTGAAATAACCTTTAACTCTACGTTATTATCTTTAAAAAATTGAATAGTATTAATAGCATCTTTTCTTACTTTATCCCTAATTAAAATAAGAGCCATAACATCTTTTTTTGAAGATAAAACATCTTTTTGTTTACTATCAATTCTTATTAATGCTAAAACCCTATTTTCACTAGATAACTTGTCAATTTTTTCTTTATATAATTTTAAGTCATCCCCTAAAATAAACTCAGGTGCACCCATTATATATGTATAATCTTTAAATTTTACTCCTGAGTATTTTCTTTCAGAAGAAAACGGAATAACTTCTATTGCTTTTTCTTTATGCGTATTTTTATATTTTTCATTTATAGCCTTAAAAGTAGGATTTTTATCATTTAAATTAGTTGATAAGGCCTCCATAATGGAATCTACCTCATTCATTTTATGATCATTAAGTGGTATAACGTCATAAACCTCCATGTTTCCTTCGGTAATGGTTCCAGTTTTATCTAAACATAAAGTATCAACCCTAGCTAATGTTTCAAGGGAATATAAATCTTGCACTAATACGCTATATTTAGATAAACGAACAACACTTATAGCAAGTACCGTTGAAACAAGTAAAATAAGCCCTTCTGGTATCATACCAATTAAGGCTGCAACAACCGTTATAACTGCATTTTGAGTAGTATTATTCTCAATACTAAATTGATTTAATAGAAGCAAGATGCCTATAGGTATAAGAGTAACAGATACATATTTTACAATTTTATTTAAAGAACGCATTATTTGAGAATTTATTTCTTTAGCCATCATTTTAGCATCATGAGATATTATGGATGTATAGTTATCTATCCCAACATGTATTACTTTTGATGTTGCACTACCACTTACTATGAAACTACCTGATAACAAAGTATCACCATCTTTTTTTAAAATCGTTTTAGACTCTCCGGTAATAAAAGATTCATCAACTTCACAAGTGCCTTCTATTATTTTTGAGTCCGCAATTATTTGATCACCTAGTTCATAAACTATAACATCATCCAAAACAACTTCGTTTACGTGTATACTTTTTTGTTTTCCATCCCTTATTACTTTAGCTTTAGAAGAAGATATAATAGATAATTTATCAACCGTTTTTTTTGCTCTAATCTCTTGAATTGTACTTATTAAAGTATTACATATAACAACCCCTAAAAATAATAAATTTTTGTATGATCCAACAAATATTATAGCAACACCTAAAATTATGTTAATAAAGTTAAATAAAGTACATGTATTTTCAATTATAATTTCTTTAATACTTTTGCTTGGTGTTGTAGTATCATAATTAACTTGTCCTTTTTCTATTCTTTCTTTTACTTCTAAACTAGTTAAACCGGAGATTTTTTTCATCTTGACACCTACTTTTCTAACATATAGTATTATTATACCATTTTTTACCAAGTTTAAAGATAATAATAAAAAGATAATACATTTTTATACATTATCTTTCTTTTTAATAATATTTGTTTTTTCTTCACTATCACTAATTTCAAACGCTTCATTAATTAAATTATCTATTGCTAGTCTTAATTCTTCAGCTCCATGAGAAAAAATATTAATTAATATTTCTTTTGATATTCCAGTAAAATTTGCTATTTCTTCTAAACTTTTATCTGGATAATTTAATCTTAAAAATAATACTTTATAATCCCTAGGGTCTATTTTTGATAATGCATGGATGAAGTATGGCATGTTGAATAGTTCATATAATTTTAAATAAGCTTCATTATCATCATATTTTACTTGCTTTTTTGTTTCTTTCATTATCACAGGTGTTTTAACATCTTCTTTTCTTGGTTTTTCATCTACTATATTTTTTTCTTCATTAGGATTTGATAATAATCTTCTCATTTTAGGTATTAAACTCCCATAAAATCTTGTTGTTTCTTTTTTTCCAAAAGCTTCACTAGTTACAGGATTTTCTAAATTACCACCATATCTTAGTTCAAGCAATCGTTTATCCTGTTCATTTAACTTACCTATCATATCATCTATTTCTTCTTTTGAGTAATCTTTAAAATATTCATATATTGTCTGTAATTTTTTCGTAGTCCTTTTTTTAGCCATTTTATCTATTTTCTCCTTTGAATTATCATCTTTTATATCAGGTTTTGTTTTACTATGTTTTTTTTCTAGTAGAAATTTAATTCTTTTAATACCAACATAATATAAATTATTTTCTGAGTTACTTAAAATATTTCTTTTCTTAACTGGTTTTTTTAAATCTCCACCCCATTTTCTAATAATTAGATTTCTTTGTTTTTCACTTATACAGTTTTCAAGGATGTAATCTACTTCTTCTATGGTTCCATCAAACATAGCATAAAATTCATTTTTAACATCCTGTTTTGTTGTTTGTTCAAGTGAATCTTTTGAATTATTTTCATTATTTAAAATGAAAGTGTTATTTTCTCTAGAAGGTTTTGATGAAATTAATATTTCCTTTCCAATTCCAAACTCATTTGGTTTAGAAAAAAATGCATCTCTTTTTTCTTTTCTTTGTAATTCCTTTTCTTTTCTTTTTTTATCCTTATATTCTTGATATTGTTTTTGAATTAACTTATATCTTTCATTTTTAGAGTTTAATAATATTATCATATTTGAAGAAAACCAAGTACTCATTTGGGTATTGTCTGGAAACCTAGGATACATCCTACTAGAATCAAACTTATTAAAGTCTTCACATTTTTCAAAAATGCTTAAATAAGAAGAATCTATTACTCTTTTCTTTTTTTTATCAGAGTCAGTTTCATTATAATAATCATGTTTTTTCATAATATTATTAAGCCTCCTTAAAGCTACGCTTTCGATTTGTCTTATCCTTTCTCTCGTAACACCATAATTTTTACTAATTGCTTCAAGAGTAAGAGGATTACCATCATATATTCCTAATCGAAGACATAAAATATCTTTTTCTCTCTTTTTTAAACCAGCTTCATTCATTAAGCTTAATATATCAGGTAAAAACAAATCTTTAAATACTATTTCTATTAAATTATTTTCTTCATCAGGAATAAAATCAATTAATTCAGCATCCTTTTCATCACCCACTAAAGAATTTAAACTTTTAACATTAGGAATGTTTGTAATTAATTTATTTATTTCATCAACACTCATATCCAATTCAATTGCTAATTCTTCTACATTAGGTTCTCTTCCTAACTCATTTGAAAGACGGCTTCGAACTTTCAAAAAATTATTGTTTTTTTCGTATATATGCACTGGTATTCGTATAGTGCGAGAATCATTAACAATACTTCTTGTTATAGCCTGCATAATCCACCAAGTCGCATAAGTTGAAAACTTATATCCTTTAGATACATCAAACTTATCTACCGCTTTCATTAATCCTATGTTACCTTCTTGAATAAGATCTAAAAAAGGTATTCCTCTATTAGCATATTTTTTAGCAATTGATATTACTAATCTTAAATTTGAATTAATTATTTTATCTTTTATAGATGTATCACCATTTTTAAGTTTTATAAATAACTTTTTTTCTTCTTCAGAACTAAGTAAAGGATATTGAGATATTTCATTTAAATAGAGTCTTACGCTATCATTGATGTTATCATCTAAATTCATATCTTTAAAATTATAATCATCCATTATAAATTTAATACCATTTAAGTCACAATAAATATCAAATATTGCAACAAAAGTACCGGTTTTATAATCTTCAATTACGTTTGTTATATTTATGGTATCGTCTTTTACACACTCTGTTAAAACACCATATAATTTGTTATTAGAAAACAATTTTTTTATAATCATAAATACATCGCCAAATTCAAAAGAGTCTATATATTCACTGACTTCATATAAAAATTTATATTTATTTTTAACATTCAAAGAATTAATGTATTCATTCATATATATCAAATTATCTTCATCTATTTCAATGTATTTTTTATTTTCATTAGTTTTTAAATCCATTATAAACCACCCTATGTATAAATATAATTAGTTTTATGATAACATACATTAACTTTTATGGTCAATATTTCAAGTATATAAAAAAGATAGCAAAAACTATCTTTTATCGTTTTTTTTAACATATTTATCGTAAACATCAAAATCAGAAGTTTTTAAATTTGTTTTATCTAAATCTTCAAATAACTTCTTTTGCTTTCTATCTAGCTTTGTAGGAGTTATGACTTTTAAGATAACGTATAAATCACCTGTTCCACGTTTAGATGGACTTTTTAAGCCTTTTCCTTTAATTCTTTGTTTTTCACCTGTTCCACTTCCTGGAGCAATATTAATTATAACGTTTCCGTCTAAGGTTGGTACTTCTTTTTTACATCCTAAAACAGCCTCGGTAATAGTAAGCGGTACAGTAATATATAAATCACTATTTTCTCTTTTAAATAAAGAATGATCTTTTACTTTTATTTCTATATAAACATCACCATTTGGTCCACCATTTTCTCCTGCAGGACCCTTACCTGTTACTCTTAAGTGGTCACCTGTATCAACACCTGCTGGCACCTTAACTATTATGTTTTTCTTAACTTTCTTTTTCCCAGTACCACGACAAGTAGAACATTTATTAGTATACTCTTCACCAGTTCCACCACAAACAGGACATGGTCTTTGGGTAATAAATGCCCCCAAAATACTCCTTTGCTGTTCCTTTACATATCCAGTTCCGTGACATTCTTTACACGTTTTAACGCCCGTTCCACCATGCCCATCACAATCTGGACAATTATCATCGATGTTTAATGAAACTGTTGTTTCTGTTCCAAAAGCAGCTTCCTCAAAATCCATTTCAAAAATTACACTAATATCTGGTCCTTTAGTGGCCCTCGTTGTTTTTCTACCTGTTCCTCCAAAAAATGAAGAACCTTCACCAAAACCAAAACCAGAACCAAATATATCTCTTAGTATGTCAGATGGATCAAAGTCTTCGAAGCCAGAGAATCCTCCTCCAAAGCCAGCATTTTGATCAAAAGCAGCATGTCCAAACTGATCATATCTACTTCTTTTTTCTTTATCTGATAACACCGCATATGCTTCTTGTGCCTCTTTGAATTTTTCTGCAGCATTTTCTTCTTTAGAAACATCTGGATGATATTTTTTTGCTAATTTTCTAAAAGCACTTTTTATCTCGGCATCAGTCGCATTTTTAGAAACACCAAGTACCTCATAATAGTCTTTCTTCATTATGCTCATACCTCCTAACTATTATATATTACCATAAACTCATCAATGAGTTCATCAAAATATTTTATTGCCTCTTCTATAACTTTAGTATTTGTTAAATCTAAGCCTATTGTTTTAAGCTCATCAAGTGGCATCATACTTCCTCCAAGTTTAAGAAAATCTAAATACTTATTTAAAAATGCTTTATCACCGGAAAGTATTTTTTTTGAAACATAGCACGCCCCACATATTCCTATAGCATATTTATAATAATAAAATGGTGTATAAAAGTGTGGTATTCTAGCCCAACCATATTTTGAATACTCAGATTCATTTATTAATGGGCCATTATGTTTTTTAACAATTTTATCAAATATATTATTAAAGTCCTCTTCAGTTAAAACTTCATCATTAAATATTTTTTCATGAACTATTTTTTCAAAAACAGAACCATCGGCTAATGTTCCAAAGAAATTATCTGCAAAAACTTCAAGGATATTATTAATAGCTTGTAATTTTAAATTCTTATCATTTGTATTATTAATAACATAATTAGATAATAGTATTTCATTTGTTAAAGAGGCTATTTCTGCTACCAAAATAGTATATTCCGATAAATGTTCTTTGTTATTTTTCTTACTATAATAAGAATGCATTGCATGGCCTAACTCATGAGAAAGCGATGATACTGAATTATAATCATCATTATAATTTGCGAGTATTACTATTTTCTTATAAGAATCATTTTGATAATAGCCAGATCTTTTACCCTTATTTGTATAAAAATCTATGCACCTTTCATCAAAGAATTTTTTAATTTGAGTAACGTACTCATCACCATAAATACTTAAAGCTTTACAAATTAACTCTTTTGCATCATCTGGAGTATACTTTTTATCAGATTCCTTAACTAAAGGCGCAGCCATATCATAAACCTCCAATTGATTTAATTTTAAAATATCTTTTCTTAATTTATGATATTTATATAATACTTTTAAATTATCATCTGCTACCTTAAGCAAGGTATCATAAACTTTTTTACTAACTCCATCAGAAAACAAATACATATCAATGTTTGATTCATATTTCTTTGCTTTTGCAATCATACTGCAAGATTTAATATATGCTTCATAATCAGTTGAAATTAAGTTAGCAAACCTTTTATATGCTTTGCCTCTTGCTTCATATGCTTCTTTTCTTACTCTTCTATTTTCTGATTTAATGTATTTAGAATAATTTCCATTGGTTAATTTTACTTCTTCATTATTTTCATCTTTTATATAACCAAATTCAATTATAGAATTATTAATTATGCTAAAATTATTTTTAAATTTCATACTCAAATCAGAAATATTAGAAAGTAACTTTTCTTCTTTTTCACTTAAAACGTATGGTTGATATCTATATATTTGTTTTAAATCAAAAGCATATTCTTTTAAACTATCATTTTCTTTTATATATTTTTTTATTACTTCATAATTTGTTGATAGTAATTCTGGACCAGTAAAGCTTGATACTTCATCATACTTAGATAATAAACTTAAAACTTTGTTAAATGATTTTTGAGATTTTAAATTAGCAACATCTTCATCATTTTTACATGATACATAAACATATAAATTAGTAAATATGATATCTATCTCATCTTCTAATTTCATGTAATTTAAAAGAGTGTTAGCATCTTTAGTTATAATTCCTTTAAAATTTTTAACTTTATCTATTAAATTAATAAGTTTATCGCAATCGTTCAAAAATGATTTTTCATCTTTATACATCTTTGTTAAATCCCACTTATATTTATCATCTATTTCGCTGCGTAGTTTTTCTTCTTTAGCCATAGATTCTCCTTTTTATAATAATGATAAAGTTCTAGTGCATCTAGAACTTTATCACTTAATTTACTATTTTTTCTCTTCAAACTCAGCGTCTACTACTTCCGACTCATCATCTTTTTTTTCTTTTTTTGACTCTTTTTGTGATTCTTCTTGGGATTTTTTATTAGCTTCTTCGTATACTTTAGCACCTAATGCCATTGCTTTTTCAGAAAGTTTTTCAGTTGCAGCTTTAATCTTATCAGTATCATCACCTTCTAATTCTTTCTTAAGGTCTTTAACTAATTCTTCTGCTTCTTCTTTTTCTTTCTTATCAACTTTATCACCTAGGTCTTTAATAGCTTTTTCTGTTGCAAAAACCATTTGTTCAGCTTCGTTTTTAGCATCTGCTAAAGCTTTTTTCTTTTCATCAGCTTCTTTATTTGCTTCTGCTTCTTTCATCATTTTATCAATTTCTTCATCACTTAAATTAGTTGATGCAGTAATTGTAATAGCTTGTTCTTTACCTGTTCCTAAATCTTTTGCTTTAACGTTTACGATACCATTAGCGTCAATATCAAAAGTAACTTCAATTTGAGGAACACCACGTGGTGCTGGTGGTATGTTAGTTAATTGGAATCTACCTAAAGTCTTATTGTCAGAAGCCATTGGTCTTTCGCCTTGAAGAACGTGGATATCAACGGCTGGTTGGTTATCTGCTGCAGTTGAGAACACTTGAGATTTAGACGTTGGTATCGTTGTATTTCTTTCAATTAAAGTAGTCATAACGTTACCCATTGTTTCAATACCAAGTGAAAGTGGTGTAACATCAAGTAATACGATATCATTAACGTCTCCTGTTAATACTCCACCTTGAATAGCTGCTCCCATTGCAACAACTTCATCTGGGTTAACACCTTTAGAAGGTTCTTTTCCCAATTCTTTTTTAATTAATTCTTGTACCTTTGGAATACGTGTTGAACCACCAACTAATAATACTTTATCAATATCACTAGCTTTTAACTTAGCATCTTTTAAAGCTTTTCTAACAGGCTCTAAAGTTGATTCTGTTAAATCGTCAGTTAAATCTTCAAACTTAGCTCTTGTTAAAGAAGTTTCAAAGTTAATTACACCATCTGGTCCTTGTGCTAAGAATGGTAAAGAAATTTGGGTTGTTGTCATACCAGATAAATCTTTCTTAGCCTTTTCTGAAGCATCTTGTAATCTTTGCATTGCCATCTTATCGCTAGATAAATCAACGTCATGTTCCTTTTTAATTTCACTAACCAAGTAATCAACTATTCTTTGGTCATAGTCATCTCCACCTAAATGGTTATTTCCTGAAGTTGATTTAACTTCAAACACACCATCACCTAATTCTAGGATTGATACGTCAAACGTTCCTCCACCTAAGTCATAAACAAGTACTGTTTGAGTATTTTCTTGTTTATCAAGACCATATGCTAAAGCTGCTGCAGTAGGTTCGTTTATTATTCTTTCAACTTCTAGTCCTGCAATCTTACCAGCGTTTTTAGTAGCTTGTCTTTGTGCATCATTAAAGTATGCTGGAACGGTAATAACTGCTTTTGTTACCTTTTCTCCTAAGTAAGCTTCGGCAGTTTTCTTTAAGTCTCCCAAGATCATTGCTGATACTTCTTCTGGGGTATATTCCTTACCATTTGCCTTAACTTTCTTATCAGTTCCCATCAATCTTTTAATAGATCTTATTGTATCTGGATTAACAACCATTTGTCTTTTAGCAGCTCCACCTACAATAATATCACCTTTTTTGAAAGCAACAACTGATGGTGTTGTTCTTTCTCCTTCTGGATTAGCTATGACCTTAGCTTCTCCTCCTTCATATACGGCAACACATGAATTTGTGGTACCTAAATCAATTCCTATTGTTTTACTCATAATTTATCATTCCTTTCTTATTTATTAACTTTAACCATCGCTGGTCTTATAACTTTATCTTTTAGCATATATCCTTTTTGATATACCTCTAAAATTATCTCTTTTTCCTTAGTTTCTACCGATTCGGTCATAACTGCTTGATGAAACGTAGGGTCGAATTTCTTACCTAACGATTCAATTTCTTTTACATCAAATTTTTCCAACGCACTAGTAAGTGCTGCATAGACCATTTTCATGCCACTTAAGAACTTTGAAACTTCATCTTCTAAGTTATCATCATCCATTTTTATAGCACGTTCGAAATTATCCAAAACCGGAAGAATTTCAAGTACTAATTCTTCATTAGCATATTTTAGCATCTTAGCTACTTCTTCATCTTTTCTTTTTCGATAATTAATAAGGTCAGCTTGTGCTCTTAAAAAGCGTTCTTCTGCATCACTTATTTTTTTGTTCATTGATAGAACTTCTTCTTTAGTAAGCTCTACTTTTTCTTCTTTCTGTTTTTCCTTATGTTCTTTTTTTTCTTTTTTATTCTTATCTTTTATTATTTCTTTTTTTTCGTCCATTTTATCATGTTACCTTTCTATGTTGTGTTTGATAAAATCTAAAAGTGACACAACTCTTTCATAATCCATTCTTTTTGGTCCAACAATCGCAATTGTTCCTTCTTCTCCATTTACAACGTACTTAGTTTTAATAACTGATACATCATCATCAAAGTTACTTTCATGGCCAATATAAACATTAATATCATTATTGTCTGCTTCTATTTTTTTTACCATGTTATCATCATCAAACTTATTTAAGAGTTCTTTTACTTTAGATACATTATCAAACTCTCTATAATCAAGAAGTTTTGTTCTTCCAGCCATGTGCATATGACTCTTAAAAGAAAATTCATTAAATGCATTGTAAAAGGCTTGATATAAAGTTTCATGTGATTTTACGTAGTTACCAATAATTGGCTTAATTTCAAATTCTAATTTAGAACTTATCTCATCAAGTGGTGTTCCAACAAGAAGCTTATTTATTAGTTCAACTACCTTTTTTATCTCCGTAGTTGAAACTCCATCATCTACTTTTAGTTCCTTATGTTCAATATGCCCTTTATCTGTTATTACGATTGCAAGTACTTTATTATCAAATGGTACTACCTCAACTTGCTTTAGTTTATTATAAGCACTATTAGCGCCTAAAACTACCGAAGTACAATTCGTTATCTCAGATATTATTTCCATACTTTTTGTAATTACATCTGATAATACAAGGCTTTTGTTATCAAATATACGTTGAAGTTTTAAAACGTCTTCTCCAGTCATTTTTCTAGGTTCCATCAAATTATCAACATAGTACCTATAACCCATTTCACTTGGAATTCTACCAGATGACGTATGAGTCTTTTCTAAATAACCATTTTCTTCTAAATAAGCCATTTCATTTCGTATGGTTGCAGATGAACAATTTAACATATCACATAAACCAGAAGATCCTACTGGTATTGCATTTTTAATATACTCCTCTACAATTAACTTTAGAAGTTTACGCCTTCTTTCGTTAAGCAAGTACATCACCTTCTTTTCTTGTAGTCTGACACTATTATAATATGCTATATTAGCAATGTCAATACCTGAGTGCTAAAAAATAATTAAAAATTATTAAAAAAATAGTAACGAATATACGTTACTATTACTTAATAAATCCTAATACTTTATCTATGCCTATTATATATATTACTAAAGCAGCAATGTCTATAACTAATAGTATAGATAATAATATGATAAGTGGCATCTTACTTTTCTTTTTTGTTTCATCCATACTTTGTTCCACTGCCTCAGATTCTGTATTTTCACCCTCTTTGGTAGTTTTTTCTTCACTATTATTATTTTCTAAAACAACTGATTGATTTTCATTTGAAGACTCAGTTTGTTCTTCATTTATATTTACATTAGAAGGTTTCAAAACAACAGGTTCATTTAAATCAACATTATCGTTATTTTCTGATGAAACATTATTATCACTATTAGATAAATTAATAACATCATCTATTTTTTTATCTGGCGTTATTTCATCTTGCATTGGTGTTTCATTTGCTGGTTGTATTTCCTCTAAATCATTTAATTCTTCAAGCACTTCTTCTTTACTTTCATTAGTATCCATTAGTCTACCTCCATATTATAAAGATATTATACATTATTTTTTATTATAGTTCAAGTTATAGCTTGATATCACTTTTAAAATAATTTCATTTGATACAAATAAATATTTTAAAGGAATAAATATACTTGTTTTATTTTCTTCTAATAGCCCTTCTTTTATTAAAGATTCTGTATTAAAAACTTTATCGATCGAAATACCATATTTATTTAAGAAAGCTAATTTATCAATACCATTAATCTTTCTAAAACCTAACATAACCTCATCTTTAATCATCTGATTTTTATCTATTTTTTCTTCGTATATTTTTCTTCTTCCCTTTATATAGTTAAAAACACTTCTAGTATTATCATACCTTACATTACTTACAAAGCCTGATGCTCCTGCTCCAAAACCATAATAATTTTCGTTATTCCAGTAAGTAAGGTTGTGTTTTGACTCAAATCCTGGAAGTGAAAAATTACTTATTTCATAGTGTTTATAACCATTACTAGTTAAAATATTATTTATCAAGTTATACATTTTACCCTGGGTATCTTCATCTACTTCTTCAATTTTATTTAAAAATAATTTTGTATTTTCTTCAACTATCAAAGAATAAGTACTAATATGACTAACTTTTAAACTGATAAAATCTAAAACATCTTGCTTTAAATCTTTTAAACTCTGATTACCAAGTGCATACATAAGATCAATATTTATGTTATTAAAGTATTTCTTTGCAAGATTAACTTTCTTTATCATTTCTTGTTTGTCTATGTTTCTTTTAAGAACATCTTTGAATTTTTTATTAAAAGTTTGAAGCCCAATACTTATTCTGTTTACATTGTTTTCTTTTAGTTTTCTTAATAATGTATCATTTATATCTTCATAATTACATTCGAAAGTAAATTCATAATTTTCACTTAAATTAAACTTACTTATAATTTTAAATAAAATATCTAATTCTTTAATAGATAGACAGCTAGGGGTTCCCCCACCGACGTATAAAGTTTCTAATGCATCACCTTTATAGTTTTCTTTTATTTCATCTTCTAATGCTTCTAAATAACTTAATACTATTTTTTCATTATAATAGTTCTTACAAAAGTCACAATATGAACATATGTTCTTACAAAAAGGGACGTGGATATATGCTGATTTTAATGAAGGGTTTTGCATAAACCATCCTCTAGAAAATCACAATAAGTGTTATAACAATCATCACAATACTTTAGTATTTCTTGCTTTGCATTAACAAAAGAAGGTATAACTGCTAGAGTTTCTTCATTTAAAAGGGCTTCCTCAGACATCCAAAAACCCTTATCAATTATAAAATGAATAAGCAGTGGTGATACATTATCATTTTCTTTTTCAAAAAAGGCATCGTAGTATCCTTTATAATTGATTGATGGTTTAATATAATTAAATAAAAAGCTTTCGATTTCATTATTTACAACATCATAAATAAATGCCTTATTTTCTAAATATGCAATTATACATCCATTTC
>CAMFOH010000005.1 GCA_945969495.1 uncultured Mollicutes bacterium
TGAACCCGGGTCAAATGGATAAGATACAAGTGGATTTAAATAATTTGAAATATCCTTTATATTAGGATTAAATGAAGGAGATGTCGCACTTCCTAATATTTTACCAGTTTTAGCATCTGCTACTACCGCTATAATCCACTGGGCACTAGATTCTTCTTTTGCCTTACTAACGACGGTTTCTAATGACATTTGAACGTTAGAATCAATTGTTAAATAAACATCATTTCCATCAACTTTTTCTTCTCGTATTTCATTAGAATTAGGAAACTTATAACCATTTAAATCCTTTTGATATTCAACAAAACCATTTGTACCAGTCATAACATCATTATATTGTTTTTCAATACCCATCTCACCAATCATATTTCCAGAAGAATCATCTTTAGTATATCCAATTACGTATGATAAGAAGGTATTATTAGGATAGTATCTTTTATGAGTAGTAATAAAATCAATTCCATAAAGTCCCAAACTCTCAATTGATTCTTTTTGTAATTCAGTAAGCCCTTTACCTTTAGTTCCAAATTCAACTTGATATGCGTCTTTATTTAGAATTTCTAAAATTTTTTCTTTACTCATATCTAAAACAGTAGATAATTTTTCTGCGGTAAGTTCTTTATCTACAACATGTTGAGGAGTTTCATACCCCTCACTTCTAGATGAGTCAAGATAAGCTATAATAGTATATGAATTTATTGTTTGAGCTAATACTTCTCCATTAACATCATAAATGCTTCCTCTTAACGCGTATAATGTTTCTTTTTTTGTATTTCTTTTGTTAGCAAAATCTTTTAAATCAATTCCATCAACTTTACCAGTTAAACACAAGTATCCCAAACGTAATATTAAAATAAAAACAAAAAGAAAAAATATTAAAGTAAAAACTTTTGCTGTCATATTTTTGTTTTTATTTAATATTTCTCTTTTCATAAACATTCTCACCCTTTAATACGTAAGTTATAACATGATTATTTTTGAATAACAATTATATTGTTATTATTATACTCCAATCCATTACTTGCTGCAACAAGTTGCATGTTTTCAAGTGATACTAATTCATTTACTTTCATGGTTAAACTTTCATTTACTTTTTGTTGTTTAGTAACACTATTTTTTAATTTTTCAACTTCTATATTAACAGAAGATAGTTGTGCTTTAAAGAAAAATAAGGATACAAAAACGCAAAAAGACGTAGTAACCGTTAAGGTTATCATGGTTCTTTCAAAATTTGTTTTTCTTCTTCTTTTTTTTGCCATTTTACATTCTCCTTTGTTTTATTGCTACCCTAAGTGTTGCACTTCTACTTCTTTTATTATTTTCTATTTCTTCTTTACTTGGTTTTATTTTCTTTAAAACCTTTAACTCTGGTAAAAACTCATCTGGGACAACAGGTAAGTTTTTAACTAAATCATTTTCTTTCGATCTTTTTGTAAATATTTCTTTACAAATTTTATCTTCTAAAGAATGAAATGTAATTACCGTAATAACACCACCAATATCTAATAAATCAATGGCATCATTAATTGCGATTGGTAATACATCAAGTTCTTTATTTACCTCTATTCTTATTGCTTGAAACGTCCTTCTCGCTGGATGGGTAAGTCTTTTATATTTGTTAGGTACCGCATCACTAATTACGTTAACTAATTCAAGCGTAGTTTTTATTTTTTTATTGTTTCTTTCATTTTCTATTTGTCTTGCAATCTTACTAGCATACTTTTCTTCTCCATAATCTCTTATTATTTTTACTAATTTTTCATATGGATAATCATTAACCACTTCATAAGCTGATAAAGCATTTGTTTTATCCATTCTCATATCAAGTGGTGCATCTGCGTGAAAACTAAACCCCCTTTGACCATCATCTAATTGAGGTGAGGAAACACCTAAATCAAACATGATTCCATCTATCTTGTCAACACCCCTTTTTAGTAATTCTGTTTTTAGATTAACAAAATTACTAGGAATAATCTCAAAGTTAGAACCAATTTTTCTAAGTAAGTTTTCACTAAACTCTCTTGCCTTTGAATCTTGATCAAATGCATATAATTTCCCTTTTTTTAATCTTTTTAAGATTGCACTCGAGTGACCAGCATAACCTAACGTACAGTCAACATAAACACCATCTTCTTTAATGTTTAACGCTTCAATGGTTTCATTTAAAAGAACACTTATATGTTTCATTTAAACCTCCATGTTATCGAATAAATCCTCTGCTAAATCAGAAATATTATCGATATTTTGATTAAAATAATCATTAAAAGCATCTTCCGACCATATTTCGAGTCTGTCGTTCACACCAATAACAACGCATTCTTTTTTTATATTTGCATAGTTAACTAATGGAGTTGGTAAAGCTACTCTTCCTTGTTTATCCGTTTGGCATTCCACGGCGCCAGATAAGAAAAACCTTAAAAAAGCTCTAGCATCTTTTTTTGTAAAGGGAAGTTCCCTAAGTTTAGATACAATGTTTATCCATTCTTCTTTAGAATATACAAATAAACATCCTTCTAATCCACGAGTAACAACAAAAGTATCTCCTAATTCCTCACGAAATTTAGAAGGTAAAACAATTCTTGCTTTATCATCGATGTTATGATGATACTCTCCCATGAACATATTTATCCCCCACAATCTACCACTATATTCCACTAGCTACCACTATAATATCATATTTTTTAGTAAAATGTCCATATAAATTAAATAAAAAAATATCAAAAAGATATCTTTACGTAAACTAAAAAAAATATTTTTTTATATAATACTATCATTTTTTTTATAATGATGATAGAATGTTTATATGATGAAAAATATATTAATCGGAATCATAAACATATACCAAAGGATTCCAGGCTCATTTCACGGATATTGCAAACATGTTCCAACATGCTCACAATATACTAAGGAGGCTATTAAAGAGTACGGAGCTATTAAAGGTAGTATTCTAGGAATAAAAAGAATAATAAAATGTAATCCATTTGGTACTTTTGGGTATGATCCCGTACCGAAAAAGGAGAATAAAAATGAAAAACAAAACTTTAATAATAATTAGTCTTTTTTTATCACTACTTGCCTTAAATGGTTGTACAAAAAATGATAATACTAGTTCAATGACAGCCTACACTAGTGTTTATCCAGTCGAATATATTCTTGATAACTTATATGGTGATAACATTGCCATATATAGCATATATCCAGACGGAATAAACTATAAAGATTATAAGTTAACAAACAAGCAGTTAAGTGATTATTCAAAAGGTGATTTATATGTTTATAATGGAACAATTCAAAAAGAAAAAGACTACGCAGTTGAGCTATTAAATAAAAATAAGAAAATAAAAATAATCGATGCATCACTTGGAATGACTTATACCAATGACGTTTCGGAGACATGGCTTAATCCAGCTAATTATTTAATGATGGCTTCTAATATAAAAAAGGGGCTTGACGAATACATCGATGAAAACATTGAAAAAAAGAAGATTGATGAAAATTATGAAATGTTAAAATTAAATTTATCAGAAATAGATGCAGAGCTTAAAAGTATTGCATTAAATGCAAGTAGTAACATATTAATAGTTAGCAATGACGCTTTTAAATATTTAGAAAAATATGGCTTTACAGTAATATCAATCGAAGAAAATGAAAACTTAACAGATAAAGTAATTTCAGATGTTAAAAAAATGCTTGCAAATAAAATGGTTCATTATATTTTTCTAATGGATGATGAAGAAGAAAGTGAAACAATTAAATCATTAAAAGATGCATATGGCGTTCAAACAGTTAAGCTTAACTCTTTATCAACATTAAGCGCTTCTGATAGAAAAGATAAAAAAGACTATATTAGTATAATGATGGATAACATAAATTCAATAAAGTTAGAAGTTAACAACTAAAGGAAAGTACAAAAAGTACTTTCCTTTTAACATTATCATAAAAAAATACTAGCTATAATCTAGTATCCTTACCTGTTATTATATAATCTTCTCCCTTAAAAGGTTCTGTTCTTAATAAATCACCATAATTTTGTTGTCTTAAAACTTCGTATACCATTATGGCTGCACAATTAGATAAGTTAAGTGCCCGCACCTTATTTGTCATTGGAATTCTAAGACAATGATCTAAATCATTTTTTAATATTTCAAGTGGAATTCCACTACTTTCTTTACCAAACACTAAATATATATTTTCATTTTTATTACTATAGTCAAATGAAGTATGTGGTTTTTTACCATATCTTGTTAAATAATAGTATGTTCCTTTGTTTTTACTTTTAAAATCATCCCAATTTTCATAAACTATATAATCACAATCTTTTATATAATTAGCACCACTTCTTTTAATATAACTTTCATCTAAAGAAAAACCAAGTGGTTTAATCAAATGTAATTTAGTATTAGTAGCAGCACAAGTACGCATTATATTACCGGTATTGCCAGGTATTTCGGGTTCGAATAATACTACGTTAATCACTTATTACACTTCTTTCTTTTAATTCTTTTATAATTTTATCAGTGTTCTTTAAAGTTTTACAATCAATTATATCAGATATTTCTCCACCTTCATAAAATACAAGCTGTGGTGCATACTGATAAATAGGATCAACAATTACAACATCATTTATGTTGATATATATAATTTCATTTTCTAAATTATATTTTTTAATAACGGTTTTAAATATTTTTTCAAACTCTATAGAATTATCATCACTACTATTTGAAACATATACAATTGTATTAGGTTGTTCTATAACATGGGTTGATATTTCATCATATTTTATTTCTGTTAAATAACCTTTAATGCCAGAAATTGATAATGCATCATTTTTTCTGTTTTCATTTAATTTTATAGCAATAAATAAAACTGCAAGAGTGGCAAAACATATTGCAACTAATAGTATTAATTTCTTTGTTTTTTCTTTCATGATATCCTCCTTAATTATATTTATATTTTAACACAATTAATAAAATGATTAAAGAAAAATATAAATAAAAAATAAGCTTTAAACAAAGCTTATTTTATATAACCATTATTTTTGCAATATTCTGGAATTGATCTAATAGGAGGAATACCAGTTTGATAGTTTTGAACTCTTTGGGTTGTATAATTTTTAGTGTGTGTAACTAGAAAATAGTTATATGCACTTTTTATAAAAAAAAGACATATAAGCATTTCTTTGATACAATGTAAGTGTTCAAAAATACATGAAAGAAGGTACTTATATGTCTAATACAAATTATATTACAGAAATGCTAGAAATGAAAGATAATAATATCAAATTCTATGAGAATTGTTATCATAAAGAAAAAATTAAAGGTGTTTATTATAAAGTTTTTGATGGTGTTTTATCTTACAAACCTACTTGTTGTCCTAAATGTGGTGTTATCTTTGATAAAAAAATAGAAAAACATGGTTTTATTACTTCTAATATTAAACTTCCTAATGTTTCTGGTTTTAAAACTATTTTAAGGCTTAGAAAACAAAGATATTTATGTAAACATTGTGGTAAAGCTTTTACTTTAAGAGATAATGTTACAAACTATGGTTGTTTTATTTCTAATAATACTAAATATCAAATTGCTTTAGATCTAACTAAGAAACGTTCTGAAGTTGATATTTCCAAAGATAATAATGTTTCTACTAATACCGTAGAAAGAATTATGGATTCCTTTTATAATTCTCAAAAGCTTTATAAAAATAG
Organism: uncultured Mollicutes bacterium; assembly: GCA_945969495.1. Lineage (GTDB taxonomy): Bacteria > Bacillota_I > Bacilli_A > RF39 > UBA660 > Aphodocola. The sequence goes on from CAMFOH010000005.1 coordinate 5,702, forward strand.
TCTTCCAGAGGTTCTTTTATTTGATGAATTTAAATCTGTTAAATCTGCTAATGGTGCCATGAGTTTTCATCTTTGTAATGGAATTACTGGTAAAACTATTGATATTCTTGAAGATAGAAAGTTACTTAGTTTACTTAAATATTTTGGTAAATATTCTCACAAGGCTTTAAACAATGTTAAATACATTGTTATTGATATGTATTCTCCTTATGTTTCTTTAATTAAAAAGTTGTTCCCTAATGCTAATATTGTTATTGATAATTTTCATTTAATACAACTTATTTCTAGAGCTTTAAATAAAACTAGAATTAATGTTATGAAAGAAGACAAAAAGAATTATAATAAACTCAAAAGATATTGGAAATTACTTTTAAAATCTAAATATGAATTAGACTTTGAAAAGTGGAAAAAATTTACTTGTTTTAATTCCTTTATCACTGAAAGTGATGTTGTTAATTATATTATAAATACTAATGAAGAATTAAAACAAACTTATCTTGTTTATCAAAATTTACTTTCTTCCTTTAAAAATAAAGACTTTAACTCTTTTTCTTACATATTAAATAATCATAGTAATTACATTTCCAATTATATGAAAACTTCTATTAAAACACTTAATGAATTTAAAGATAAAATCTATAATACATTTAATACTAATTATCATAATGGTTATATTGAAGGTAATAATAACTTCATTAAAGTTATTAAAAGAATTGCTTTTGGTTTTAGATCCTTTATTAGATTTAAAACTAGAATACTTATTTGCAAAGGTTTAATTTCTATTAACAAAAAAATGGTCAACGTTTAACACGTTAACCATATCAATAATATCACTTATTTTGTGTCTACACACACTATTTGACAATTATCCAAAAAAGAAACCATTACTGATTTCTTTAGTACCATAATCTTGACACGTCAACGTTAGCTGATAAAGGTTGTGGATATGGCATTTCCATTTTTACAATTGTTGGAAGTTTAAAAGCTGAACCAAAAGCAACACAAGTACCAGGTTGTAAAGCCTTCATTTTTTCAACTATTTCATCGGTTATGTTTGGAACCATTTGTCTTATAAATGAAACATCATGAGGATGTTGTATTTTAAATATCAAAAAGTTTGAACACTGTGATAAAGCAGTTTCAGAAAGTTCTGATGGTCTTTGTGAAATAAGTCCTAAAATAACACCATATTTTCTTCCCTCTTTAGCAATTCTATCAAATATGTTATATCCTAAGATTTTTATATCCTGATCTTCTTGTACATATCTATGAGCTTCTTCTAATATTATATGTACTGGGAAAGACCCTCTTGCTTTTAATTTAGAAGTAAAATCAAAAAGTAATTTTGAGTATATTTTACAAATAGTTTTAGCTAATCTATCATCTAAATAACTTATGTTAATGTTTATTATTTGAGCTCTAGCTCCATTAGGAGCAGTTATTAAACTTTTTATGAAGTTTGTTTTATCAATGTATTTATCAACTTTAAAATACTCTGCATACTCACCTTTTATAATTGAATCTAGTCTTACTTTTAAAACGTTTGCTTTATCATATATTTTATCACTTTTTAAGATACCTTCAGAAATAAGTGCAAAATCAAATGCTTCCTTTAAATTTTCCAAAGTAAAAGGTATTGTTCCATCTGGTAATTCTAATTTTAAATTATCATTTGTAAACTTCTTTATGAATTCTGAAACAAGTTGAATTTCTCCAATTTTTCCTTCTTTATCAATTATTAAACATTGTCTTAAGCTTCTTGTATAACCAGGCTGAACTATTGGAGTTTCAAGGTTTAAATCAGGAGTATTAAACGAAGTTAAAATAGCGAAGATTTGATCATGTATTTGTGATGCTGCACCGCCGGAATATAAAACTTCTAATATTGCTTTTGCTATTATATCATTTTTATAAACTCTTGTATCTTCTTCATTACCAGAAAAAACAGTAACTAGTCTTAATGCTTTTTCTATTATTGGTAGTTGCGTTTGGTCATCAACGTCTAAAAGTAAAGCAAAATCATCAATGTCTAAAAGCCATAAAGGTATTTTTATAAGGTTATTCATACCAGTTCTTACGTTGGTTGAATATTTCTTAAAAAATATCTGATTATTAGGAACAGAGAGTGCACTTTCATATTCCCCATATGCATCAAAAATAAATATACAGGCATTGCGTGGAGCTTGAGGTTGATTAAAAAATACGTTTTGAAAAAGACGGGCAACTCCACATGATTTACCAGAACCAGTATTACCAAAAATAGCAAAATGATTACTAAAAAAAGTATTCGTAGAAACATATGCTGGGGTGTTATTATAAAGCGGCATATTACCAATAAGAACTTTTTTTAATATGTTGTTTTTATCATCCACCACTATTAGTTTCATTTCTTCTTCGGTTGCAATAAAACATACGTTTCCTATTATTGGCTTGTTAAGAACACCAGGTACAAACCTATCATTTTGAATTTCTCCTATCAATTTAACGGTTGCAACTTCACTATTTAAATTAGTAACTAATCCAACCATTTGAGCACCTTGAATATTTCTAAAAATTACATGGTGATCAATTAAATTATTTTCAAATGGCAAATTAGTTGTTATTTCAACCGTAATTATATCCGCTCCAACATCTTTTACTCTACCAATCTCATTAGGTAAAGTTTCTATTTTGGGTTTGGTTGGTTCTTTTTCGAAAACAGCATTAACGTCATTTTGAATGCTATTAACCTCTTTGTTATTTAGATCATCATTTTGGGAAACTGCGTTTGTATCATCATTTAAACCTTCAGTTTCTTCTTCAAAATTGTTTTCCTCTTCTTCAAAAACTCATCTAAGTTTTCAAAATCATTATTTCCCATACTTCTATCGCCCCTTTTCATCTACTTTCTTAGTTTATTATATCATTTGTTTTGGAAAAATGAAATATTTATTTAAACCTCATTGACATTTAAATTATAGATAGGTAATATAATAAGAAAAAGGAGGGTTTTTTATGGCATACATTGAATTTAAAAATGTTTGTAAAGAATATGATAACAAAGAAAAAAAAATTAAAATACTTAAAAACGTCAGCTTTAATATAGAAAAAGGTGAATTTGTGATAATAACAGGACCCTCTTCATCTGAAAAAACATCAATTTTAAATATTTTGAATGGGAATATTAAATTAGATAGCGGAGAAGTTTTAATAGATAATACTTTAATAAACAAATTAAGTGAAAGAAAACTTAAAAAATATAAAAGAGAAAACATAAGTTTTTTATGTAAAGATGACGTTTTATTAAAAAATCTAACAATACAAGAAAACATTGAGTTAGGCGCCTTAGTATCTAAAGATCCACTTAATATTGATGAGATAATAAAAAAGATAGGACTTACTAAAAAAAAGGATGAGTTTTATTATAATCTTTCTTTAGACGAACAAAAAAAAGTTTCTTTAGCAATGAAAATTATTAAAAATTCAAACGTATTCTTAGCGGACGAAATAATTGAATCACTTGAATTAAAAAGTAAAATACAAATATTAAAACTTCTTAAATCACTTTGTAAAAAAGATAAAAAAGTAGTTATAATAACAACCAATGATGATTCTATATTCCCTATTGCTAACAAAATTATAAAAATAAAAAATGGTAGTTTAACCAATATGATAATAAATAAAAAACCTAGAGCAATAGGTGATTTAAAATGTTAAGAAAAAAGATTATATTAATTGATTTAATATGAGAAATAAAATTTAATAAAAAAAGATTTATATATATAATTATAGTTTTTGCTTTATCTGTTAGTTTTTATTTAGGATTTAATTTAATTTTTAAAAATATTTCCAAAGGTGCATTAGATTACTACAAAGAAAATAACTTAATGGAAATTAAAATATCTGCTACTACTAACCTTTTAAAAGAAGATTATTATTTAATAAAAAAAATAGATGGAATAAAGGGGATCATGCCCGTTAAAACATTTAATACTAAAGCAACTACTGCAAAAGATGAATTTGAACTTAGGGTTATTAACATAAATAGCGATCGAAGCAAAAAAAATAATGATTATATAAATAGGCTTACCTTAACAAATGGTAGATACCCAAGAACCATCAACGAAGGTTTGATTGAAGAGTCTTTTTTAAAAAAAAATGACCTTAGCATTGATGATCTTATAACTCTTAAACCAAACGGTAATAATTACTTAAAAGCTAAAAAAATAAAAATTGTGGGTACGGTTAAAAGCCTTTACGATAAAATAGATGAAAAAAGTAATTTAATTTATCTTGAAGAAAGAAACTTCAATTATGATTATTATAATGAGTTTTACATAACCATCGATAAAAATGAAAAAATGAATATTTTTACTGATGAATATGATTTATATATTAAAAAATATGAAGAAAATATTAAAAATGTTTTAACACCTGTTGTAAATGGTCGTTATAACGAAAATAAAAAGGCTTTAGAAAACGCAATTTTTTCATCGCAAGAAGAACTTAACAGCTATTATAACTTAACATTTCCAGAAGCTTCTTTAAATGACTTAATTAAGCAAACGAGTGATGATTTAAAAGAAGCACAAAAAAAGTTATCTCTGTTAAAAAAACCAGAAATATATTTAAAAAAAACAAACGAAATTACAAAGTTTCATAATCTTAAGTTCAAATTAAATGAAATAAAAAAAATATCAAAAAAATTACCAATAACTTTCTTAATTGTAGGCGTTTTGATAAGTTCATATTTAATATTAAAAATTATTATGGAAGAAAAAAAACAAATCATAACTTTAAAAACATTAGGATATATTAACTTTAGTATTTGTTTTAAATATATTTTGTATGCATCACTAACGAGCATCATAGGAAGCCTAATTGGATTATTACTTTATAAGATATTTTCTTTAGTAATTAAAACCACTTATAATATATCAAGTTTAAATACCAATACAAACTTAAATTTCATAATCTTTTTCATATTATTTAACATTATTATAAATTCTTTAATAGTTGTTTTAAAAATCGTTAGAATAACTACTAAACCATCAGCAAAGTTAAACTATACTAATGATTTAAAACAAAAGACTAAAATATCTATAAAAAATAAAAGTTTTTGTAATAAAATAATATGTAATGATATAATTAAAAATAAAGAATATTCATTTTTAATAATCATTATAACTTCTATCTTTTCTTATCTTTTACTTGATATTTTTAAACTTAAGAACGAATCATTTAATAATTTAAATAATAACATTACAATTATAATATTTATTTCTTGCTTTTTCATTTTAGTATTATATTTCGTATTAAAAGATGATATAAATACTTTGAAAAATGAAATTAAAATGGTTAAACAATTAGGTTTTTATGACTACGAAATAAATAACTATGGAATTAAGAAAAATTTAATTCTATTCTTTACCGGATTAGTTATAGGGTTATCGGTTGGAAGCTCTATTAATTTATTTAAAATAAATCTTTTAATTTATATAAAAACTATTTTTCTGATATTTATGTTTTTTATAATGTTAAATATGATATTTTACTTTTATTTTAAAAAAATTAATCATGATACTAGCAAATGTAAATAAACGTAAATATTTTATTAAAAGATATCAAAGTTGCAATTGCAACATTGATATCTTTTTATCTTCATGTATAATGATATAGGTTTTTTATTATGGAGGTAAAATAAAATGAATGAATGGAAAGATTTTAAAGGAAATAAATGGAAAGAACAAATAGATGTAAAAAGGTTTATATTAGATAATTATACTGAGTATACTGGAGATGAAAGTTTTTTATCTCCTATAACTGATAAAACAAAAAGATTAAATGAAAAATATATCCAAATGGCTAAAATTGAAATAGAAAAAGGCATTTATGACGTTGATACAAAAACGGTATCAGGAATAGATGCATATGAACCTGGATATTTAATAAAAGAAGACGAAGTAATAGTAGGTTTTCAAACGGATACTCCCCTTAAAAGAATCGTTAATCCATTTGGCGGAATGAGGATGGTAAAACAAGCTTTAAAAGCATATGGTTATGAATTAGATCCTAAGGTTGAAGAAGATTTTAAATACCGTAAAACCCATAACGATGGGGTATTTTCTGCCTATACTACTGATATTAGAAAAGCAAGACACGCTGGATTATTAACTGGGCTTCCCGATGCATATGGAAGAGGTAGAATAATTGGAGATTATAGAAGAATTAGTTTATATGGCATTGATAGATTAATAGAAGATAAAAAAAAGGACCTTTTAGACCTTGAAAATGAAGATTTAACTGAAAGTAAAATAAGACTAAGAGAAGAAGTATCAGAACAAATAATTGCTTTGGGTGAAATAAAATCTATGGCTTTACGTTACGGATTTGACATTTCAAAACCTGCAAATAACGCTAAAGAAGCTACACAATGGTTATATTTTGGATATCTAGCCGCAATAAAAGAAAACAATGGGGCTGCAATGAGTTTAGGTAGAACTTCTACTTTCTTAGATATTTACTTTGAAAGAGATATAAAAAATGGTGTTTTAACAGAAAGCGAAGCTCAAGAAATAATTGATCAATTCATAATGAAACTTAGGATGGCAAGACATTTAAGAACACCAGAGTATAATGAATTATTTGCGGGAGATCCAACATGGGTTACTGAAAGTATAGGTGGTATGAGTGAAGATGGTAAGTCGCTTGTTACTAAAAACTCTTTTAGATATTTACATACATTATATAACTTAGGGTCATCTCCAGAACCTAACCTAACCGTTTTATGGAGTAATAATTTACCAGAAAACTTTAAAAAATATTGTGCTAAAGTTTCTATTGACACAGATGCAATACAATATGAATCAGACGAATTAATGAGACCTATCCATGGATGTGATTATGCTATTGCTTGCTGTGTATCCGCTATGACAGTTGGTAAACAAATGCAGTTCTTTGGAGCAAGATGTAACCTTGCCAAAACCCTACTCTACGCTATCAATGGTGGTATTGATGAAGTAAAAAAAGAATTAGTTGTATCTGGTTTAGAAAAAATAGAAGATGAATATTTAGATTATGATAAGGTTAGAAAAGCTTACTCAGTTGCCATGAAAAAAGTTGCTAAAACATATGTTGATGCTATGAATATAATTCATTACATGCATGATAAATATGCATATGAAAAAGGTCAAATGGCGCTTCATGATACAAAAGTTGATAGATTAATGGCCTTTGGTATTGCAGGATTTTCAGTTGCGGTAGATTCCCTATCTGCCATTAAATATGCAAAAGTAAAACCAATTAGAGATGAAAATAACATTGCAGTAGATTTTGAAATAGAAGGTGATTTCCCTAAATATGGAAACGATGACGATAGTGTTGATAATTTAGGAAAAGAACTACTAGAAGAATTTTATAAAGACCTATGTGAACATAAACTATATAAAGGAGCTAAACACACCTTATCAGTACTTACAATTACTTCTAATGTAATGTATGGTAAAAAAACTGGTTCTACTCCAGATGGTAGGAAAGCAGGTGTTGCATTTGCTCCAGGAGCTAACCCAATGCATGGTAGAGACTCATCTGGTGCCTTAGCATCGCTTAACTCGGTATCTAAAATGCCATATACTAACTGCTGTGAAGACGGTATATCTAATACCTTCTCTATTGTACCTAGTGCGCTTGGTCATAATAAAGATGAGCAAATAGAAAACCTAGTAAACGTACTTGATGGATACTTCAAAAAAGGTGCTCACCACTTAAACGTTAACGTTCTTAACCGTGAGATGTTAATTGATGCCATGAATAATCCTGGTAAATATCCAACTCTTACTATTAGAGTTTCTGGTTATGCTGTTCTTTTCGATAAATTATCAAAAGCTCATCAACAAGAAGTTATTGATAGAACTTTCCATGAACGATTAGGGTGCTAAATGATTAAAGAACATAAAAACTATGTTCTTTTTTAATTTGGTATTATCTACTAATCTTTCGCATTCATTATTTTTGATTCGCTCTTTTAATTTTCTATATGATATATTTTGACTACTACACATATTAAAATAATATTTTATTTCATTTATATTTTTTAATAATACTTTTTTCATAATGTTTACCAGCTTTCCTTAAAAGCTTCTCCACATTATAATAAGTTCTTAAATCACTTTTGTTTTTATAATAATCTTTTACTGTTTTATATATTTCATTATTAATTAATTCATTTTTTATCTCATTATAATAATTCATATAATATCCCTTTCATAAGCATGTTATTATATAAATTATTCTTAAAAAATTTGTTGGATTATGTATAAATTTAATATATAATTAATAATGGTGATAATAATGACTGGTAAAATAAATAGTATTGAAACAATGGGACTCGTTGATGGACCTGGAGTTAGATTTGTTGTATTTCTTCAAGGGTGCCCTTTAAGATGTAAGTTCTGCCATAACCCAGAAACATGGAATTTAGATGGTAAATCTAATGAATATACACCAGGAGATCTTATAAAAAAAATATTAAATTATAAACCTTATTTTAAAAATAATGGTGGAGTTACCTTCTCTGGTGGTGAACCTTTAATGCAAAAAGATTTTTTACTTGAATGTTTAAAACTCTGTAAAAAAGAAAATATACATACATGTTTAGACACAGCTGGAAGTATACCTGATTGCAAAGAAATACTTAAATATACTGACCTTGTTATGTTTGATATAAAAGGAACTAGCAAAGATAATTATAAAGAAATGACGGGTTCTAATATTGATACTTCATTAGCTTTTTTAAAACTATGTCAAAAAATGAATAAAAAACTATGGATAAGGGTTGTAATTGTACCAGGCATTAATGATACTAAAGAATACATAGATGAACTTATTAGCTTTATAAAACCCCTTAAGAACGTAGAAAAAATAGAACTCTTACCATATCATACGTTAGGAGTACACAAATATAAAGATATAGGAATTAATTACATACTAAAAAATGTTCCAAACATGGATAAAGAAAAATGTAAAGAATTAGAGGACATGTTAAAAGAAGGATTAAAAAACTAATCCTTCTTTTATCTTTCTTGAATACTTATTAACTTAGCATGTAAAACCATTCTTTTAGTATTATCATAACAACTTGATAGAGTAAGTATTTTATCACTTGCTCCAACATCAATGTTATAGTCATAAACACTTCTTGATTTAATTACGCTTATAAAATTTAAAAACTCATCGTCATTTGAAAAATTAGTTGTTATATAATAACTTTCTGGTTCTATTGTATAGGTAGAAAATACCTGCCATAATTCATTATTATAAGGCGTTGAAACCTTTATTATATGATTATTTTTATTATTATACCAAGATGATTTTATAACTTTTCTCATGCTACCAAACATTGTATTATTAACCAAACCATGAGCATATAATATCGTATTTTTAGAAAGATTATCCATACTATTTCTATAATCTAAAAATACCCATCCCTTTTTATTACTTGTCTTATCATAAGAATGCTTTAAATAATAATCATTATCATTAGCTTGAACAAAAGGATAATTTATGTTAGTTCCTTCAACCTTTATCCAACCTTTTGTATCTTCATTAATACTTTTTAAATTTTCAAAGTTTACTTCAAGCATGTTCATGTTTGCATATCTATAATAATCTGAGATAGTAGTTGTTGTTACATTTTCTTGATTATTTTCACTTGTTGTCGGTTTTGCTGCCTCAATTTCTTTTACATCGGCAACTTCATTTATAATTTCTACCATATCATTAGTTTTTTTATTTTCTAAATACCAGTTAAGTAATATAACTAAAAGAATAATTATTATAAAAGAACAAATAATTATAACACTAGACCATATATTTTTTTCTATTTTTACCTTCTTTTTAGCCTTATTGGTTGCAAGTGTAATATCTTTAACGTCTGTTATGTCTATCGTTTTAGTAAAATCTAATATTTCTATTACTTCTTTACTAGGAATATTAATTGTTTTAGTAAAATCAAGTACTTCTATATCTTCATCTTTTGGTTTTATTTCTTTTTTTATTAAAGGCTTATTTTTATATCTTTTCTTTAGTTCTTTAGCATATATTTTTAAAAATCTTTTAAACCATCTTTTTGATTTAAGCCATTTTACATCTTCAATTGATAAATAGCTAGAATTTATAACTTCTAATAAACTTTTATTATCTGAAAGAAAATCATCATTTAAAATATTTTTTTTATCTTGCATAACAATCTCCCTTCTTATTCTCTAATTTAGATTATAACATAATATTTAAATTTTAAAACACTATTTTAAATACTCTACCAAATTAATAAGCTTCATTCCGTTAGAACCTTTTATTAAAATAATATCATTTTCTTTTAATACTTTTCTTATAAATTTCCTTGATTTTTCCTCACTTTTAAAATGCTTAATAAACTTTTTCTTCATTTTTAATATTTTTGCTTGTTTACCTATATATTTAGAATATTTTCCTATCGTTATTAGATAATCAACGTTGTTATTAGCAACTAAGTTTCCTATTTTTCTATGAATATTCTTAGATTCTTTACCAAGTTCTAAAATATCTGCTAAAACAACTATTTTATTACCTTTAAAATTTTTCATATACTCTAAAGCTAATTTAACAGAATCATAGCTAGCGTTATAACTATCATCAATTAAAGTTATGTTATTATCTAAGCTTATAACTTCTAAACGATGTTTTTCATTTACGCTTTTATTTACCCCTTCTTTTATCATACCCCTTGATACTCCAAGTAATTTACTTACTAAATATGATGCTAATGCATTATAAATAAATGAGCTACTTGCGTTTATTAAAAAACCAGATACATCTTCTATATCAAAGCTAGTTTTAACACCTTCTTTGATGTTACTTGGCATAACGTTACTTTTATTTAAAATGCCAAACGTCATAACATTAATCCCTTTTTTAACGTTTTGTTTTATAGTTTTAAGCATATCATTATCATTATTGATGATAAGTGTCCCATCTTCCATTCCATCTATTATTTCTAATTTTGCTTTTAATATGTTTTCTTTAGATCCTAAATTACCTATGTGAGAATCATATACGTTTGTTATAACGGCAATATTAGGTTTTGCAATAATTGATAAATTATGTATTTCTCCAATATTACTCATACCCATTTCTAAAACCATAACATCTTCATCTTTTAATCTTAATATCGTAAGCGGAAGCCCAATTTGACTATTTTGGTTACCAAGTGTTTTTAGCACTTTATACTTATTAGATAAAATATTAGATAATATCTGTTTAGTACTAGTTTTTCCAACACTTCCGGTTACGGCAATTACATCACCATTAAATAAGCTTCTTTTATAAGCCGCCAAAGATTGTAAGGTCTTTTTTACATCGCTTGATACTAAAACAATTTTATCCTCATAGCATTTTAAATCTAAGTCTAAAATTTTAGAAATAACGCATATCTTAGCTCCATTATCAAATGCCTGTTTATAAAACAAAGAACCATCTTGTCTTTCTCCTTTTATGCCAAAAAAGCAGCCATCTTCTGTTATTTTTCTGCTATCTACAAAACACTCTTTTATTTCTTCATTTTCATTTCCAATTAAAAGCTTACAATCACAATGTTTGATCAAATCATAAGCGGTTAACTTTATCATACATATCACCTATTTTACACTATGTTAATAAAAAAAATAGGTGATAAACTATTTATCTCCTAATATATTTTTAAATGTATCATCAGATTTTAAACCTTCAGTTACTTTAAAAACCATATCATATATTTGATCCTCCAAATCATTTATATTAACCGCTAATTTAAAAATATTAGCCCCCATTTTATTTAATTTATCCTTTATTATATCGTCCATAAAACATCCATCAAAAATAACTACCGTAACATTTTTTCCAGTTTTAATTAGTTTGGATACTTGCTTTATTAATTTACTACCTATTTCTTTGTACTTTAGAATATCTTTGTCCATATCATAGTAGTATTTTCCATTATATTTTTCTTCATCCTTTGAATTATAATTTCTTATGTTATCAATTATTTGAGAAGCTGCTTTTACCTCACAAAAATTAAGTTCTCCATCATGATTAAAAAAAGCTATATCTGCCCTTGTAATAAGAGTGCCATTTTGGTATACCCCGTATTCATTTTTAACATCATAACCTAAGTTTTTATAATAACATGTTGCAATGTAATTCCCATAAATTCCAAGTAAGGTTTTAGTAATTACATCAATATTATTAGATAAAGTAGCGGTTTGTTTAACACATAATATTTTCTCATAAAATATTCGTGCTAGATCTATATCCATCCTTGATGCAATGCTAATTATATCTTCATTTATACCATGCTTATTTAATGTGTTAATAATAAAATCATACGTATCTTTATCAGTGAATCTTCTAGTCATATAATTACCTCTTAATTATATTTTATCATATAAAAAGTCATAAATATTGTCTTTTATTATAACTTGGCATTAATTTACATGATTATTTTTAATTAAAATAAATATAAATAACAAAGTTTTCATAATATATTAATTTGTATGATATAATATTATGCATATGAGGTGATTTTATTTATGGCAGAAAGTTTAGTACATACTTTTTTAGGTTTGTTTGACGGACTAACTAATCTTTCCTATGGAAAAGAACTAATTGTTTTTATTATTTCTTTAATGCCTATATTAGAACTTAGAGGAGGACTTATTGCTGCAGCTTTGTTAGGTTTAGACATAGTCCCCGCATTTATTATATGTTTAATTGGTAATTTACTTCCACTACCATTTATTTTATGGTTTATTACACCTATTTTTAATTGGCTTAAGAAAACAAAACACTTAAATAAATTTGTAACAAAGCTTGAAAATAAAGCACTAGCTAAAAAGTACAAAATAGAAAGAGCTGAGTTTTGGGGATTATTATTCTTCGTTGGAATACCACTTCCCGGAACTGGTGGATGGACTGGATGCTTAATTGCTGCATTAATTAACATGGATAAGAAAAAAGCTATGACAGCTGCAACATGCGGAGTTATGCTTGCAGGAATAATAGTTGGAACGTTTTCTTTTGGATTATTAAAAGGAATTATGGGATAAGGATGTGTTAAAATGAACGAAAAACAAGTAAAAGAAATAACAAGTCGTGATAAGGACTTTGCCAAGTGGTATACTGACGTTGTTAAAAAGGCTGATTTAGTAGATTATTCTTCTGTTAAAGGAAGTATGATAATAAGACCATATGGATATGCAATATGGGAAAATATGCAAAGTATACTAGATAAAAAATTTAAGGAAACTGGGCATGAAAACCTACAAATGCCAATGTTTATACCAGAAAGTTTGCTTCAAGTGGAAAAGGATCATGTAAATGGTTTTGCACCAGAAGTTGCTTGGGTAACTTACGGCGGAGAAAACAAACTAGAAGAAAGAATGTGCGTAAGACCAACGTCTGAAACACTTTTTTGTGAACATTTTAAAAAGATAATTAATTCATATCGTGATTTACCACTTTTATATAATCAGTGGTGCACGATAGTTAGATGGGAAAAAACTACAAGGCCATTTTTAAGAAGTCGTGAAATTTTATGGCAAGAAGGACACACTATGCATGCTTCTAAAGAGGACGCAATAGATGAAACACTTAGAATGCTTAAAGTATATGAAGACTTTCAAAAAAACGTACTTGCAATTCCAGTATTCACTGGTAAAAAAACTGATAAAGAAAAGTTTGCTGGTGCTGAAGCTACTTACGCAATTGAAGCCATGATGTATGATGGTGTTGCCCTTCAAAATGCAACTTCACATTACTTTGGACAAGGTTTTGCTAAAGCTTTTGATATTAAGTTTTTAAATAAAGATAATAAGTTAGAAACTCCATATCAAACATCATGGGGATGCACAACAAGAATGATAGGATCCCTTGTTATGGTTCATGGTGATGATAGAGGTCTTGTTTTACCACCTAGGATAGCGCCTACCAAAGTAATTATAATTCCTATTGGCGATACTGATAAAGTAAATAATGCAGTAGTTGAAATTAAAAAAGATCTAAAAGATTCTTTGGTCACTTATAAAGTAGATAATTCTAATAAAACACCTGGATTTAAATTTTCGGAAGCTGAAGTTAAAGGATACCCTATTAGAATTGAAGTTGGAAAAAGGGATTTAGAAAATGATGTTGTTACAATAGTAAGACGTGATACTTTAGAAAAAGTTAAAGTTCCTGTTAATGAAGCTGTAATTAAAGTTAATGAACTATTAATAAACATTCAAAACGATATGTACGAAAGAGCTAAGATAAGAAGAGATAGTATGATATATGAAGCTGATACGTACGAGCAAATGACTGATATAGCAAAAAATAAAGCTGGCTTTATATATACTAACTGGTGTTGCAATACCGAATGTGAAAATAAAATAAAAGATGATTTAGGTTTAAAATCAAGATGTATACCATTTGATAATAATGAGCCAACTGGTGATAAAAAATGCGTATGCTGTGGTAAAGAAGCTAAAACAAAGATATACTGGGCTAAACAATATTAATAATTTTTTGTTAATTTTATAGGAGAAATAATATTATGGAGTTAAGTATCAAAAGAAGTAAAAATATAAAAATTATGTACCTTGATTCTCTAGCCTATAATGAAGATATGCAAGGCACTTATGATTCAATAAACAATAGATTTAAAAAAAATAAAGATTCATATATTTTAGCTTACGATAACAAAAAACTAGTAGGATACATTTGTTTTTTTCCAATATCTGATGAATTATATAGTGAAATGCTTATCAGTGATACTATGAAAGATGATGACATTTCACCTGATGATATTGTTTCTTATAAAAAAGGGAAAAAAAATAATATATTTATAATATCAATAGTAATCGATCCAAATTATAGAGATAAAGAAGCAATAAAATTAATTACAAATGAATTTATAAAATTCATAAAAGAAAAAAATGAAAATGATTATATAATTGATAAAGTGTTAGGAACAACAGTGTCGGATGATGGATTTAAATTTGCAACAAAACTAAATTTTAAAGTATATAAGACTTATGAAAAAAACTACAAATTAGTCATGACAGACAATGTTAAACTTGTTATAAGTAATAATTACGAAAAAACCTATAAAAGTGATTTTTATATAATGATTCCATTTACTTCAAACTATAATATAAACAACTTAAAAAGTATGAATAATGATGAGTTGTCAAAAGAATTTTTAAAATGCATGAATGATACCGCAATGTATGAATGTGATAATTCTGTAACAAAAGATATGAATAGATTCTTTTTAGGAAAAAACTATATTGCATGTCTAAGTGATGAATATGATGGTACAGTAATCACAAAAGAAGAAATATACATGTTTTTAACTCGACATAGTTCAACAGGTATTTACGTTTTAACAATTATGAATTTAAGCAATAATTTTTCATCAACACAAATCGAAGATCAAGTTACAACAGACAATATATTTATATATGATGATAATACATTAATTAATATCAATAATTATATGAAAAATAAATTTAATTTAAAAAGATGTGGAGAAGCTAAAAGTCTATTAAGTATATCAAATAAACCACGTGATTATTTGGAATTTGAATGTATGATGGCGAGTGAAAGTTATACAAGTAATAAAATAAATTATAAATTAAATTCAAAAGAGTTTAAAAAGATGTGTGAAAATAATTTTGCTCAATACGACTTTTACGAAATATATGCATCAAGAGATGCAGTAGTTTATGTATTACATACTTTTGATGATAACTTAATTACTAACATCCAGGATGAAGTTCCGATATTATTTATCATGGAACTTATAATGTTTCAAGATGCTTCAGTATTAAGAACCAATAATAAAATAGTAGAGCAATTATCAAAAAGTGGTTCGGTTTCTATATCATTTATAGAAAGTTTATATAAAGAATTTGGAAAAACTATAAGATTTTGGAATAAGGGCGTTTTTAAATATGAAACAGTACAAAACTTATCTTCTAAAATTAATGAAGCTTTTGGAACAAAAAATACTTTAGAAGAATATTATAAAAATCAAGATTTTCTAGAACATATAGTTAATCTTAGAGACGTGCAAAATTCTAACAAAGAAAGTAAAATACTAAATATAATTGCAATAGTACTAACAATCGTTCAAGTAGTACCATTAATTATGGAATTTATAGATTGGTTTTTTGAAACTGATTTTAATAAGATAAATTTATTTTCTTCAAAATATATTTTTAGTATATCAACACTTCTTGTTATAATACTAATTATATTAATAAGAAAAAAAATAATTAAAAACAAAAAAAGAAAAATAAAATAATTTTTATTTTAACTCTAATTATAAAATTTAATTAGAGTTTTATTATTTAAAATAAATAAAAAAGCCTACGAATAACTCGTAAGCGATTAATTATTTATTATAATAATACTTAGCTTTATATTCATCTGCTAATTCTTTAAAACGGTTATAATGTACTATTTCTCTTTGTCTAAGCCATAATAAAGGGCCTGTAACATCAGGGTCATCTGATAAATCTATTAAATGCTCGTATACTGCTCTAGCCTTTTGTTCTGCTGCTAAATCTTCTTCTAAGTCTGCAACTGGATCTCCAGTTGTTGAAATGTAAGCTGCTGTCCATGGAATTCCATTTGCATCATTTGGAAATAAAGCTAACCCATGTTCGGTATATTGTCCTTCTAAACCAGCTTCTTTTAACTCGTTTATAGTAGCTCCTTTTAGCATTTGATATACCATAGTACATATCATCTCTACGTGAGCTAATTCTTCTGTTCCTATATCATTTAGTAATGCTTTACCTTTATCGTCTGGCATAGTATATCTTTGATTTAAATATCTTAATGCTGCACCTAACTCCCCTTGAGCACCACCATACTGACTAATAATTGCTTTAGCCATTTTTAGATTTTTTCTTTTTATATCAATTGGATATTGCAATTTTTTAGAATACTTCCACATAATACCACCTACTCATTCCATGGCCAAGGCTTTTTTATCCAATTCCAAGGAGTCATACCAAGTCCTTCAGTATCAGATAAATCTACCGGACCATATTTCCTTTCATAATCATCATTAAGCATTTTTTCTTGCTTATTGTACCCATTATATAATCTAATTGCATTAGAATCATTTGGATGAGTATCTAAATATAAATTTAAATCATGAGCTGCAAAAGATATTTCTTGCAATTTATATAAATCACGCATTCTTTCATTATTTATAGATGGTCTTAAATATGTCATATTTTTATATGGAATATAACTTGACACTTCCATGTTTCCTCTTAAAAAGCCCTCTTGTGGGGAAAAGAACTTACCTTGATTTATCATGTTTAAATCATTGTTATTTTGCATTCCATATTGAGCACTATTTAACATGTTATTTGAAGTTATATTATTTAAATTTTTTGGCATTACCGCTGGCATCATAAAAGTTCTCATAAAAACATCATCTAAACCATAATTTGAATATTTTTATTTCATTTTTTTACCTAATAGCCTATTATATAAATCTAAGGCTTTAGTGTATGGGCCAGCAACTAAAAAAGACGACTATTCGTCATCTTCATAATATTCATCATATATATTTCCAAGAATTTCCTCTATAGCATCTTCTAGTGTAACAACTCCAATAAATTCCTTATTTTTAACTACTATTGCCATTTTAACATGTTCTTTTTGCATTGATGCAAATACTTCATCTATCTTTTCATCATAATCAAATTTTTTAACTTTAAATAACAATTTTTTTAAATCGAAATCATCATTATCTTTTTTATACATTATATAATCTTTTACGTTAAATATGCCTACTATATTATTAGTATTACCATCATACACAGGATATCTTGTAAACTTAGTTCTCTTTAATTTTTTAAGGAGCGCACCAAACTTAATATTAACGTTTATTAATTCACAATCTTCTTTAGGAGTCATTACTTTATCAACCGTCGTATCATTAAACTTAAATATATTAAATATATATTCTTGTTCTTTTTTTTCAATTATTCCATCCCTAGTACCAGTTAATATTATTCTTTTAATATCTTCTTCGGTAAAATCATCTTCTTTTTCTTCTATTTTAAGAACTTTACATATAAAATTAGTAGAAACTGCTAAAAGTTTTATTAAAGGATAAAATATAACTTGCATTAGGTTTATCAAAGTAACAGAAAAGCTAGCTACTTTAAAAGGATTTGATAATGCTATTTTTTTTGGAACAAGTTCACCAAATACAAGTGTAAAATAAGATAAAATAATGGTTATAATAATAACTAAAAAAGCATTAGTAAAACTAGCATTAATAAATATAAAACCAGATCCCATTATTTTATCCGCAAAAGTTGATGCTGCAAAAGCACTTGATAAAAATCCTGCTAATGTTATTCCAACTTGTATAGTTGATAAAAAGTTGCTCGGTTCTTCTAATACCTTTCTTATTTTTTTAGCATTTTTCTTTCTTTTTCTTACCATCTTATCAAGCTCAAATTTTTCTATTGATAAAAACGCAATTTCACTAGCAGATAAAACACCATTTAATAAAATTAATATAATCAATAATAAAATATTTATAATCACTTATTACACCTCTATAATATATTTTATCATATTTTCTTGAATAACTAAATATTACTTTACATATAATAAACATGTATATACCTTTCCAAACTTTTTATGTTTTTTATGCTTTTTATATTTTTTCTAGGAATGCTATTGACAATAAGCAAAAAATAAGTATAATTAAAAATGCCTACTTGATGCAGGTGTAGTTTAATGGTAGAACCACAGCCTTCCAAGCTGTATACGGGAGTTCGATTCTCCTCACCTGCTCCATATAAAAAGTAAATAGACTCATATTGAGCCTGTTTTTTTATTTTACTCTCCCGTATACAGCTTAGGGATGGTGTGGTTCGTCCGTATATCCAGATTTTACCATATAACGGTTATTCATAAGTTCAATTATATCATCAGCCAAGTTATACCATTTAACTTGCACACAAAAACGTCTTTTATCATATTTAGGATTATAATTTAAACATCTATCTAATGGTTGAATTGTAAGTGGCCCAAAATGAACAGCGCTAGAATAAACATCTTTTTTAGATAAAATAACTTTAATAATATCTTCTTTTTTAATCCATACAAAATCATCATTCACTCCAAATAATATTGCATCTATCGATTTATCGCTTATATTACCTTTTAATATAAATCTATCAATGACTTTTATAAGTAAATCTTTATTATTAATCTCAGCATTAATCATATCTATTTTTTCTTGATTTTCTTTTTTATATTCTTCAGCTGACAATCTATTTATACCAGTACCATTAGTAGAACCATCTGCATAATGATATTTAAGGTATTCTATTACAACATTTCTTTTTACATGATTTTGAATTAAAAAATGAATAAAGCTAGATATTCCTTCGACATGAACGGAATTTTTTATTCCTTTTTTTATACTAATATATCTTTTTTCATTTTTAATTGAAATAACAATATCATGTTTTTTGTTGAAATCATCTATTATACAATTTATTAAATCTGAATCATTTATATTGCTAAATAAATCTTCGATAAAACTTCTATACATAGGATTAAGTTCTTTAATAGTTTTATTATCTAATTCTCTTTTAATTTCTAATTCATTTTGAAAACCATTTATACTTTTATTAAACTTTATTTTTATCACCTCCTCATATTAATTGTTAAACAAAAATTTTAAAATCCCCCTTAAAAAAAACAAAAAAAGATAAATTATTTTTTTATCTTTCTATGTAATCTCTTATAATTTTTTGTATTCTATAAATAGAAATCAATTTTTTTGAAGCCTATCATAACTTTTCTTTAGTTTTTCTAATAACTGCATAAATACCCCGACTTTTTTCTATATTTTTATATTATAGCATATTTTATAAACTGGTTAAATAATTTAATTTTTTTGTTTTCATATGATACTTCGAAAGGAGATAAAATATGAATAATGAAGATAATTTTTACGAAGGAAGCATTCTAAGGAATGCAATGGATGAAATGAAACGTCGTAAAAAATATTGCTGTCCAAGATTCATCCCAGGACCTACCTGACCCACTTCCAGAGGTATGTGACGCAGACTGCGAAGCTACTGCAAGATCATATTTACCTGTTGGTACGCAAAACGTAGATATTAATGCCGGTGGGCAAACAGTTGCACAAGGGGATGTATTAAAAAGTGAATACGGAATGGTTGTAATAGTTGGTAATGATAATAGTAATCCTTCCTTTGTATCATTATGTAAAGCAGAAATCATAAATAAATAAAAGAGGTTTTAAAAACCTCTTTTAATCTTTCTTATAATAATTTAATTATGATATCTTTATACTCTATATTAAAATCATAAAATTAATTAAATAAAATATTTTGCTAATTTCTCTTAAACTATTTATCTTCAGGTTTACCAGTAATTTTCTTAGTCGATTCTTTTATCATAAAATTATTTTGAAAAATATCATAAACAAATTTGAAAGTTTTAACATAATCTTCATTTAATGGGGTATTTAACACATCCCACTTACCTTCTTTATTAAATAAAGCTTCTAATTCAGTTTGATCAGAATCACTCATCCAAGGTATACTCCAACCTTGTAAACTTCCAGAAATTTCTAAAATGTAATGCGTATAAAACCTTATTGTATCAAAGTATTTTTCTTTTGGAATCATGCAAACTAATTCATCAAAAAGATCAATAAAATTTAATTCTTTACATACATCTTCACTAATTATCTTATTAGAACCTAATAACTGTATTTTTTCTATAGTATATTTTTTTAAACAGGTATCTACTAATTCTTTTTGCCTTTCAATATCAAAATCATAAGGATTATTTTCCATGATAAATTGGTTCATTTTATATATTATATCATTAAAACACATATCATTTTTGTTTTCCATTAAGATTCCCCTTATATACTAGCAACCATGATCAGCATTTAAATCACATGAATCACCAAAAACCTTTGAATTAATTTCATCATATATTAATTTCAAGTCACTTTGCTGTTTATTAGTTAATAAATCATATGGACTTTGATTATCATCTAGCTTTACCGTATCAGCATGATATCCAACAATTTTTCCTTCTTTAACACCAATTACAAGTGGTACGTATATTCTTTTTTCTCCAATATTAATAGTGTTACCATTTTCATCTTCTATTTCATAATTATCTAAAATAGAATCTAAAATAGTTAACATCTTTTTATATTCTTCTGTTCCTTCTTCGGCTTTTACTGCCTTACCATCTTTTACTTCATATTTATCTCTTTGATCTGTCATATCTAAGTATAATATTTCATTTGCATTAACGTATTGTAAAACGTTTATTGCGTTACGACACCAAGGGCATTCTTTAAATCCTAAATAAATTAATCCAGTTCCACTTTCTAAGGTTTTTACTACTTTTTTAGCACTTACGTATCTAAAAGTGTTATTTTCTTTTAAAGTTACCTTAGGATAAATATTACCGTTAGATGTTTGTTTATCATTTAATGATTCATATTCTTCTTTTATTTTTATAGCATCTTTTATTTCATTTTCTTTATTATTTTCATCACTTTTATTAGAATAAATAAATCCTATTAATACTCCTAACAATAGTATAAGTACTAAACTCCATAATACAATTTTCTTTTTATTCATTTTAACACCAACTTCCATAACATAATTATATCAAAAATATGTTATATTTAATATAGAAATAATTATTTTTTAGGAGAATTATTATGATTAAAAAAGTAAACCATGAATTAAAGCCATATTATAACTCTGATTCTAAAGTATTAATATTAGGAAGTATACCATCTGTTAAATCAAGAGAATTGGGTTTTTATTACATGCATCCTCAAAATAGATTTTGGAAAACTTTATCAAGGGTTTATAAAGAAGATTTACCTATTACGATTGATGATAAAAAAAGTTTTTTAAAGCGACATAAAATAGCTTTATGGGATACCATCAAATCATGTTATATTAATGGTTCTAGTGATAGCTCTATAACTAACGTAAAAGTAAATAACATAAATAAACTTTTAAAAGAAACTAATGTAGAAAAAATATTTACTCTTGGTAAAAAATCCTTTGATTTATATAATAAATATTGTCTTCCTAAAACAAAAAAGGAAGCTATATATCTTCCTTCTACATCCCCTTTATATTGTCCTAAAGGAATTGATGATAAATTATATAATGCGTATATGATAATAAAAGAAATAACAAAGTAAATTATATGAATATATAAAAACCAAAAACAAATCCACATACTGCTCCTATTAAGTGCCCGATATGAGAGATATCATCTTTTTTAAAAATACCAGATATTATCTCATTTACTACGTAAAATATACATATTAAAATAAGTGTTACCGGAATCTTACCTGATGTAATATTAACAAACGAAGAAAGGACAATAAGCATAAATACTATACCACTTGCACCTAATATCCTTTTTTTACTAAACAAAGTATTTAGTATACCTGTTATAACCGCAGTTAATGAGATCATAATAATTAAATTAATACTACCATACTTTTCTTCTATCATTGGGCCAATTAATAAGATGTACAAAAAATTATTCATGAAGTGACTCCAAGAAGCATGCCCAAATATATGTAAAATCAATCTTACATATGTGAGAGGATTTAATAAACTACTTCGATATGAAGAAAATAATATTTTATTACTTTTTCCTTTAGTTATAAAATTTAATATAAACGAAAAAAAAGATATAAAAAAGAAAGATAATATAACAACAGAGTTATAGCTAAAATAATTAATTATATCCATAAAACACCTCTAATATTTTAATTATACTACAAAATTAAAATGATTGATTATTAAATAGAATTATGATATTATGTATGTAGATGAAGGAAACTTCATAAAATAAAAGGGAACGTTCATATTATTTTAATGTCAGCCCAATGTAAATTGTTCAGACACTAGTTATTCAACTGGTGTCTATTTTTTTTATTAATATTATTAATAATTATTTTTGAATACACCAATTTCCATTTTAAATTTATTAGAATAAGCAACAACACTAAACTTAAAAATAGCTGATAAACCATTAACATTAGTTATGGCATCAGCTACTGTACCAGTGGCACTTGATTATGCACAAGTACCATTTTTAAAGTTCCTTTTATATTTTTTTAAATTACTTTAATATTACTCCTTTTATAGAATCATCTAATCCATTAACAAAGTTTATAGCATTATCTAAAGATCCCGTTTCTCCATAATGAATTGGAATAGCATATTTGGGTTTCATCTTGTTTACCACATCTAAAGCTTCACTATCAGTCATTGTATAAGTCCCACCAACTGGTATAAATATAGCATCACAAGAAACGTTTTCAAGTTCTTCTGTTACATCACTATCACCAACTATATAATACTTATAACCATCAATATAAACGTTATATCCTACCCAATTATAAGATTTTTTATGATAAGATTTATTAACGTTATAAGATGGTATAGCATCAAACTTTATATTATCAACTTCATAAGTTTCATAAGGCTTAACAATGGTTATGTTATAATTTGATACTCCTAAGTTTTTTACTTTATTTTCTAAATCACTTGTTATAATAAACTTAGTATTCTCTTTCATTACTTTTTTTATATCATTTATAGAAAAGTGATCATAATGGGAATGTGTTATAAAAATATAATCAGCATCTTTTAAAGAACTATCTATTTTATAAGGATCAAAATAAATTATTTTTCCCATCTTTTCCATTCTAATAGATGCATGATAATTAAGTGTTATTCCATCCATTATATCTTCTTCCTTTTCTTTTTTTGTTTCTTTTGTAATAGTTGTATCATTTTTTTCATTATTTATTTTTTTATCATCATTATCTAAATATTTATATGTTATTAAACAACATAACAACAGCACTACAACTATTATTAAAGCCCAAAATATTTTTTTCATAACTAATTTCCTTTTTCTTCGTATCTTTTTTTGCAAGTTTCTATTAGTTTCAAAGCTTCTTCTTTGTTATGATAACTACCTACTTTAACTTCGATTTTCTGAAGTGTTTTATAATTTTCAAAAAAGTTTTTTATTTCATCTAGTATAAAAGGAGATAAATCTTCTAAATTATTAACTTCATTATATCTTGGGTCAACATCAACAACTGATATTAACTTATAATCTTCAAATCCATTATCAACCGCTTCTAAATATCCAACTACTCTTGCTGGAACCACACAGCCTGGATAAGTAGGTTCTGTTCCTATTACTAAAATATCTAATGGATCTCCATCAAGTGCTAAGGTATTTTCTAAAAAACCATATTCAGCTGGATATCCCATCGCAGAGTATAAAACCCTATCTAGTTTTATTTTACCCGTTTTATGATCTACTTCGTATTTATTTCTAGATCTAAATGGTATTTCTACAATTGCGTTTACTACGTCTTGTTTCATAACTTTCTTCCTTTCTTTTATATTATTAATTATATCATAAATTAAATAAGATTAGAAAAAATTCTAATCTTATTAATCATCTAAATTATAGTAATTACATCCGTATAAATCACAATCACAAACATCATAGCCTTCACATGTTTTGCGATTATTTTCTTCTATTTGTTTCATCGTTTTACTACTTACTTTTATTTTTACATCTATGTCTGATAATTTACTATAATTATAAATTTTTCTTTGTTTTAAATCATTTATTACTAAATCATATATTTCTTTTAAAGAGTACTCAGCATCTTCAATTCTTCTATAATTCAAATCATCATCTATTTCAAAATCCTTATTAAAATTATAATACTCTATAGTTGCCGTAATATTATCTTGTAAAGATTCATCTATTTCATAAGAACAACTAGTATGATGAAAGTTTTCGCAAGTTAAATTTGTATCTAAAGAATATATTTCTGTTTTTTCTTTAATTTCTTTTTTATAATTACTAGGAACACTATTAATATAAGTAGTATTAACAACCTCATATAATGATAAAGCTATACCTACAATAAATAATATAACAGTTGTTATAATGCTAATTAACAAAGCTTTAAGATTAAGTTTTTTATTAAAAATAAATCTAAAACATAAATCTAAGAATATGTAATTTAAACTTACATAAGTTAAACCGCATAGTAATATTCCTACATAAGGAAGACCTTGAGCTATTAAAACTGATCCAATAACTAAGCATACAAAAGAAGCTAAAAAGCTAAATATCGCTGGTATTAATACAAATATTAAGCAAACTTTTATAGCCATTACCAATATTTTCGTAAAAGAACCATTACTAGTTTTTTCTTTCTTTTCTTTTACTATTTTTTTAGTATTCTTTTTTATATTTTCTTCATTACTACTTTTAGTTTCTTTTACCATTTCTCCATCCATGTATCTTTTCTTAACAAAACTAACTATCCCTACTACCGCTAGTATTAAATAGATAATTTCTATCATGTATTTCCAAATTATTGCAAGTCCATTTCCAAAGGGAGAAATAAGTCTTTCAAATAACCAACTACCAATTTCTTCTATAAATAATACTGGTAATTTTAAAATTGCAATAAATATTATTAAAATTATGAATTCAATGATAAATTTTATTATATCATCTTTTGATCTGCTACCAATATTTTTAACAAAATCCTTAACAAAACTAACACAATTATCAATAAAATCTGCCACTACATTCTTTTCTTTAATATTATTTTCATAATCTTCATTTATTTTATAAGCAGATAATATATCCTTTACTAAACAATCAAAATCTCCAAAATCACTAATTGCTTCCTCTTCTGTTTTTCCAGATGAAACTTTTTCATTAATGTGCCCTTCATACTCTTCTATAATATCTTCTATTTCATCATTATTTAAAATTTGAAGTCTTTTCCTTAACTTATCTAAAAAAGTTTTCTTATTCACTTTTTCCACTCTCCTTTATAAACTTATTTACACTTTCATTAAATTTCTTCCATTCGCTTAATAGTTCATCTTTTCTTTTCTTTCCTAAAATAGTTAGATGATAATACTTTCTAGGAGGGCCCTCAGTAGATTCTTTAAGGTACGTTTCAAAATAATTTTCATTAGTAAGTCTTTTTAATATTGGATAGATAGTTCCTTCATTTACGTTAACGACATTTGATACTTCCTCTACTAATTCATACCCATATTTGTCATCACTTTCAACTATTAACATGACTAACAATTCTAAAACCCCTTTTTTAAATTGAGTATTTATAATAATCACCTCACGGTTTAATAATAACACCAGGTACTGTGCATTGTCAAGTACTAAATTATACAAAATAAAAAGAAGTAAAATTACTTATTTTCACTTCCTTTTATTTTCTTAAAAGTAAGAATATCAACTATATCTTTTTTTATATCAGATAACTCATCATCACTATCTTTAAAAATTGGAGGACAAGACGCATTAATAGAATTACCTCCCCCACCATTTAAAATATGCATGATATTATCTATTGATATTCTATCATTACCTTTACCTCTTGCACTAACACCATAACTTCCATCTTTCATTTTAGCTGCTATTATAACAGCATCACATTTGTAATTCAAAGCATAATCAGCTGCTTTTGCTATTTCTTCTTGAGTATATAAACCATCATCACTTACTGAAACAAGCACGGTAGTATTTATTGGAATTGTTTTATCTACCAAACTATGAACTCTTCTATCACTTTCAAAATCTAGGGCAAAAAAGTCATCAACTTTAGACTGATCCGCACCCTTATTAATAAGACCACCAACAGCCTCTAACGTACTTGGAAATTTATTTTTACTTAGTTTATTAGTATCAAGATAAATACCTGCTAATAAAAATGTATAATATGAAATGTCTGATGATGTTATTTTATACTGATTAAGCAAATAATATAATATCTCACTACATGATGATACCTCTAATGTTATAAACTTGTTTTTTGTTTTTATTGTGTTTTCATCTTCTGAATGATGATCAATAATTATTATATTCTTAAATTGTTTATACTTTCCTTCTAAAGCAGTCCTAAACCCTTTATTAACATCAAGTGATATAAGAAGATCATTATTAGTTTTGTTATTTTCATAATCATCAACTGTAATTACAATAAACTTTTCCTTTATTTTATCAATCATTTCTTTTATTTCATCCGATAAATCATCAATGTTATCGTTTATTATTATATAAGGAGCCTTTTTATGCTTTTTACAAATCAAACCAGCAGCACCCAATGATGCAATAGCATCAAAATCAGGTTTTTCATGTGCAATTAAGAATACTTGATTACAATCTTCAATACTTTCAGTTAAAACACTTCTAAACTCATTTAAAGTCTGTTTTAATAAGACAGATTGTTTTTCATTAGATTTCATATTTACACCTCGTAGCAAATATCATACTACTTTTTATTTTTTTGTCAATTATTATTTTCTAATTCTATATATTAAGCAATCAACCAAGTATTTTTTTATTTATCACTTATAAGAGACAAAGAGACCTTTTCTTTATCTTTAAATATTTCTTCTACATAGCAATCAACGATGTCTCCAACACTTAATACATCAGAAGGATGTTTTATATAATCTTTTGAAATTTTAGATATATGAACTAACCCATCATTATGAAGTCCAATATCAATAAAGGCTCCAAAATCTACAACATTTCTAACGGTTCCTTGTAGTTTCATACCTAGTTTTAAATCATCAATGTTTAAAACATCGCTTTTTAAAATTGGCTGCGGCATTTCATCCCTTGGATCTCTATTTGGCTTTTTAAGACTACTTACTACGTCTTCTAAAGTATAAATGTCCGTATTTAATTTAGAAACATAGTCTTCAATGTTAACCTCATTTAACCTTTGTATTAGGTTATCTGTTCCAACGTCTTTTAAACCAAAACCTAATTCATCTAGTAATTTTAAAGCAACATTATAACTTTCAGGATGTATCCCAGTTGTATCTAGTATATTAGTTCCTTCAGTTATTCTTAAAAAACCAATCGCTTGCTCAAATACTTTATCAGTTAATAATCTCTTTTTCTTTATCTCATCTCTTGAATTTATTTTGCCATGTTTCTCTCTATAAGAAATTATTTTATCAATATTGTTTTTCTTTATTCCAGATACATATTTTAAAAGTGAGCTGGAGGCTGTATTTATGTTTACACCAACACTATTAACTGCCTTAGATACTACAAAATCTAAACTTTCAGATAATTTTTTACCTTGAACATCATGCTGATATAAACCAACTCCAATTCCTTCCGGTGGAACCTTAACAAGTTCAGACAATGGATCTTGAAGTCTTCTTCCAATTGATACCGCGCTTCTTTTTTCAACTGCTAAATCAGGAAATTCTTCAATAGCCACTTTACTTGCACTATAAATTGATGCTCCCGCTTCTGATACTATTACGTACTTACATGGCAAGTTAAATTCTTTAATCATATCTGCACAAAACTTTTCAGATTCACGGGACGCAGTACCATTACCTATTGCAATTATATCCACGTTGTACTTTTTTATTAATGCAGCTACTTTTAATTTACAATTATTTACTTTTTCTAAAGAAATATTATTTAAAAATGGTTTTATTACGGTGGAGTCTAAGTATTTTCCAGTTTTATCTATTACAGCTAATTTACAACCATTAACAAAACCCGGATCAAATGCTAAAATTACTTTTTCCTTAATTGGTGGAGTTAAAAGTAAAGCTTCTAAATTTTTACTAAAATTATCTATTGCAACTTCTTCCGCCTTTTGTGTTAAATCACTTCTTATTTCCCTTTCAACTGACGGAAAAATAAGCCTTTTATAACCATCTTCTATTGCTTCTTTTATATAACAAGCACAAAAACTATCATTATTTTTAACATTTTTAGTTTCTAAAAATTCTAATATTTTAGTATTATCTATATTTATTTTAACTGATATTACATTTTCTTTTTCAGCTCTATTTATTGCAAGCACACGATGAGGTTTTATCCTTGATACTGCTTCATTATAATCATAATACATTTCATACGTTTTATTTTCATCGTTTGCATTTTTCTTTATTTTAGTTTCTAAAATACCAAACTTATACATGTTATTTCTAATGTATTTTCGGTACGTTGCATTGTCACTAATCCACTCTGCAATAATATATTTAGCACCTTGCAAAGCATCGTTTAAATCCTTTACATTTTCATCTATAAACTTACTTGCCATAGCATTTATATCACCATTTAAAGGACATGACATAATCATTTTAGCAAGTGGCTCTAACCCATTTTTTATAGCCTCAGTAGCCTTTGTTTTTTTCTTTTCTTTATATGGTCTATAAAGGTCCTCTACTTCAACTAACTTACTACAATTAATAATTTGATTTTTTAATTCTTATGTTAAAAGTCCTTTTTCATCAATTAATCTAATAACATCTTCTTTTCTTTTAAGTAAATTAACTTGGTATTCATAAGCATCACCAATAACCTTTATATGTTCTTCAGTAAGACCACCTGTCTTTTCTTTTCTATACCTTGCTATAAAAGGAATGGTATTTCCTTCTTCTAACATTTCAAGAGTAGATTCTATCTGCCACTTTTCTATGCTCATTTGCATACTTATTTCTTTTATTATATTTTCATTCATTATTATTCACCTCCATATGATGTACCTTATAATTATAACAAATTAATAAAAAAAGAACACTAACTAATATAAGCTAGCGTAAACAATTAAATCTTTTTTCTTTTAATAAATATCCTTACTACATAATATAAGAATATAGCCATTATTATAACATATATAAATGTTAAGGCCATGTTAAACATACCTTTAGTATAGTTATTTATAACTGTTGGTACGGAAGCAGGAATATAAGTATTAATAAAAACCTTTATTTCTTTAACCGGAATAAATCCATTTATAACATTTAGTATTCTAAATAATATATCTATCATTCCAAAACCAAATATATAAGTTTGAAACCTTTTTGAATAAATTATTACAAACACAATTAAAACCACTAATACAACTAAATCTATATAAGCCATTTTTACCTCCACATACTATAAAAATAATATCACATAATTTAAAAAGACACAATCAAGGTTATAAAATTTTACATTCAATTAGTAAAAATTTATATTAATGTTTCTAGTTAAATTCTTTTTTATTTAATACATCCTTATAAGTTATAATAAAGCTATCCTTTAATAACAAAAAAAGAACAACCATGTAAAGATGTTCTTTTGAGTTCAAATGGTGGGCCGTTAGGGATTCGAACCCTAGACCCACTGATTAAGAGTCAGTTGCTCTACCAACTGAGCTAACGGCCCATTTGAAATTACTAATTAATTATAACACATATATTTTATTTTGAAAATACCTTTATCAAAATAAAATGGTGGACGCTATAGGACTCGAACCTATGACCCCCTGCTTGTAAGGCAGGTGCTCTAACCAACTGAGCTAAGCATCCAAATGCATAAATATTTTACTACATTTATTTTTAAATAGCAATAATTTTTATTAAAAAAATAACCATTTAAGGTTATTCTCCAACACTTGGAATTCTTACTATCCATTTAGTATAACATTTAATATATTCTTGTTTTTTACCATTAACTATAACATCTTTAGTAGTTTTATAATATGTAATCTCATCAGTTGATATATTATTTTGCTTTTCCAATTTAGTTGTATATGCAGTAATTGGCTTACCCATTAATACAATAGATAATCTAGCTGCACCTTCCTCTGTAAAAAAAGAAAACCAACAAAAGCCTAATATTAAAACCATTATTAATATATTTAATATTTTCATGCCAGCCTTAATTACAAATATTACAACACCAATAACAAGTATTAACATTATCCATTTAGTTATTTCTGCAGATACCATTTTAATCAACTCCTACTATAAATAGTATACTAATAATTATAAATTTTTACAACTATTTAAATTAATTTTCATAAGTGAAAATTAATTTAAATAATTTATATATATTTCTTTTAACTATACTAAAACACATATTTTTATTTTTATTTTTTAAAAAATCATTACCACTTCTTGCAAACCTCAAAATAATCTTTGCCTTAATATCACCAGATTCTAGTAATTCTAAAAACTTTGAAAAACCTTTATATCTAAAACATTCTATTTTATAATACCTATAAAATAAGTTATCACCTGTTTTCCTCTTACTTGCATAAAATAATGCTAATTTATCTAATTTTACTTTTATTCTCTTTTCTAAACTATCAAAGTAAATATAACATCTTTCTTCAATCATATTTAAATTCAAATCATATATACATACCTTTATTTTCTTTGTTTCATAATCTATTTTTAATTCAAAATAATATTTGTCATTTACTAAAACTTTCTCATTAAATTTCAAATTTACAAACAAAGTTTTTTTATTTAAAAATTCAGCATCATTTTTACCATATTTTTCCAACAAATTATTACTTTCAAATAAATTTGGGCCATCAAATGACATAGAAAATAAACTTATATTATATCTACTAAATCTTGTTGTAGTCTTAATTTCAACTCCATTAAAATCAGGAAAAAACATATTATCTGCTTTCTTACCTAATAAATGTTCTAGAGTTAATCCACAAGAATTATTTAGATTATTATTAATACTGTTCACATATCCTTTTTTATTTATTTTTATAAACTCATCAATTATTTCATTAAATTCTTGTTCCATAAATTGCTCCTTTTTTGGAGGTTATATTATCAGTTGGTTAGAGCAAAAAAAGTAATATTTTATCTTAAAGTATATAATTTTATTATTATATAGAGGTCGTAGGTTCATGTATAAAAAAACATCAGAATTTTTTCTGATGTTAATTACTTAGTGGTGCGGGTGAAGGGACTTGAACCCCCACGGATGAATCCACTAGATCCTAAGTCTAGCGCGTCTGCCAATTTCGCCACACCCGCACAAACAAGTGGTGGACCCTGTAGGACTCGAACCTACGACCGCCCGGTTATGAGCCGGATGCTCTAACCAACTGAGCTAAGGGTCCATACATTTTTCTTGTTTGCTTTTATATATTATCATATTCTTTTAATTTTATCAATATGATTATTTAAAAAAAAATAAAAAAATAGTGAATTAATCACCATTTTGCAACATATTCAATAAATCTATTTTAAATTTATCTTTATCTGAGTTAGCCTTAGATATCATAACACCTTTATAAGCTTCCAATTCTTGTCTATGTCCTTCAGATAAAAGACTTTCTGGTGTTATTGTTTCAAGTATTATGGTTTTACTATTTTCACAGACAGAATAATGAAGTACTACTTCTCCATGGACCCTTACAAATAAATCATCAGTAGGTAATTTTAGTTCATAATTTTTAGTATTTTCTTTGCTATTTACACTAACTAACTTTCCTAAAAAATTACCTTCTTTCATTTTTGGATAAAATTCAAAAACCAACTTTTTGTAAGCTAACATATTGTATTTTTTTACTGATCGTTCTAGTTTTCTGAATTCATTTTCATTTAGATATTCAAAAATGTAAGTTCCTTTCATATTTTTAACCCCCTTCTTTATAATTGGGATACTCTATACATTACATATTACCCAATTGGTACGGCTATTATATCACATACGACAAAAAATGTCAAATTCATTTACACTTCTTCTGACAATTAGGGCAATAGTAAGTTCCTCTTCCTCCTACTTTTTCTTTAATAATCAAACTATCACAATCATAACATGGTTTATTTTCCCTCATATGAACTTTCAAATAATTTTCAAAAGTACCTCTCTTACCATCAATATTTGGATAAGTGCCTTTATATTTTAAAGACCGTTCAAACACAGCCTTTGTGTTATCAATTATTGCCTGCAACTTATTTTTACTAAGCTTATCTGCATAACTCTTTGGATTTATTTTAGATTCAAAAAGTATTTCATCCGCATATATATTACCAATACCCGTAATAAAACTTTGATCTAAAAGCATTTTTTTAATATCTGTATGATGCGTTTTAAACTTATCTTTTAGATACTTTGGAGTAAGTAGTGGATCATCATATTCTAATCCCAATTTTTTATCATTGAAGAATTTATCAATGTTTTCTTTTTTAATAACCTCCATTTTTCCAAATAATCTTGGATCATTATAATGAAGCGAAAAATCATCAAAATAAAATATAACATAATCATGCTTATCTATTTTAGCATCTAAAGGTAATAAATAAAATCTTCCTTCCATTCTAAAATGAATTATTATATAATTTTTCTCTAGCTCAAATAATAGCCATTTTCCTCTTCTTTTAACTTTTTGTACCCTCTGATTTTCAATTGTATTAATAAATTCTTTCTTTTTATTATAAACAATCTTATCTAAAAAAACATCTACTTTATTAATTCTTTTGTTTTCAATTATTTTACTTAAATCTCTTCTTGTTGTTTCTACTTCTACTAACTCCGGCATATAAATTCCCCCTTACTAAACATTATTTTGCCTCATACCAATTACTACCAGTCTCAATATCTACTTTTAATGGAACATCTAATTTATATGCATTATTCATACATCTAGCAACAATTTCTTTAACAATTTCTTCCTCTTCTTTAACGACGTTAAAAATAAGTTCGTCATGCACTTGTAAAAGCATTTTACTTTTTAATTTTTTTTGATTAAACTCTTTATATATATCAATCATTGCTTTCTTTAATATATCAGCACTTGAGCCTTGAATAGGAGTATTTAAAGCCATTCTTTCGCCTTGCTGTCTTATCATGTAATTAGTGTTGTTTAACTCGTCTATTTTTCTTTTTCTGTTCATAATAGTAGTAACATAACCTTTTTCATATGCGTCTTTTACTACGTTATCCATATATACTTTAGTACCACTATATGTCTCAAAATATTTATTAATAAAATCTTTAGCTTCTTTAACAGATATACCTAAATCCTCTGATAAACCAAAACTACTTATACCATAAAGAATTCCAAAGTTAACAGCTTTAGCCTGTCTTCTCATAAGAGGAGTAACATCCTCATTTTTAACACCAAATATATCCATCGCTGTTCTTGTATGGATATCCATGTCATTTTTAAATGCTTCAATTAAGTTTGGTACCTTAGAAAAATGAGCAAAAACTCTAAGTTCTATTTGAGAATAATCACTAGATAAAAGAATGGAGTCATCTTCTGGAACAAAAGCTTTTCTAATTAATTTACCATACGTAGTTCTAACAGGAATATTTTGAAGGTTTGGTTCAATTGAAGAGAGTCTTCCTGTTCTAGTTAATGTTTGCGTATATATTGTATGAATTTTACCATCCTGTAAGATATTACTTTCTAATCCGATAATATATGTACTTTGAAGTTTCGTTAACATCCTATGTTCTAAAATTAAAGGTACAACAGGATGTCTTTCCTTATATTTTTCTAATATTGCTTTGTCCGTTGAATATCCACTTTTAGTTTTTTTACCATTTCCTATCTTTAATTTTTCAAATAGTATTTCTCCTAATTGTTTAGGGGATGATATATTAAATTCTTTTCCAACAAGCTCATATATTTTATTTGATATCTCCTTTATTTTTTTATCTAGTTCCTTATTCATTTCGTCTAAAACCGTTTTATCAACTTTTATACCAGTATATTCCATATCCGCTAAAACCATGGAAAGAGGCATTTCTATTTCATTAAACAAATAAATACAATCTTCTTTTTTCATTTCTTCTTCTAATTCTTCTTTAGTTTCATAAATAAACTTAGCTTTATGGGTAACTAGTTTTTTTATTTCTTCTTCATCTATTGTTTTAGCCTTACTTATAACTTCATAAAACGGAACATCATAACCAAATTGATTTGCTAAATAAGCAATATCATCCTTAACATTATAATTTAATAAATACGAAGAAATCATCGAATCAAACGTAACATTTTCTAAAGTCAATCCTTCTTTTTTCATCATAACATAATGTTTTTTTAAATCATAAGTATATTTTTCTTTATCATTTATATGATTAAGAACATCAGAAATCATATGTTTTGGAACATAAAAAGCATTATTTCCATCAAAAATACCCATTGCTAAAACATTTGAAACATGATAATTTGTTTTATCAGTTTCAATATAAAATGAAACGGGAAAAGAAAGCGAATTAAGTTCTGAAATAGACTTTATTTCATTAATTACAATATCTTCTTTTTTTCTTTGAATTTTCATATTTTTTAAAAATGAATAAAATTCTAAATCTTCATATAATCTTTTTAAACCTTCTAAGTTACCATCTAAAATTTTTGTATCTTCTATATTAAAACCTAACGGTACTTCTTTATAAATCGTTACTAAATCTTTGCTTTCAAAAGCTTTTTCACGTCCATTTATAAGTTTTGTAGCAACTGACCCTTTAATGTAAGGTAAATTATTATAAACGTCTTCCAAAGATCCAAAATCTTGAAGTAACTTTAAAGCTGTCTTTTCACCAATTCCCTTAACACCAGGAATATTATCTGATGCATCACCTTGAAGTGCTTTTATATCTATCATTTTATCAGGCATTAATCCATAATTTTCAAAAAACGTTTTCTTAGTCATCATAATATGATCTTTACTCTTTAATAGTTTCATAACAACTTTATCAGATATAAGTTGTAATAAGTCTTTGTCACTACTAACTATTAATCCTTCATACAAAGAAGACTTATCAATCATGCTAGCTATTGTTCCTACGATATCATCAGCTTCATAATTATCTATTTCAAACCATTTAATACCCATATTTTCAAGAATCTTTTTAGCTATAGGAAATTGTTCTTTTAACTCGTCTGGCATCTTAATTCTTCCGGCTTTATAGTCTTCGTACTTATCATGTCTAAAGGTTTTTCCTTTATCAAACGCAACGAGCATATAAGAAGGCTCTTCATCATTTATAATCTTGTTTATCATATTAACAAAACCATACAAAGCATTGGTTGGAAAACCCTTAGAATTTTTCATAAAGTTTCCCTGATATGCAGTTGCATAATAACTTCTAAATAATAAATTATTTCCATCAACTAATACTACTTTTTTCATATATACCACCTATACTTATTATAACACTTTATTAATTATTATCCCACGGAATAATAGTTAATAACTTCCATTTTTCTTTCCATTTTGCACATTTTTTATCATAATCTTCTTTTATAAAGTTATCCTTAACAGGTCTTATCGTCATTTTAAACAAATCATTTAATCCATAAGGAGCATAAACCTTAAATTTACCATTTGAAATTCTTACTCCTATGCAAGTTACTGTTGTACCCCATTTACTTATAGCTTCTTCTACTGATTTATTAGCATCTATTTCATGTCCAAACTTCTTACCATACCATAAGTGAACTCTAGCCTGATTTTTAATATCTAATCTTATATTAATGTCTTTTAATAATTCAGAAACTTCTTTTATTATTTTATCTTCTTTTTCATAACTAGTATCTTTATCAAAATAAACAATATCAATATCATCAATTCCATTATCTAATGGATAACCATGATAATAATTAAAAATTGTTTGGTTTATAGAACCTGCTGCGACATAATAATCATAACCAAAGTTTTCATCTAATACTTTTAATATCTTATTTAATACTTCACTTTCCATTATGATTTTTTCTAAAATATTTACCTGAATATCTAAACTTTTATCTTTTCCTTTTAATTTCATTTTTAACACCTGTTTTTATTATAACATTTTAAAAAGAGTTTTAATAAACTCTTTTATATTTGTGTATTATTATTGTTATTATTGTTATTATTTGACCACAACGATGTATGATTTTGTTCTGTAACTGGTTGTTCAACTGGTTCTTGAATAGTCTCAACTTGTGGTTCAAATGTTGGCGTTACATATGTTTGACCTGCTGATTGCCCAACTGGTCCTGGTTGAGCACTAGTTGCTTGAGTAATTGG
>CAMFOH010000006.1 GCA_945969495.1 uncultured Mollicutes bacterium
ATTAATATTTCATCAAAACTTTGTGATATATCATTTGCAAGTGATGTTTTCTTTTTATCTTTTATTAATAAATCAATTACAAAAAGCGGTATA
This sequence comes from uncultured Mollicutes bacterium, assembly GCA_945969495.1. GTDB lineage: Bacteria > Bacillota_I > Bacilli_A > RF39 > UBA660 > Aphodocola. Next base: position 94 of record CAMFOH010000006.1, read on the forward strand.
TCACTAAATGAATACTTATTTATTTTTTTCTTTTCTTCTAATAAATTATTTTTAAATTTAATAACAATATCAAATAAAGTAATAATTGCTTTTTTCATTAATTTAACTTGATTATAATATTCATCATCACTAACATTTACCAAATACTTTAATTTTTTATTTATTTCATTTTTAAAACTTTCTCTTATTTTTTTATACTTATTAAAAACATAATCATCATTATGATTTCTTATGCTAGCTTGTCTTTGAAAATTAGCTAATCTAATTATTTTAGATAAATCATTAAAATCTTTTGCATTAAGAATTTTTTCTATTATGTTTTTTTCTTCAAAGATATTTACATTTAACTTATCAAAATCACTAGAAGAATTAAATAGTTCTTCTTTTATTTCATCATATAACGTTTGATATGATAACATTTTATTTTTTACTGATTTTATATATAAGTCTTTATAATAATCTAAATCATATTTATTAATAAAATCTTTAACATAATCTTGATAAAAAGGAATAGTACTTAAAAAATCTGCTATTTTTATTACCTTATCTTTTATTAAATCCATATCGTTTGCATTAAATATATCTAATAACTCAACATAATCTTTTCTATCAAATGATTCTTCTAAAACCTTTTTTATTACCTTGTTTTTTAATAATTTTTCTTCTGCTGATGATAATATAGAAAAATTTGGCATGATACTTAACTTATCAAAATTTTGTTTTACAAGTTCCGAATAAAAAGAATCCATCGTTGTTATTTTTGCATTGTCTATTAGTGTTAACTGCTTTATTAAATGCTCATTTTCTTTTTGACTTAAAACTTCATCTTCGATTTTACTTTTTATTCTTTGTTTCATTTCTAAAGCAGCTGCCTCGGTAAAGGTAACAACAAGTAACCTATCTATGTTTCCACCAGATAATACAAAATCTAGTACCCTTTGTGATAAAACAGCAGTTTTACCACTACCTGCAGCGGCACTAACTAATATTTTACCACCACGTGTTTTAATTGCTTTTAATTGTTCATTAGTCCATGCCATTTAAATCACCTTCCATAATTTTTACAACTTCTTTAGTACTAAGATTTTTATATCTTCTAGGTTTATTTATTTTGTCATCAAACTTACATATTGATGAAAACTTACAATACTTACAAGAATCGTTTTTATAATCCTTAATTGGATTTATGAAAATATCACCATTTAAAATACTATTACCCTCACGCTTTAAGACTTTAGTTACATTATTAAAAACCAAGTTAAACTCATTTGTATTTAATACTTTTTCTTCATTTATTTTACCTCTTTGAGTTACATCAAGATAATTTCCTATTTTTTCTTCATCATACAAAGATAAATAATCACTATTTATAATACCATTTGCCTTTAAACTATCTTTTAAGTTATTTATAACATCTTCTTTAGTTATACCTAATAATTCTTTTTTATAATGTAATAAAGCAGGATAATATAAAAATCCAGTTGGAATGATATTTTTATTTGAAATATTTAAATTACATATAGCCATTAAATATATAATCATTTGCATGTTAAGACCATTTAAAACGTCATCTAACCTGAACTTTTTAGCACCTGTTTTATAATCTATTACTCTACAATAAAAGTTATTATCATCCTCATAACAATCTAACCTATCAATAATACCAGTTATGTTAATTTTTCCTTTGTCTAATTCTATTGTAAGCGGTGTATCTTTAATCTTAAATTCAGTATAAAGTGGTTTAAATTTACTATTTGAAAGTTCATCTAATATATTATCTATTAAAATAACCGTACTTTCTTTTATTTTTTCTATAACATAATTTTGGGTATTGGAATATTTTCTTAAGTTAATCTTAAAATACTCTTTAGCATACTTATCTACTAATTCATCTACGTTTTTATGAGAAACATTATTTTTAATGCAATTATCTAGTATAAAGTGAACAAAAGTACCAATTTCTCTATTATCAAATGCCATCTTTTCTTTTATGTTTAATTTAAGGCCATAGTTTAAAAAGTAAGAATACTTACATTTAGAAAACATCTCTAAACTACTAGGACTTAAAGTTAAATTATTTCCATACAATGCCCCTGCCACTTCTTTTTCTATCTTTAAGTTAAGATTATTTAATACTTGCTTATTAACGTTATAACTAAAACTTTCTTCTTTTTCTTTAAACTTATCTAATATACTTGATTTTTCTACTTTAGCTATAGAATCATCAAGCTTATGATAAGTAATTGTTATGTTCTCATTTAATAATATATTTGATAATAAGTTATTTTCGTTATCCGTATGTTTTTTTGTTAAACAAAATAATAAATTATCGTCAATGTCATCTTTAGTTATTAAGCCTTTAAAAGTATATTTGCTAGGTATATCTTTTTGAGTTAATCCAATAAAATATACTTTTTTATAATTGTTATCAACATAATTATCCATTGATGAAACATTTACTTCATCAATCAATTTAACACTTTTTTCATTTGTTTTATAACAATTATTTATTATCTCAAAAAGTCTAATAACATCAGCATCAAAAACTATATCATTTATATTTTCTAATAAATCAATAAACTTGTTATAACCTTCATAATCCATATCAGACAATTTAGCAGCTATTTCTTCCTCATCCATATAAATAAATAAATATTTTAATATTTCTGTTACGTTAGTCTCGTTAACAATGTTATTAATTAAATATCTAATAGGATTTATAACACTTACTCTAGCCCCATTTAATAACGCTAGCTTTTTATAATCATTTTCGTTAAAATCTTTTTTGCCACTAGGATTAAATTTAAATTCTTCATAAAAAGGAGTTTCTTCTAAAGACCACATATAAATGTAATTATCTAATTCATTTATTATTTGTTCATCAACTTTTAACACGTTTAATTTTAACAAGCTAATAAAGTTAGAACACGAAAAGTCTCCTTTTAATATTTTAAAAAGTATACTTATAAAGTTCTTAGTTAAAACACCATGCTTTTCACTTTTAAAATACGGAAAATCAAATAATAATTTAAAATAATTTTCATATCTTTTTATATCACTTGAAACAACTAAAATATCTTTAAACCTTAAGCCGTTATTAATATCATTTTTTATTTTGTTACTTACGTATTTTATTTCTTCATATAAATCATTACATGATACTATCTTTACATTTTCAAATAAATTATTAGAATCTAAATTAAAAAGATTATCAACAGATTCATTATTATATTTTTGATATAAAACCTTATCTAATTTATTTAATTCATTTATAAAAGAAGGATTATTAATGGTATTAGCATATATATATACATTCTTTTTTTCTTTTAGTTTATTAATAAAGTTAATCTCATAAAAAGATAATTCATTTACGTTTTCAAAATATATATTTTGATATTCTATATCATCTATTAAATTTGGTGCTAATTCATACATCTGATATTTAGTAATTAAATTATCATGATTTAGCAATTTTTCATATTCATTAAAAATAATTTCAAGATTATTTATTTTATCATTTTTCTTTAACTTGTTTTCTTTGTAAAATGAGTATGTATTAAGTAAGATATCCACAAAAGAAACATCATTAATATTATTGTATTTAGTTAATTTTTCTTTTACATTATCAAAAGCATTTAACATATAAATAAAAGACTTAGTATCATTTACTATGTTTTCGTTATATAAATCACTTACTTTTTTTGTTAAATAATTATCTAATGAATTAATTATTATATTTTTATTAATTAATTCTTTTTTTAATTTTAGTAGATTTTTAGCACTAGAAAAAATAATAGAATTATCTTCTATTTTATTATTAATAACACTATCATTTTGAAATATCTTTATCATTAATATCACCTACTAATATAATTATAACAAAATTACCCTTATTTGTCTTTTACAATATAAAAAAAGAAGCTTCACTTTAGCTTCTTAGTTTGTTATTTGTGTAAATGTGCCTTTATAAGGTGTTGTATAGATAATATTCATAACACCACCATGATCCGTACCAAGATCTTCAGTAACACCTAAAAGTGCTATATAGTATATACTATTACCTGGCTTTAGAATAACATTATTATTTTCATCAAAAAATTGTTCCATAACTGAACTTGGAATATCATTTATATTTGCTCCAAAATCTTCTACCACATTATAAACTGTACCATTTCCAACTTGAATAGCATAAGCATCAGAATCACCAGATCGTCCAGTAGTACAAGTTCCATTTTTAGGATCTGCATCTATATCATCCGAATAGCAAAATTTCCATTCAGGATTTAACTCTAATACCCCTGGTGCTATAGCATCAATTGTTCCAGTGTTTGTCATTTTTATAGAAAATATTCTTCCAGCACCAGGATACTCAAACTCTGCACTAATAGTAACAGTATCAGTTGAATCATCCGCTGTACAAACTACATTTTTATACCCACCTTCTACAAAACCATAATTACCGGGTGCCACAGTACCTTCTATACATGTTGGAGTAACATTAAAATCACCTTTTGCAGTTGCTGTTCCATTTATTGTTATGTTTTCCGAAAATAAAGCATAACCAACTGCCATTACTAAAAGTAGTGCTAAACATCCTATTAATATTTTATTCTTTCTTTTATCCACAATTCTTACCTCTACTTTCTTTATTTTACATGTTTATAATATCATATACCCCACAATGAATCAATATTTTTTCATACTTGTGTAAAACATACGAAAAAGTAAAAAAACTTAAATTGTAGTGGTAAACTAAAAGTAGACAACTAAAGGGGATATATAGACAACTTTGTATTTTATTTATACAATTATTTTGCAATGTAAACAATGAAAGGACGTGTTTTTATGACTATGCATTATAGTATTGAACTTAAAAAGAAATTATGTGAGAATATTTTTTTAACGATTAGTTTAGTGTATAATAATCAATATTTATTACCTCCAAATTTATATCACACATAAGTCTAATTTTTACAAAAAGACTAAGATTATGAAACCTTAGTCTTTGTTTTATAATTATTTAGATTGTTTATCTTTGATTGCAGCTTGTGCAGCAGCAAGTCTTGCAATTGGTACTCTAAATGGTGAACATGAAACATAATCAAGTCCAATAGCATTGCAGAATTCTACTGATGAAGGATCTCCACCATGTTCTCCACAAATTCCTATATGTAGATTTGGATTTACTGGTTTACCAAGTTTAATTGCAGTTTCCATTAATTTACCAACACCTGTTTGATCAAGTTTTGCAAATGGATCATTTTCAAATATCTTCTTATCATAGTATGCATTTAAGAATTTACCTGCATCATCTCTTGAGAATCCATAAGTCATTTGTGTTAAGTCGTTTGTACCAAAACAGAAGAAATCAGCCTCTTTAGCAATTTCATCAGCTGTTAAAGCAGCTCTTGGAATTTCAATCATAGTACCTACTTCGTATTCTAACTTTGTACCTGATTGAGCTATTTCAGCATCTGCTGTTTCTACAACAACTTTCTTAACATATTTTAATTCTTTAACATCACAAATAAGTGGAATCATTATTTCAGGTTTAACGTTCCAATCTGGATGATTTTTCTTTGTATTAATTGCTGCACGAATAACAGCTTTTGTTTGCATCTTAGCTATTTCTGGATAAGTAACAGCAAGACGGCATCCTCTATGTCCCATCATAGGGTTAAATTCATGTAATGAATCAATTAATGCTTTAATTGTTTCAACTGATTTTCCTTGAGCATCTGCTAATTTCTTAATGTCAGCTTCTTCAGTTGGAACGAATTCATGTAATGGTGGGTCCAAGTATCTAATAGTTACTGGGAATCCTTGTAATGCTTCATATAAAGCTTCAAAATCGTTTTGTTGATAAGGTAATATCTTATCTAAAGCAGCTTCTCTTTCTTCTACTGTATCAGCACAAATCATTTCTCTAAATGCTGCAATTCTATCTTCTTCGAAGAACATATGTTCAGTACGGCAAAGACCAATACCTTCAGCACCTAACTCACGAGCTTTTTTAGCATCTGCTGGAGTATCAGCGTTTGTTCTAACTTTTAATGTTCTATATTTATCAGCCCAAGCCATAACACGTCCAAATTCACCAGCGATTGTAGCATCTACGGTTGGAATTTTTCCATCATATATATTACCAGTTGAACCATCAATTGATATATAATCTCCTTCATGGTATGTTTTACCAGCTAAAGTAAATTTCTTATTTTCTTCATCCATTACGATATCACCACAACCAGATACACAGCAAGTACCCATACCACGAGCAACAACGGCTGCGTGTGAAGTCATACCACCACGAACAGTTAAAATACCTTGAGAAGCTTTCATACCTGTAATATCTTCTGGAGAAGTTTCAAGTCTAACAAGTACAACTTTTTCTCCTTTTGCTGCCCATTCAACAGCATCATCTGCAGTAAATACAACCTTACCACAAGCTGCACCTGGTGATGCTCCAAGTCCTTTACCAGCTGGAGTAGCTTCTTTTAATGCTTTAGCATCAAATTGTGGATGAAGTAAAGTATCTAAGTTACGAGGATCTATCATAGCAACAGCTTCTTGTTCTGTGCGCATTCCTTCATCTACTAAGTCACAAGCAATTTTTAAAGCAGCTTGAGCAGTTCTTTTACCATTTCTTGTTTGAAGCATATATAATTTACCATGTTCAACAGTAAATTCCATATCTTGCATATCTCTATAATGATTTTCTAAAGTATTACAAACTTCTTTAAATTGTTTAAATGCTTCTGGGAATTTTTCTTCCATTTCAGCAATATGCATTGGAGTTCTAACACCAGCAACAACGTCTTCACCTTGTGCGTTAGTTAAGAATTCACCAAATAATCCTTTAGCACCAGTTGCAGGATCACGAGTAAATGCAACACCAGTTCCGCAATCATCACCCATGTTACCAAATGCCATAGCTTGTACGTTTACAGCAGTACCCCATGAATATGGAATATCATTATCCCTTCTATAAACGTTAGCCCTTGGATTATCCCATGATCTAAATACGGCTTTAACAGCTCCCATTAATTGTTCTTTTGGATCATCTGGGAAGTCTTCTCCAATTTTAGCCTTATATTCAGCTTTGAATTGTCTTGCTAATTCTTTTAAATCATCAGCATCAAGCTCTACGTCTTGTTTAACGCCTTTTTTCTCTTTCATTTCGTCAATAAGTTGTTCAAAATATTTTTTACCAACTTCCATAACTACGTCTGAATACATTTGAATAAATCTTCTGTAGCAATCCCAAGCCCATCTTGGATTATTTGATTTTTCAGCAAGTACGTTAACTACGTCTTCATTTAAACCTAAGTTAAGAATGGTATCCATCATACCTGGCATAGATGCTCTAGCACCAGATCTTACAGAAACTAAAAGCGGATTTTCTTTATCACCAAATTTCTTTCCAGTGATTTCTTCCATTTTTCCTATGTACTCATTAATTTGAGATTGGATTTCAGGATTAATTTCTCTTCCATCTTCATAGTACTGAGTACAAGCTTCTGTAGTAATTGTAAAACCTTGAGGTACTGGAAGTCCAATATTAGTCATTTCTGCTAAGTTAGCTCCCTTACCCCCTAGAAGGTTTCTCATATCAGCGTTTCCTTCTTTAAAAAGGTAAACCCATTTTGTCATTTATATTCCTCCTTCTTTTATAAGCACGTGTTTATTATATCATAAAAAAAAAAGCACTTACAATAATAAATGCTCTATTTTTCATTATTTTACAATAATTTTAGCTACTTTTTCTTTTCATTTTCAATTATTACCAAAGCTTTATAAAATTCTTCTTCAAGAAGACTTTGACTTATATATCTATACTGAACAGCCCTTAAAAAATTTTCTTTATCCATTTTAGAGAAATCTAATTTAACATTAAATGTTAATATTTTATTTTTATCTAAAACAAATTCCCTTAAAAACTCTCTTGTACTTCTTCCATTACCTTCCCTAAAAGGATGAATTGCCATTATTTCGTAATAAAAATTAGCAAGAAAATAAGAATAACTTCTTGTATCATATACTTTACTTATTTCGCTATTCATAGCAGAAAGTGTTTTTTTAAGTTCATCTTCAATAATTTCTGGATCATAAAATTGTGTTTTCTTAGCAAGTTCACAAGTACGATACTCTCCTGCAAAAGGATATATATCAGAAAATAAAAATCTATGTATCTTTTTTAAATGATTACAATCAAACTTACCTTCAATAGGAAAAAGTTCTAAATAAGTAAGTTTCTTTAATGTTATTTCTTTTTCCTTTTCAGATAATATTTTCTTATCAGTTATATCTAAATTATTTTTAAGAACATCAGTATCGTTTATAAAATACTCATTCCATTTATCTTCTTTCATTTTTCTTTCCTTTTTTTAATAATAATTTTATTTTATCATTGTTAGCTAATTGATCTATTAATTGTTTTTTTTCCTCGTTCGATACTAAATAACCTTCCATTTCTAAACTTGCTTTAGCGCTTTCAACAGCATTTTTTATTTCTTCAAGTTCACTATCTTTATAATTGGCTTCTTTCATAAATAAAACTCCTTAATTACATTATACACTATTTATTATTTTTTGTATTGTTTAATGGATGACATTTTAAATAAACACTTCTTAATCTTTCATTAGATACATGCGTATAAACTTGAGTAGATTCAAGCGATTCATGTCCTAATAATTCTTGAACGGTTAAAATATCACAACCTTCATTCAAAAGATGAGTTGCAAAGGAATGTCTTAACATGTGTGGTGATACATGTTTTTTTAAAGAAGCTTTTTTTATAATATTATCTATTATTTTTTCTACTCCCCTAGTTGTTATTTTATTTCCTTTTTCATTTATTATTAAATATTCACAATCAGTATGATGTTTTTCTAATATTTTTTTTCTTCCATCTTCTATAAAATTATTCATGGCTTCTAGACAATAATCACCAAAAGGATCTATTCTTTCTTTATTTCCTTTACCAAGTATTTTAATTTCTTTTCTATAAAAATCTATATCATTTATTTTTATATTTACAAGCTCTCCTACTCTTATTCCTGTTGCATATAAAACTTCTAATATCGTCTTATCCCTTTGACCTAATGGTGTATTTATATCAGGTGTATTAAAAATAATTTCTAAATCTTCTATTCCTAAATACTTAGGCAGTCTTTTTTCCTTTTTTGGTGTTTTAACATATTTAAAAGGATTTGTTTTAATAAGTTCATTATTAAATAAATATTTATAAAAACTTCTTAATGAAGAAAGCTTTCTAGCCACTGAGTTCCTAGATAATTTTCTATTATATAACTGCATAAGATAACCTTTAATGAACTCATAATCAACATCTAAATAATTAGTTTCTTTTTTATTTATATAACTTTCAAATTCTAAGATATCAATTTCATAGTTTTTAGCGGTATTTAAAGAGTATTTTTTTTGTTTAATAATATAATTCACAAAGTTATTTAAACTTTCTTTCATAGTTATCACCTAATATAATTATAACATTAAAAAAAGATAAAGATTTACATATCTTTACCTTTTTCGACAACAAATCCTGCATCAGTGTAAACCATGTTACCATTTTCTAACTCACATATTTCATATTCTAATTGTGCTATTTGTTTTTTTATTTTATCAATTTGTTGTTTTATAAATTCTAATCTTTTGATAATAGATTCATCACTTTCTATAAAACTGCCTTTTTTAAGAAGTTCTTCTAAATCTTCTTTTTTATCTATTAAAGTTTTTAAACTAAGATTAAGACTCTCTATCTTTTCACTTATATAAAGTACTCTATCAAGTTCTGGAGTCATTTTTCTTTGTTTGTTATAATTTATAATTTCATCTTCAGTTATAACTGAAGGTTCAATTTGTTTTTCTTTTTTTGTAATAAATTTTGAATTAAATGTTTTTAAATTATTTTCAATATTTCTTCTAATGTAGTGACTAGAGGCTTTTCTTATACGTATCCTATTATCTAATTTTTCTAATAAAGCATCTATTTCAGAATCACTAATATTTGGTAATAAATTACCTGTTTTTTCTTTTAGAAAATATGCTAGTTCTATTCTTTTTCTATCATCTTTAAAAGCATCTTCTATAAGGGCAGAAGCACATTTATTTGAAAGTGCTATAAACATCCATTTTTTATTTTTTGGAATCAAGTATTTTTCTTCATATATATTATCCACGTCTAATTTTTTTTCTAAAATATCTAAAACTGCATTATAAAATTTTCTTCCTGCAAACTTCTCATACATATATTTTAAAGCATTTTCTTCTTCCTCACTAATGTTACCATTAACACAATCATTTATAGTTAGATTATAATTTTTAACCATTTTTGATAATAAAGCTTTTTTACCTGCTAATAAAACATCCAAGTCTTTTTTATATATTATTTTTATTTTTTTTGCTCTTTTTGATTTAGAAGTCCTTATTGAAAACGGATCATCATCAATGGTAATTGGTCTTTTAATATAAGTTGAAAGATAGTTTTTAACAAAAAAAGGTTCATCATTTGGCATATACATTAATAATTCATCCGGGGCATTACAAAACGCAGTATATTTTTCAAGTGCCATTAAATCAAATTCTGCTAAACTAACCGTAACAGGCTTTCCATCTATAACCAAATCAACTGATAAAAAATATTTTTTTAAAGCCATAATTTCTCCTTTTAAATTTATAAATAATCTTATTCATGATATTCTTTACTGTATTTCTTACTAAAACTATTTAGATTTTCAATCATATTATCATATAGTTCTTTAGAATTTATATTAGCATTTTTTCTTTTATTAACCGAAGAAAAACTGGTAATTCTTGAATTTTTATCATTTATAATACTAAATAGTTTTTTAAATCTAAAAGCTAAATTGCGTCTTGATTCTAAATTTTGTCCAAGTTTTTTGCATAAAACTTTTATGTTATCTTTATCTGTTGCAATAGCTGCTATCATAAGCTCATCATAAGAAAGATTAGAAAATTCTCTATTTGCATCATAAACATCAATCATGCATGCTACCTTTTGATCTTTTACATAAGTTTCATATAAGTATTTAAAAAATTCATATTTGTTTTTAGCTTTGTTTAAAGAAGATTTAAGCTTAATGGTTTGCAATTCTAACCTGGTCATTTTCTCACTAACAATAAGATTTGTTAATTCATCTTGATCAATATATAAAACATCAATATCATTTTCAAATAAAATTTCCATTATTGGAGAAAAATCAGAATCCGTGATAAAAAAATGTTTGCTTAAATTCTTTTCATCATCAAAGTTAATCATATTTCCTAGATTATCCTTAATGTATTTTTTTATTTCATTTGGAAGGGAGTTAAATAAACTCTTATAACAATCATAGTTACTAGTATATTCATCCATGCTTTTTAAATTTAATGATATTATTGGAAAGTTATGTTCATGACCATATTTATTTATTCCTTTAAAATATAGTGTATACTTTTTATTAGCCATATTAAAACCTCCTATTATGTGATAATAATATCACTTTTAGAAGGTTCTTGTCAATTAAACGAAAGTATTACAAAAGCTTGTTTTTTTTAAAAATAAATAATTTATTAGTTATGTAATTATACATAAACATAATTAATGATGCAAATATTTTTGCAACCATGTTTGACATATTAAATTCACTAATCAAAATGTGTAGAACTAATGAATCTAATGGAAACCCAACTACTCTTACAATAATAAAAGAAATAATTTGCATTATTTTATCACGTTTTCTTATTGGCTTTGATTTAAATAATTTTTGATCCCATACGAATAAAATTGTAAAAGAAATGGTATAAGATAAAAAATTAGCTAATAAATAATTACCACGGGTAATTAAATCAACAAAGAAGAAAACCAAATATAAAATACCGGTACAAACTAATGATACCAAACAATACTTTATAAATTCTTCGTTTTTATAATATAATTTTTCTATTCTACTTTTTTTCTTAAATATTTTTTTAAATATATTTTTTTCTCTATTTTTAAAGAATGACATAATACTTCCCTTCTACAGCTAGCATTATATCATAATTTTTCAAAAAGAAAAAGAAGCATTATCTTGCTTCTACAATTAACTTAATAGCAGTTCTTTCTTCACCTTCAATCACGATGTCGGTAAATGCTGGTATGCATACTAAGTTTTTTCCAGATGGTGCTACAAACCCCCTTGCTATTGCAATGGCTTTAATAGCTTGATTAAGTGCCCCTGCACCGATTGCTTGTATCTCAACCGTTCCTTTTTCTCTAAATACGTTAGCTAAAGCTCCCGCTACACTACTTGGATTTGACTTTGATGAAACTTTAAGTGTTTCCATGTTTATTTCCTCCTTAATATTTTAGTCATTATAAATATATTAATTCTAGCTATAAATATGAAAAAAATAAAGCCTAAACTTTATTTTTTTAAGGTATTAGATTATATCCAAAGTTTATTTTATATCCTGATTTATCTTTAGATAATATCATTGCCACATTAATAGATTTTTGTTCTATTTTATCTTCATTATTTTTTTCTGCAAAGGATGACATCACACCAAAATATTCAAATTTGTAATGATAACTATAATCTACTGTTCCTGCTACTAATATATTATTATCATCTAAATAATATATTCCATCTTTGTAATATCCAATGTTTTTATAGGTATATTGATCATAAATTTTACGAGAATACGAATTTTCTTTCTTCAATTTTTCTATTTTATTATTATATTTTTCTGAATAATCATTGTTGAAATCTTCAAACTTATCTGAACGAATATACTGTTTCAAATCTGTTATATTACCATTTGAATTAATAGATGAAAACATTGCCTCATAATATTTTTTTACAAACACTTCTATCTTTTCTTTTTCATTATTATTAGGTTCCAGTAAAGTTATAAAACTATTATCTGTTGATCTAACTCCATAATTCTCTTGCCCAGTTGTATCCTTATTTATTGTTTTTTTATATGTGTTAAAACCGTCTTTAGATACAGAAAGTTCATAATCGTATTTAAGTACTTTTATTTTATATTTGTTCATCTTTGGATATGCATTTTTATCAGAATAGCTTAATTTAACATTAGCATCTAATATTTTATAATATTTTTTATAATCTAATTTTATACCATCTAATTTTACTATTGAATCAATTGGCGTTATAAATGTGAGTTCTTCATACGCATCATATCCTAAATCAATAAACCATTTATTATCTTTTTTTATTGTGTTTATTTCTATAGCTTTATTATTATCAATTTTAACTACAACTTTTTTGGTATTCTCATCTTTAGTAGGTTTTTGATAGTTTACAACCTCAATCAAATCGTTACCCTTTATATACAAATCTTTTTCTTTTAAATATTGTTCAAATGAATTAGGTGTAATAACTACATCATCGTTTGTTAAAATTAATTCTTCTATATTCTTAAAATCACCATTAGACAATCTTTTAACCATTTCTTCTGATAATTTATCTGGTGAAGAATTATAACCATTAGAACATCCTGTTATAAAAACTAATATAAATAATATTATAATACTTAATTTTTTCACATTTAACTCCTTTTTACTACTGATTAAACATATCTATTACTTCAGATAACCTAGTAATCTCTGGATAGTCACTTCCTTCAGGTTCTTTTACAAATTTAATCCCAATACCAAGTTTCTTTTGCCATTCCTTAATGTTTCCTGAATAATCATCAATTAATATTGCAGCAGATGGGTTAACAACTTCTGTTTTAGGAATTTCCTTTGGAACAGAAACTACCGTAACTTGTGGTAAAACCTTATGCAAATATTTTATTTTTTCTACCATTTCATTAGTAGAATTAATGTGTGTTAAGATATATACGTTAAACTTCTTAGAATCACATATCTTTTTTATTTCGTTTATACTATCATTTATTTGATCAGTTTCAGCGATAAGCTTTTTCCAATCTAAGTTTCTAAAATACTCTCTTACCTTTTCTTGATCTTTTTTATCTATTCCAGATTCTTCTAATACTTTGTATGTTTTTGTCATGGTGTCAAGTATTACACCGTCAAAGTCTATGTATAATTGTTTCATTTTCTATTTCCCTCCATTTTGGTAATGATTTAAAAATTAATTTTTCTTTAGTAACAGGGTGATTAAACTCTAATTTATAAGCCCACAAACGTATTTGCTCATTATTTTTGTTGCCATACCTTTGGTCACCATAAAGAGGATAACCAAGATGCGCAAACTGAAGTCTTATTTGATGATGACGACCCGTTACTAAATTTATTTTAACAATTGTTTTATTTTCAAAATAACCAACTACCTCATAATTTAATTCACATCTTTTTGACCCAGCAAAATCTTTTTCAACTACCCTACTAACCCCCTTTTTTTCATCCTTATACAAATAATTTATTAAAGTATCTTCCTTGGTTTTTAATTTACCATCTAAAACTGCAACATACGTTTTATTAAATTCATGTTTTTTGATTTGCTCATTCAACCTTTTTGCAGCTTTAGAAGTTCTTGCAAAAACCATAACGCCACCAACTGGCCTATCAAGCCTATGAACAAGTCCTATGTAAACGTTACCAGGTTTGTTATATTTTTCTTTAATATAATCTTTTACCATGGTAAGCATATCAATATCACCAGTTATATCACTTTGCGATAATATATTAGGCTTTTTTTCAACCACGATAATGTGATTATCTTCATATAAAACGTTTAATTTATTCATCTTCCCATAATCCATAAATACCACATGGCAGAACTATATTACTACCAGTCATAGGCAGTCCCACTTCTCCACTTGATATCTTTCCTTTAAACTTTTTATTAATAGTCAGGATAAGTATATTTTCTAAAACTTTAGGTGACATACCAGTTGTATATGAGTTTATTAAAAAGAATAACGGATTATCACTTAAAACTTGCTCGCATAATTTCACTAAAGGATACAAACTTTCTTCAATGTTCCAAACTTCTCCATTTGCTCCTCTTCCAAAAGATGGAGGATCCATTACGATTGCATCATACTTATTGCCACGTCTTATTTCTCTTTCCACAAACTTTATACAATCATCAACGATGAATCTAACATATCTATCAGTTAAATTAGATGATACAATGTTTTCCTTAGCCCATGCTACCATACCCTTTGATGAATCAACATGAACAACATCTGCACCAGCATAAGCACATGCAACCGTTGCACCACCTGTATATGCAAATAAGTTAAGCACTTTTATTTTTCTATTACTAGATTTTATTTTATCAATCATATAATCCCAGTTAACCGCTTGCTCAGGAAATATACCAGTATGTTTAAAACCCATTTGTTTTATATTAAAAGTTAAGTCTTTATATTTTATTTGCCATGATTCTGGTACATCAGTTATGTTTTCCCAGTGTCCACCGCCTTTATTACTCCTAATATATTTAGCATCTGTTTTTTTCCATTTTTCTTTAAAAGTTTTTTCATTCCACACTATTTGTGGATCAGGTCTTGATAAAACATAGTTTCCCCAACGTTCTAGTTTTATACCTGATGCCATATCAAGTATTTCATAATCTTTCCAATCTTTTGCTATTCTCAAGTTATCACCTCTTATTTAATTTTATCATCATTATAAATATTTTTAAAGTTATATAAAAATTAATTTACATATAATTTATAATAATGTATAATTTAATTAGTGAAAGAATCTAACTTAAGGTTAGTTGCTTTCCTCAAATTGTTGAGGAAAAAGCGTACGTCCCCCCTGGGATAGTGCGCTTTTTCTATTATTATTTACAAATAAGTAAAACAACTACACATAGTAGTAAGATGATTATTACTTTTAGAAATGTAATTTCTCGTTTCATAAACATCACCTCTTTTCATTCTTTTATAAAAAAAGAGGAAAGCATAACTAACCCATTATTAGATTCTCTCATATTAATTGTTATACACATCTTTTTAAATCCCCCTTATAAATAAAAAAAATTAGATTTTTTTCTAATTTTTATATTTATCCATATTTTCACATATTAAGTTATCACAATATTTACTTGCCATATCATAGTCTTTTTTATTCCTTATGGTCCAACCTAAAATAATTTTATTTTTTCTTTTACTTTTAACATAACTATTTGGTAGTGCTTTTATATCATAAGCAATAAAATCTGATTTTAAAAATATATCAAATACTAAACATTTTAAAATGTTTTTTCTTAAATTAGACATATCCTTGTGCTTTTTAAAATCACTTGATAATATTCCTCTTATATAATCTTTTTTATTTTTCTTAAACCATAAAATAGATAATGGATAAAAACTTTGAATTGCAAAATCACCTTTATAATTATCTAGTTTTTCTGATAATAATTGTTCTAGTTTAGTATTATTAGAAGAATTTTTAGTTTCAATTAGTAATCCGACTTTACCATCTATTAATTTTAAAACTTCATCTAATAAAGGTATTTTATATTTAGTATCAAGTAAGTTATACTTTAGCAATTCATCATAAGTACAATCTTCAATTATTTTATCTACGTCACACATTCTTTTTAAATTACTATCATGAAAAACAACAATTTTATTATCCTTCGTTAAATGGACATCTAATTCTATTATATAGTTATATCTAATTGCTTTTTTAAAAGCTGCTATACTATTTTCTGGAATACCATTTTTTATGTCATGATAACCTCTGTGTGCAATTAAATTATCTTTTAAAAAATAAGTATTTTTCATACAATCACCACTACTATTTTATTAAATTATTCCACTGTTTTTCATTAAAACCAACATATACTTTATTATCGGTTACTAAAATAGGTCTTTTAACAAGCATACCATTAGTTGATAAAACATTAAGTTTTTCTTCATAACTCATGTTAGATAATTTATCTTTTAAGCCTAGTTCTTTATAAACTAAACCACTCGTATTAAAAAATGATTTTATATCTTCATTCGATAATTTAACAAATTGGTCTATTTCTTCTTTTGATGGATTATTCGTTTTAATATCTCTTATTTCATATTTAACATTATTATCTTTTAAAAATTTTTCTGCTTTTTTACAAGTTGAGCACTTCGAATAACAAATAAATGTATACATATAACTAACCTCTTTCTTTAAATAATAAATCAAAACTTTTAGGAGTATCACTTACAAATTTCATTTCCTTTTTAGTTATTGGATTAACTATTATAAGAACACTCGCATGAAGCATAAGTCTATTATGTTTACTTTTTTTATTACCATATTTTTTATCGCCTAATATAGGATGATTAATATCACTCATGTGAACTCTTATCTGATTTTTTCTACCTGTTTTAATATCAATATCAAGCATTGAACATTTTTTATTTTCTTTTATAACGTTATAATTAGTGATTGCTAGTTTACCATTTTTCTTATCATTAGTAGAATATACCATAAGAGTTTTAGTTTCTTTTAAATAAGATTTTATAGTATCTTTCTTATTTATTAAAACGCCTTCTACTACTGCCTTATAACCTCTTTTAATAACCAAATTATCCCAATTATTCTGATATTTATATTTTATGCTTTGATTTTTCGCAAACATAACTATACCAGAAGTATCCTTATCTAGTCTATGAATTATAAATATTTTTGCTTTTGGATTACTTTTTTTAACATAATCCGATACTTCATGATAAAGAGTTTTTTTATTTTGTTTTGGTGTTGATATGGTAAGTAAACCAAATGGTTTATTAACCACCAAAATATTTTTATCTTCATATATTATATCTAACTTTTTATTTTTCATAATTCCCCTTAAATCTAAAAAGAACCGTTTTTACGGTACTTTATATTCTATTTTTCTTTTTTATAATATCTTTGCTAATATTTAAATCTACGTACACATTATTTTTTGGTTCTGTATCATACATGTGTTTAATAAGTGCCTTATTTAAAATAATTGATTCAATTATTTGCTTTTTTTTATTTCTTTTCTCATCAAGTATTACCTTATAATTTTTCATATTATCACCTCTTTTTATGGCAAGTATTTTAACATATTATAAATACTAAAGCAATACAAAATCATAAGTTTACTTGCATAAACTCTAAAACAACATCATAAGAAATTGTTGCTTTATTATCATATAAAACTGGTTGAGAATCCAAAATACCATCAGAGGATAACCATTCATGACTTATTATCATTACAACACTTTCAGATGGATTTAGTGTTATATTACTTATTTTAACATTATTATCACCTGTTATATATCTATCATCATAAAAAAATGAATACTTTGCAGATAATAAATTTTCTTCATTTAAATATAAATAGTCACCATCTTCAATTAAATTATCTTTTTTATTATTTGAACTTATTACGTTTTTTAATACAACAGGTACACTTCCAGCATTTGTTATTGTAATCATATAATTTACCTTATTAGTAGGCATAAAAAGAGCACTTGTGGTACTTATTTTAGTTTCATTTACACTGCATTTACCATTTCCTGTGCTTTTTAATTCTCCATCATTAATAATATTACAACTAGCATTTATTTTAAAAGAAGAAAAAGCAGATGAAAAACCATTTATTTCTAATTTGTCATTAAGAATAGGATATCCGATTGAAATAACAATAAATAAAAATAAAAATGCTACAAAAAAAATTTTTTTCTTATATGAATTATTATAATAAGTTACTTTTCGTCTCGTCTCATATTCACTTATGTTTGGAACCTCAAGACTATTTTCTTTTATTTTCGGAATGTTAAGTAAAGTATAACTAAGTTTATCTTCATCTTTTTTTTCGCTATATTTATCAAAATCTTCATTAAAAATTTCGTCAAGGGCATCTTTTATTTTATCATCATCATTCATTTTATGCCCTCCTATTCTTTAAATAGGATACCATAAAAAGATTTTTTTCTCAAGTGTAGTTTTTATAATATAAAAAGCTAATGAACATTCATTAGCTTTTAAATTAATAATTCTTTGCTCTTTTTTCAAAATAGCTTTGAGGATGTGCACATACTGGGCATACTTTTGGAGCTTCATCGCCAACGTATACATGTCCACAATTACGACAAATCCATACTGTTTCTTCACCCTTTTTAAATACTAAATCATTATTAACGTTACCAAGTAAAGTTAAATATCTTTCTTCATGTTCTTTTTCTATCTTAGCAACTTCGTCAAAAAGATATGCTATATGATCAAATCCTTCTTCTCTTGCAGTTTCAGCAAATTCTTTATACATGTCAGTCCACTCGTAGTTTTCACCTTCGGCTGCTGCTTTTAAATTTTCTGCTGTAGTTCCAATTTCTCCACCATTAAGTAATTTAAACCACATTTTAGCATGTTCTTTCTCGTTATTTGCAGTTTCTGTAAAAATTGCAGAAATTTGTTCATAACCTTCCTTTTTAGCCTTACTGGCAAAATAAGTATACTTATTTCTAGCTTGACTTTCTCCTGCAAATGCAGTCATTAAGTTTGCTTCTGTTTTTGATCCTTTTAATTCCATAATTAATTATTCCTTCCTTTCAAACATTCTTCACAAATTCCATTTATATTAAAATTACAATTTGTAATTTTAAAACCTGTTTCTTTCTCAAACATATTTATGTTTGATTCGTTAAGTAAAAAACTAATATCATGTAATTTCCCACACTTTTGACATATCACATGATTATGATTAGTTAACATTTTATCATACCTATCATTACCATTATATATAAATATTTTTCTTATAAGACCTTCATTTACTAAAATATTTAAGTTTCTATATACCGTACCCAAACTTATATTAGGAATATTTTTCTTAACAAGCCTATATATTTCTTTTGCATCTGGATGATTATAAGAATCTAAAACAACTTTTAGTATTTCCTTTTTTTGTTTTGAATATCTCATATATTTCTCCTAAATAGTAATGATTACTATTTAAGTATATTTTAAAAACAAACGAATGTCAACATTATTGTTCATTTTTCTTTTTAATTTTTTCATTAATATAATCTTTTAATAAACTATATATAATTGATGCTAAAGGTATACTTATTATCATACCAATAAAACCAAAAATACTTCCGCCTATTAAAACAGCAATAAGAGCCCATAGTGCAGGAAGTCCTACCGAACCACCCACAATTCTAGGATATGTAATATTATCATCAAATTGTTGTAATGCAAAAAATATAATCATGTACCATAAAGCTCCAATAGGATTTGTAACACCTATTAAAACCATTCCAACAAAAAGGGTAATAAATGCACCAACATATGGAATAAGTGCAGTTATAGCGAATAAAACGCCAAGAATCAAAGCATATGGTAACCTTATGATACTAAGTATTATAAACAATAGAAAACCAATTAAACTAGCATCTAAACATTGACCAGTTAAGAAGTTTGTAAAAGTTGTGTTAGCTAATTTAATAATCCTAATAACTTCTTTGGTTACGTCAGAAGGAAAAAACGCATTTAAAACCTTCTTTGTTTGTCTAGATAAGTTTTCTTTATCAAGAAGTATATAAATTGATATAATAAAACCAATAAAAAATATTATTATTCTTGATATCATGGTTGATAAGAATCCTGCTAACATAGAAACAATATTACCAGCTTGATTGACTGAAGCATCTATAATGCTTTTTAAATCAATATTATTTAAATATCCTTTTATTTCTGGATATAAAGAATCTATTTTACTAATAAAATCATTTAAGAAATTATAACTTTTTGGAATACTATCACCTATGTTAACAATTGCTAATGCAAATTCTGGAATAACTAAAAACATAATCAAACCAATTATCCCAAAAATTAAAACTATAGACAATATAAGTGATATTACTCTTATAATTTTTTTGTGTTTTCTTTTTTCTATTTTAAATATTTTTCTTTCTATTTGTTTCATCGGTACATTAATTACGAATGCTATTGCAATACCAACGATTAAAGGCATTAGTAGTTTAATTATAAAACCAATTAAATCGATGAATAACTTATAATTAAAAACTATCCATAACATAAGTGCCGCAAATGAAATTAGAAACATTATTTGTTTAGTATTTTTTTTATTTAAGTTCATTTTTTACTCCTTTCCTACACACTAATTATAACATGTTTTTCTTCTTTAGTATAATAGCAATTATAAAAGATAATATAAATGAGATAAGTATTATTAATATAAAACTTAATTTAGAAGAGCCAATATTTCCAAGTGGTACGTTCATTCCAATAAACGATGCTACCATAGTTGGTATTGAAAACACAATTGTTATACCTGCTAAAAACTTCATAACATCATTTAAGTTATTTGATATTATAGTAGCATATGTATCAGTCATGCTAGTTAATATTTCACGATATATATTAGCCATTTCTATCGCTTGTTTATTTTCAATAATAGCATCTTCCATTAAATCGCTATCGTCTTCATAAAGCGTTATAACATTTCCTTTTGATAATTTTTCTAAAACAGCATCGTTAGCTTTTAATGAAGTAGAAAAATATACCAAAGTTTTTTCAATGTTTAATAAATCAATTAATTCTTTATTGTTAGTTGATTTATACAAAGTTTTTTCCTTTTTGTTAATATAATTATTAATAGAAATTAATTCTTTTTGATAAATACCCGCAACCCTAAGAAGAATTTGTATCACAAACTTAGTTTTCTTTTTTATATCAAAGTTTTTTACTTTGCTATTTTTAAAATCATCAAGTAGTGATTGTTTTTTTAAAGATATAGTTATAAAATACCCATCATTGTTAATTATAATACCAAGTGGATCAGTATTATATTTATGCTTATACCTAGTATCAGTTATATAAGGTGTATCAACAACAATTAAAGTTGCATTATCACCAACTTCAATTCTAGGAAGCTCTTCATCATCAAGCAACTTAGTAAGTAAATCTAAATCTGTATTAGTTTTATTTGAAATATCTTTAATTTCTTCATAAGTTGGATTTATCATATCTATCCAGCAATCTTTTTGTAAAATTTTTAGTTCCTTAAACTCATTATTATCAGTTCTATAAATGTTAACCATACTACTTATCACCTCAATTTAACTTTTTTTCTTTCATTATCATTTTAGTATATCTTGTTTTTTCATCTTCATTCATAAAAGAAGATGAAATAGCATTAAGATTCATTTGTAAAAATTCTTCATCACTAAAATTAAAATATTCTTTAAGCTTTTCATATTCTTTAGATAACGTAATATTAGATACTGTTCTATCATCGGTATTTACTGTTACTTTAACACCTTTTAAAAATAAGTCTTTAATAGGATGCTTTTCATATGATAAAACAGCTTTAGTATCAACATTACTAGTTGGGCATACCTCCAATGATATGTTTTTTTCTTTTACTTTGTTAAGCACTTTATCATCATTTACTATTGCTATTCCATGTCCTATTCTTTTTGCACCAAAATTAATTGCATCTAAAACACTTTTTGAAGTATCTGCTTCTCCTGCATGAATCGTAAATGGAATGTTATTATCTTTTGCTATCATAAATAAATCTTTGTAATTAATTGTTTGGTATTTTTTTTCATCCCCTGCTAAATCAAGTCCTACAACACCCTTGTTTAAAAACTTTTTTGTAACCATGATAGTTTTTAAATTATCTTCATATGAAAAACCACGCATCATACATAATATTAAGTTTATTTTAATTTCATTTACACTTTTTATGCCTTCTAAAACTGATGATACAACTTCATCTAAACTTAAACCTTCTTTAGTATGTAAAATTGGGGCGAATCTTACTTCTGCATAAATAACGTCATCATCCTTTAAATCCAAAGCTAATTCTCTTGCAATCCTTTTTAGATTATCCTTAGTTTGCATAGCTTTAATTGGCAAATCAAACTTAGTTAAATACTCTGTTAAATCCTTGGTATCACTTGTTACCATCATTTTATTTTTTACATCTTTTATATCATAATTAAGAAGCTCTGATACCGTTTTTGGCCTTACGCTTCCATCTAGATGTACATGTAATTCTATTTTTTTCATACAATCACTATCCTTATTTTTATTATATCGCAAAGAAAAAAAAATTACTAGAAAAAAAGATTAAGACGCAAGCCTTAATCTATTAATTTTTAAATTGAGAATTATAAAGTTCTGCATAGAATCCATTCTTATTCATTAACTCTTTATGAGTTCCTTGCTCAATTATGTTTCCTTCGTTCATAACTAAGATTATATCAGCGTTTTTTATCGTTGATAATCTATGTGCAATAATAAATGATGTTCTACCTTTTGTTAGCTTATCCATCGCTTTTTGAACTAATTCTTCTGTTCTAGTATCAACACTGGAAGTCGCTTCATCAAGAATTAAGAATGGAGCGTTTTTTATCATACCACGAGCAATGGTAAGTAATTGCTTTTGTCCTGCTGAAATAGATTCATTATCTTTAATCACATAATCTAGCGTTCCCGGAAGTGATTTTACAAAATGATCTACTCCTACTATCTTTAAAGCTTCCATTATTTGCTCATCTGATACCTTCTTTTTATTATATTTTACGTTATCACGAATTGTACCATCAAATAACCAAGTATCTTGTAAAACCATAATAAATAAATCATGAATGTTTTCTCTAGTTAATTCTTTAGTAGATACACCATCTATTAGTATATCACCATCTTTTATGTTATAAAACTTCATAAGTAAATTAACCATGGTAGTTTTACCAGCACCAGTTGGTCCTACAATTGCTACTTTTTGACCTGGTTTTACCTTACAATTAAAGTCTTTTACTATTATTTTATTTTCATCATATCCAAACTTAACATGTTTAAATTCAATGTTTCCTTTTACTTTCTTTGGATTAAGTTTTCTTTTTAAATGAGATTCATCTTCCATCTCTTCCTCTTCAATGAATTCAAACACACGTTCTGCTGCTGCAGCAGTAGACTGAATACTAGTCATACCTTGAGCTATTTGAGATAGTGGTGAAGTAAATAATCTTACGTATATCATAAATGCTACTATTACACCAAATGATATTTGATTATTTACAACGAGACTTGCTCCAACAATACATACAGCAACATATCCAAAATTACCAATAAAATTCATCATTGATGGCATAAGACCAGATAAGAACTGACTCATACGATTACATTCAAAAACATTATCATTTAATTCATCAAAAGTTTTACTTGCATCATAATTTCCGTTATAGGCCTTTACTACGTTATGATTTGAATATATTTCTTCTATGTGCCCATTTAACTTTCCAAGTTCAACTTGTCTTGCTAAGAAATATTTTTGAGATTTTGATAAGACTACCATCATAAAAGCAAAACCAAAAAGTGATGATAAAATAGCCGTTATCGCCATTATCCAGTTAGTTACAAACATCATTATTATACAACCTATAAACAGTGTTATAGCACTAACTAGTGAACCTAAACTTTGAGATAGATTAACACCCACCGTATCAACATCATTTGTAACACGCGATAATATGTCACCTTTAGAATGAGTATCAAAATATTTCAATGATAATTTATTTATTTTAACAGATATTTTTGATCTTAGTTCTTGTGCAAACTTATTTGACATAATAGCCATTAATAAGCTTTGTAATAAGTTAAACAAAGCACTTGATAAATAAAGAATAAGTAAAAATATCACAATTTTTTTAATTACGTCAAAGTTTAATTTTGGTCTTATTAAATCACCTATACTATTAGGAAGCTCATCAACAGCTTTATAAATTGTTTTAGCAGAAGAATTTTCACTAATATTACCCATTTTATTTAAAAATGCTACTTTTTCATCAGTTTTTACCAAAGTTTTATTTATTTTGCTATCTGGTAATAATAGGTTTTGAATACTTTTTGGAAGTTCATTTATTTTTTTTAACATTTCTTTTTGACTAGAACCATCCACATCTTTAAAAATATTAATAAATGTGATTTTATCACTTGAAGTAACAAGCTCGTTATTAATTTTAGAATCAGGTAAAATTACCGTGATTATACTAGTTGGTAAACTTACTATTTCACTTGCTATTTTATCTTTGCTTAAATTACTAACCTTTGATAAAAAATTATTGAAAGCTAATTTATCACTATCTAATATAGTACTTGATGAATTTATCATGTAAATAGTTTCCCTATCCAATTTAACATCCATAATTTGAGTACTTATGTTTTTTATGTTTTCTTCATTTAACGTACTGGAAATATCATCAGTTACTTTGCTTAATTCTTCTTTATTTATAACAAGTCCTTTACTTAGTTCATCAGTTAAATCACTTAATTTGTTTGGACCAATTATCGAACATATACTAGATAAAGCTGCAAAAACTAAAGCAATTATTATAAAAGGAAGTAGTTTGTTTAAGTACTTTGTCATCTTTTTTATTGTTTCACTTAAGTTTTTTGGTTTTTCTCCTGCACCCGCACCAGGTCCATGTCCTCTTCTTGGAGCACTTGCATGTTTTTTTTCATTATTCATTTTCAAGTTCCTCCTTTGTAAGTTGTGATAAGGCTATTTCTTTGTATACCTTACACTTCTTTAAAAGTTCTTTATGAGTACCCATACCAACTGTTTTACCCTTATCTAAAACAATTATTTTATCGGCATTAATAATCGTTCCAATTCTTTGTGCTATTATTATGTTGGTTGCATTTTTGGTGCTACGCTTTAACTCTTTTCTTAAAACATAATCAGTTTTATAATCTAACGCACTAAATGAATCATCAAAAACGAATATCTCAGGTGATTTTGCTATTGCTCTTGCAATTGCAAGTCTTTGTTTTTGACCACCTGATATATTAGTACCACCTTGAGAAACATTAGAATCATATTTATTAGGCATTTTTTCAACAAACTCAGAAGCTTGAGCTATTTTACAAGCTTCTTTTATTTTTTTATCATCTATCTTATTTTTGCCATAACCAACGTTATACTTAACACTTCCGTTAAACATAACAGCTTTTTGTGGAACATAACCTATTTTTTCATATAAGGCTTCTTGTTTATATTCCTTTATGTTTATACCATCTATTAATATTTCTCCATCAGTTGCATCATAAAAACGCATTATTAAATTAACTATCGTAGATTTACCACTACCAGTTGAACCAATTATGGCAAGCGTATCACCAGCACTAACCTTAAATGAAATATTTTTTAATACGTATTCATCAGCATCTGGATACTTAAATGAAACATTTTTAAATTCGATTTCTCCAACAGTTTTTGTATTACCATTAAAGTTACCATCAATAATCTTCGTATTTGTATTTAAAACCTCATTAATACGAGTTGCTGATACACTTGCTCTTGGATACATAATAAATATCATAGCAAGCATTAAAAATGACATTATAACTTGCATAGCATAGCTTGAAAACACAACCATATTACTAAATATAGTCAATCTATCAAACATTCCTGCATTACTTAAAAGGCTAGAACCTATGGTATAAATTGAAAGTGTTAATACGTTCATTATTAAATACATCGTAGGAGACATAATTGACATCATTTTTTGATTGAAAGTCTGAGTTTTAGTCAACTTATCATTACCTTTTTCAAACTTATTTTCTTGATATTTTTCTGCATTAAAAGCTCTTATTACTCTTATACCATTTAAATTTTCGCGGGTAAGCTCATTTATGTTATCAATTAATTTTTGTACAATTTTAAACTTAGGAAGTACGGTAATCATTAAAATAACTATTACGGTAAGTAATACAAAAACTGAGATACCAGTTGCTAAGCTCCATTGCCATCCTTTACCTAATATTTTTAAAATGGCCCATACTGCCGTAATTGGTGCTTTAATAAGCATTTGAAGTCCCATCGATATAAACATTTGAATATTTGTTATATCATTTGTAGTTCTTGTTATTAAACTACTGGTTCTAAATTTTTTAATTTCTTCCATACTAAAACTTTGTACTTTTTCAAATAAAGTTTTTCTCGTTCTTTTAGAAAAAGTAGCTGATATATAAGAAGTCATATAACCAACAATAAACGCTGATACTAAGGAACCTCCAGCACATAAAAGCATGTACCCTCCCTGCTTTAATACTTCTGATATTTTAGTTCCTTCTGTTTGAACTAAGGTTGTTACCTTTGACATATAATCAGGAAGTTTTAAATCAAGCCATACCTGAAACACAATTAAAACAACACAAAATAATATTAAAATAAAATCTTTTTTCTTAAATTCTTTTATTAATTTTAGCATATAATTATCCTTCCTATTTCAAATTATCTTTTAGCTTGTCAATTACCTTGAAGAAAATTTCTTTTTCTTCATAAGATATGCCTTTTAATAATTCTTTTTCAAAAATTTCTACTTTTTTTTCTAAATCGTCATGTTTTTTTATACTTTTTAAAGTTAACGAAACTTCTTTTTTTCTTGCATCTTCTGATGAATCATTTCTTATTATCAGTCCGTTTTTCTCCATTGTCTTTAATATGCCTGATATGGTTGACCTTCTTACTCCTATTTTCTTTTCTACTTCATTTTGATAAATAATTCTATCTTTGTTTCTATATAAATAGCTTAAAATATCAGCTTGCACGTGAGATACGTTTGAAATACCTTCTTTTTTCACATTCTCACATATTTTCCTATTAAGCATATTATCAAGTATTTTTATCTCAAATGGAATTTTTCTTCTCATCATATCAAACACCTACTTTGTAAGGTAACTAACAAAAACCATTCTATCAAAACATGTATATATAAGTCAATTGATTTTTTATTAAGAATTATTAAAATAAAAATAGTATTTTATATACTATCCAACTTTCGGAGATTGGTTCATTGCAAACCAATCTCTAATTACTATTTTTAACTACGTTATATAAATTTTTAACATTTTTATACGTATGACCACAATCTTTTACAAAAATAAAATTAGCAGTCTTTAAATTATTTTTTAAAAACGTCATGACAGCTTCCTTATTATTCATAAATAACACATTATCATTTTCACCCGTTATAACATCAACCGGTATATTTATTTTACTTAAAAGTTTACTTTTATAATCCGGGGTTCGGTATCTAAATATATCATTTTTTTGTCCAACTATAAAGTCATTTAAAAATGTTTTTGCACTAAAACATAACGGGAAGCAATAATCCATCCTCCGCTTCAACCCTTAAAAAATCACAGTTCATAATTACTAATACCTCATTTTATAATTTCAATTATACGACATGTACCACCTAATATGGTATGAGGAAACATATTTTCCTCAAACAATCTTCTTAAATTTTTTCTATTTTTTGATGAAAATTAGTGTTTTTTTTATAGGCGCTGAACTGTTGATTTTCGCCCAAATATAAAGCTTTATTTAAGTTTTAGAACGCATACGCATTCCACATGATTAGTTTTTGGAAACATATCAACTGGAATTATCTTTTTTACATCATACATATTACTTAAGTAGCTTAAATCCCTTGCCATGGTAACTGGATTACAAGAAATATAAATTATTTTTCTTGGAGATATCTTCTTCATTATTGCAATTGCATCTCTATTTATTCCTTTTCTAGGTGGATCAACAAATATAACGTCTATTTGTTCTTTTATCTTACTTATCTCTTTTGCAGCATCACCACAAATAAATTTAACGTTAGAAATATTATTTATTCTAATATTACAATTTGCATCAAGTACTGCATCTTCTACAATTTCTATACCTATTACTTTTTTTACATAAGAAGAAACAATAGAAGATATAGTACCAGTACCAGAATATAAGTCCAAAACAACATCATTTTTAGATAATTTTGCCTCTTTAATAGCAGTTTCATATAATTTTTCTGCAGTAACGCCATTTACTTGAAAAAATGAATCAGCTGAACAATTAAACATTAAACCATTTGATATTTGAGAAATATATCCATTTCCATAAACTATTTTTCCATTAAAGACTAAAGTTTTTAAATTAACTACGTTTGAAACTAAATAATCTTTTATTTTTGCGTCTTTTTTATTAGTTGAATAAATATCAATAAGAAGTTCATTCATCGCATTACCATGTTTTATAGTAACTTCCTTTATGTCATTTTTATTTTCTTTTAAATATTTTCTTATAACGCTTAATGCATTATTGATTTCCTCTTCTAAAAGTCTGCAATAGTTAATATCAACAAGTTGATATGTACCGCTGCCATAAAAGCCTATCCTATCTTCTTCAACTTTAAAAGAAGCTTTATTACGATAGTTTTCATTTTTAAAAGATGGTATTATTTCTTCAACTTTAATATTAATTTTACCAATCTTAGAAACTGCAGTTTGTACCTTTTGTCTTTTAAATTCTAAGTTTTTATTATCACTTTGGTGTCTTAAATCACACCCACCACATTCTTCATAATATGGACATAATGACTCTGTTCTATCTGGTGAAGGACTTATTATTTCTATTAATTTACCCCTAGCATAATTTTTTTTAATTTCTGTTATTCTAAATCTTATTTTTTCACCTACTAAAGTTTTTGGAACAAATACAGTAATTCCTTTTACTTTGCAAACACCTGCTCCTTCATTTTCTAAAAATAATACTTCACTTTCATATATATCATCTATTTTAATTGGCATTAAACTCATTATTATCACCCATTTAATTATAACATCTATTAAGAAAAAAAAGAAAGTTTATATAACTTCCTTTACATTACTAATTAGTTATTTGTTCAAAGCCTAATGTTACATTATAATTTATTGTTGCGCCATCCTCTGGTAATACTGGCTGCGTATCTAATCCTGCATCTCTTGAATCAAGCCATGAAATAATTATGTAAAAAGTTGTACTTTCTCCTGATTCCAATGTAATCTTTGCTTGTTCAACAGTATTATCTCCTGATAATTCTTCATCAATGAACCAATAATAAGCTGCCAAAGCATAAGTCATATTTATATAAATTTCATCTCCCGCTACAGAACCATCCATTGATGAAAAATTATTATCAGAATCTACTGTTTTTAATACTACCGGGATGCTTCCTGTGTTTGTTAAAGTCACTTTAAAAAAAACTTCATCTGTTGGTTTTGTAAAAGTACTAGTTGTGGTTATCGTTTGACCATCTATAGAACAATTACCAGACCCTCCTTTTGTATAATATATATTATTAATTTCATCGGTTGTAGCATTATCTTTAGTTACCATATCACACGTAAATGATATATCAAAATCACCTTTTGCAGTTGCTGTTCCGTTTATTGTTATTGTTTCACTAAATAGTGCATATCCAACAGCCATTACCAAGAGTAATGATAAACATCCTATTAATATTTTATTCTTTCTTTTATCCACAATTCTTACCTCTACTTTCTTTATTTTACATGTTTATAATATCATATACCCCACAATGAATCAATATTTTTTTGCCTTGTGTAAAACTTTAAAAAAAGATGTAAAAAAAACATGTCTAATGTTTTTATTTATCAGACATGTTTTTATAAAATTCAAATCTTTTTATTGCATTTCCCTTATTTTGTTCTAACATTTCTTCTGCTTTTTCTTTATTAACAATCTTTAGCATTTGATACCTATTCTCATTTTTAAGTAATTCATCATATTTATCAAAATCAGGATTTTTATAATCTAACTTTAAAGTTTCATCAACCGGATTATATCTAAAGATAGGGAAATATCCACTTTGAACTGCTAATTTTTCTTCATTAATACTATTTTGCATGCCTGATTTTATACCATGAGTAATGCATGGTGCATAAGCTATTACAATTGATGGACCATCATAACTTGCAGCTTCGTTTAAAGCGTTTATTGCCTGCTGCATGTTACCACCTAAACTTATTTGTGCTACATAAACGTCTTCATATGACATAAAAATTCTAGCTAAATCTTTCTTTTTACCTACCTTACCATTTGATGAAAATTTAGCTACTGCTCCATTTCTAGTTGATTTAGAAGTTTGACCTCCAGTATTTGAGTAAACTTCCGTATCTAAAACTAAGATATTTACATTTTTACCACTTGCTAAAACGTGATCTAGTCCTCCATAACCAATGTCATATGCCCAGCCATCTCCACCTACTATCCAAACTGTCTTAGGCATTATGTAACCCTTAATT
The DNA here is from genome assembly GCA_945969495.1 of uncultured Mollicutes bacterium. Classification (GTDB taxonomy): domain Bacteria; phylum Bacillota_I; class Bacilli_A; order RF39; family UBA660; genus Aphodocola. Next base: position 31,173 of record CAMFOH010000006.1, read on the forward strand.
CTTTCAAGTTGCATTGCCTCAGAATAATCAAAATTATTCATTAGATTTAAAGAAGCTTCATAATTAGAAGGATCTTCTAGCCATTTATCAGCCAAATTCTTATTTTCTTCAGATAAATCACTATTTAATAAAATTTGTTTTATTCTATCTTTAGCAAGATCGTCAGCCATCTTAATTCCTAAACCAAACTCAGCATTATCTTCAAATAAAGAATTTGCCCAAGAAATACCATATGGCATAGAAGGATGTGATGCACCATATATTGAAGAACATCCCGTTGCATTTGCAATAACCAAACTTTCTCCAAAAAGTTGAGTTAATAATTTTACGTATGGAGTTTGACCACATCCAGCACATGCACCAGAAAATTCAAATAATGGTTTTTTAAATTGGGAACCTTTTATTGTAGTTTTAGAAAGTAAATTTTTATCAAGTTTATCTTCATCTTCAAATAATTTAGTTGGATCTTTTCTTTCTATTTCTTTTGCCTCTTTCATTTCAATAGCTTTTTGTTTTGAAGGACATACCATTGCGCAAACTCCGCAGCCAGTACAATCCTTATCAGATACAGCCATGTAAAAATATAAGTCTTCTTTACCTTTATAAGGTATAGCTTTTTCTTCTAAACCATATTTTTCTAACTCTTCTTTTGTTAAAGCAAAAGGTCTTATTACCGCATGAGGGCAAGCTAAAGAGCACTGATTACACTCGATACAGTTTTCTTTTAACCAACATGGTAATTTTTCTGCTATATCACGCTTTTCATACTTAGTAGTTGATGGTTCAAAAGAGCCATCCTTATGCATTTCAAAATCCTTTACGGTAAGACTATTTCCTTCCAATTTTGACACATAATTAAATACCTTATTATCACTTGGTTTTAAATTTTCATGTTCATCCAAACCATATAAAGAATCAGTATCAAGATAAATTTCATTTAAAAAATTATCTACCATGTCGATTGCATTTAAATTTGCGTTAACGATTTCTTCTCCTTTTTTTAAGAAACGTTTTTTTACTTGGTCTTTGATCTTATGTTTAATCTGTTCATAATTAACAAGGTTACCAACTTTAAATATAGCTGTTTCAATAATGGTTGAAACTTTATTACTTATATTATTATCCCTTGCTATTTTAAACGCATCTATAGTATAAAACTTAATGTTATTATTAGCTATGTAACTAATAACGTTTTTAGGCAAGAACTTAAGTAATTTTTCCTTATCCATTGAAGTAACTAAGATAAACGTACCATTTTTCTTTAACTTACTTATTATGTCATATCTAAGCATATAAGAATCCTTAGTTACCACTAAGATATTTGCTTTATCAACGTAATATGGACTATTTATTTCATTTTTTGACACCCTAAGGTGTGATTTTGTTACACCACCAGACTTTTTAGAATCATACTCGAAGTATCCTTGAACATTAGCATCAGTAAAATTACCTAATATTGTTATAAGATCTTTTGATGCACTAACCATTCCATCAGAACCATATCCATAAACTAAAATTGATCTAGTACCATGTTTTTTAATATTATAATCTGGAATTTCAATACTTTTGTTAGTTAAATCATCAGTTATACCAACAGTAAATCCCGAATAATTATTTTCATCATCCAAAAAATCATAAACTGCTTTTATCATTGAAGGAGTAGTATTTTTACCAGATAAACCATATCTTCCTCCTATTATTTTAGGTGAAATAACTTGATTAGAAAAAGCTTCACAAACATCCAAATAAAGAGGCTCACCACCTGCTAAAGCTTCTTTAGTGCGATCTAAAACAGCTATATTACGAACTGTTTTTGGAATAACATCAAGAAAATATTTTTTACTAAAAGGCCTATATAAATGAACCTCAACTAAACCTAAATTATCATCTTCATTATCAATTACTTCTTTTATGGTATCACAAACTGATCCCATTGCAACTATTACTTTACTTGCGTTATTACTACCATAATAATTAAAAGGTTTATAATCTTTACCGGTTAATGCATTTATTTTACTCATATAATCGTTAACAACGTCAGGAATTTCTTCATATAAAAGATTTCTTGCTTCCGTGTTTTGAAAATATATATCATCGTTTTCGGTAGTTCCTCTAATTACCTTTTTGGATAACATACTACCATTTTTAAAATCATTTAATGCTTTACGATCTATTAAATACTTTAAGTCTGCACCATCTAAAACTTCTATTTTTTTAAGTTCATGACTCGTTCTAAAACCATCAAAAAAATTAACGAACGGAACTTTTCCCCTCAACGTTGAAAGATATGCTACAGCACTTAAATTCATTACGTCTTGTACATTTGATGAAGCAAGCATGGCAAATCCCGTTGTTCTTACCGCATAAATATCTTGGTGATCTCCCATGATACTTAAGGCATGAGTTGCTATACTTCTTGCTGCAACGTTTATAACGCAAGGAAGACATTCTCCTGCTATTTTATACATATTTGGTATCATTAAAAGTAGTCCTTGAGAAGCTGTGTAAGTAGTTGCAAGCGTTCCAGCTTGTAAAGCACCATGAACTAATCCTATAGCACCAGCTTCACTTTGCATTTCAACAACTTTAAGCGGACTACCATACAAATTATTAAAACCCTTACTAGATAACTCATCTACTTTTTCAGCCATGGTAGATGCTGGTGTTATTGGATATATTCCTGCAAGTTCACTAAATAAATATGAAACATAACTACAAGCTTCATTACCATCCATAACTTTATATTTTTTCATAAACATACACCCTCTATCTTTTTAATTATAATATAATTTAAAACTTTAAACAAGCAAACCATGAAAATAAAAATTGTAAAAATAAAACATATGTGTTAAAATAATTTCCCAAAGAAAGGAAATTAAGATGGATACCATTATTAAAATACTAAAAGAAAACCAATTATATGACAATAATATTAAAGAAGTATATATAAATAAAAAACAAGAGTTTTTAAATAATTATAAAATTAATAAATCTTCTAAAAATAAGATTCCTAATACTATTAAAAGAAATAATGATGGATTTTTAATACTTGATAATGAGCCTTATATAATATCAAATTTAAAAGAAAATGGACACAATGATAAATTTTGGATAATTTTAAGTAATGGTAGCAGAATTCTTCTTAAGGACGTTACTGATGATGAAATCCAAAATGAATTATTATTTAAATACTTATGTAAATGGCTTGATATTCCATGTGCAAATTATGATGTCTGTTTATTTGAAAGCGAAAAGTATCTTATTAGTCCTAGTTTTTTAGGAATTAATGAATACTTATTTGATTACTATAATTTAAATGGAAAATACCATATAAAAATAGATGAATTATTAAAAGATGCATCTTATATAGATCAAGATTCATTCGTAAGGAAGACATTAATAGTGGATATGCTAACACAAAATCAAGATAGATTTCCTAGAAATTTTAAAGTAATAAAAAATCCAAAACAAATAAGAATTTGTCCACTATTTGATAATGGTATTTTAGAAATAAATAATGAAAAATTATTATTTAAAATTTATCCTGAAATTAATTATAGCATTAGTGATGATGATATTGCGTGTTACTTAATGCAAGATAATAAATTTAAACAGTGGTGTTTAAATAAAATAATATCAAGGCAAATACCAAACCTAAGAAAGCAAATATACGAAGATAAGAAAATATATATAGATGATGAAGTATTTGATAGCTTTAACAAAAGTGTTTATGATGGTAAAGCTCTTATCTTAGATAATTTTAAAAACAATTAAAAAACTCTATTAATAGAGTTTTTTATTATGCCTTATATCTTGCGTCAAATTTTTTTCTTTCTTCTGTGTTCAATATTTTTTTTCTCATTCTAAAGTTTAACGGAGTAACTTCAACTAATTCATCAGAATTTATATAATCTAAACAAACTTCTAAAGATAATTTACGAGGTCTTTTTAACACCACGGTATGATCCTTTCCAGCACTTCTAGTATTTGTTTGTTGTTTTTGTTTTACAACGTTAACCGCCAAATCATTTTCACGATTATTTTCACCAACAATCATTCCTTCGTATACTTCACAGCCTGGTTCAATAAACATGATACCGCGATCTTCTAATTGTCCAAGACCATAGGCTGATGCTTTACCATTTTCCATTGAAACTAAAACCCCTAATTTTCTTTCTCCTACTACAGCATCTGCTTGAGGCATATATTCTTTAAAAGTATGATTTATTATTCCATATCCTTTAGTCATCGTCATAAAATCAGTCATAAAACCAATAAGACCACGAGAAGGTATCGTGTAATTAAGTCTAACTTGATTTTCTACATTATGCATGTTTTCCATTATTCCACCACGAGTACCTAATGCTTCGATTACAGAACCGACGTTTTCTTCTGGAACCTCTAACTGTAAATCTTCATAAGGTTCACATTTGACACCATCAATTTCTTTAACAATAACTTCTGGTTTCGATACTTGAAGTTCATATCCTTCCCTTCTCATGTTTTCGATAAGAATCGAAAGATGTAATTCTCCACGACCAGATACTATCCAGCTTTCAGTATCATTTGCTCTAACTCTTAATGATACATCCCTTTGAGTTTCTTTCATTAATCTTTCTTCTAATTTTCTTGCGGTTACAAATTTACCTTCACGACCTGCAAATGGTGAATTATTAACACCAAAAGTCATTTGAAGAGTTGGTTCATCAATTCTAAGTATAGGAAGAGCTTCTTCTTTACCAACTGTACAAATAGTTTCTCCAACTGATATATCAGGAAGACCTGCAATAGCAACTATTTCTCCTGCATGAGCTTCTTCAATTTCTATTCTTTTAAGTCCAAGAAAACCATATAGTTTTTGTATTCTAAATTGCTTTATACTTCCATCTAAACGCATGCAAGATACAGTTTCGTTTACCTTTACCTTACCACGAGTAACACGACCAATACCAATTCTTCCAACATAGTCATTGTAATCTAGTAATGCAGGTTGAAATTGAAATCCACCATCTTCATCTCTTGATGGTCCTGGTATATTATTGATAATCATATCTAACACTGGATCCATTGTATGTTCTTGGGTATTTAAATCAGCACTAAGACTAGAAGTTCCTTGTAAAGCAGATACATAAACAACAGGGAAATCTAACTGTTCATCATTTGCTCCAAGTTCAATAAATAATTCTAAAACTTCATCTAAAACCTCAGGAATCCTAGTAGATGGTTTATCAACTTTATTTATTGCAACGATTGGTTTAACACCAGCTTCCAAAGCTTTTTTTAAAACAAACCTTGTTTGTGGCATAGTACCTTCATAAGCATCAACAACTAAAAGAACACCATCAACCATGTGCATTATTCTTTCTACTTCTCCACCAAAATCAGCATGACCTGGAGTATCTAATATATTAATTCTATAATTTTTATAATTGATAGCCGTTGTTTTAGCTAGAATTGTTATTCCTCTTTCTCTTTCAATATCATTAGAATCCATTGCTCTATCCATTATTTGTTGGTTATCTCTTAACGTATCAGATTGCTCTAAAAGTTGATTTACAAGCGTTGTCTTACCATGGTCAACGTGAGCAATAATAGCAACGTTTCTTATTTCCATAAATTACACCTTCTTTTTTTACACTTAGTCATTATAGCATAAAATACAAAAATATTACAAAAAAATTAAAAAAAGTAGGATTTTACCTACTTTATGCCATGGTCTTTTGTTCTGGAACAAAGAAAACCATATCACTATTTCCATTTGCATATGCTCTAAATTCTCCAATTAAAGAATTATTTTCCCCTAAAAGTTCAACCGCTTCATCAATCGAAATTATTCTAGCTAATCCTTTAGCAACCAAATCATCTGCAATAGCCTTAGTGGTTCTTCCTATTACTACATCACCCTCATAAATATAATCAGCATCTCTATATGCACCAGACACTTCTAAATAGGAAACACCATACTCTTTAAATAGTCCGCTTAATCTTTCTTTAGTATCACCTAGTTGTACGGTATACTCTACACATACGTTATTCTCATTATCAGTTTTCTTTAAGTTATTTGCTCCCGCTTTTATTAATCCAATTGCACATACACCAACCATAACACCTGCGATAACTTTTATTATCTTGGATTTAATCTTAACTGATTTTGCTTGTTTTGGTTTATTATCAGATGGTTGTAATCTATACGTTTCACTTCTTTTAGCATGATTTTCATTAACCATATTCATAAAAGTATTATCACTATACACGTCATCTTTTTTTAATTTTTCTTCACGAAGTAATTTTTGGTATTTATCTTCTATCTTAGAAAAAATTCTTAATGATTCTTCAGTTGGATTTCTTTTTACTAATTCTTCAAACTTTTTCATTCTAAATTCTATTGTCTCAAAAGAACTATCCTTAGATATGCCAAGCATATCATATATGTCAATGTTACTATAGTCTTTCATCATAAACCCTCCTAATATACAATTAAATGATATCAATTTTATTAAATAATGTCAAATAATTAAAAAGAAGTATAAAACATGTTATACTTCCTGTATTACGGTAATTATCATTGGTTTACATTCTGTTTGATCATATAAATATTTACTTTATCTTTCTCTTATTCCATTTTTAATTTTATTATATTCAACGTAATTATCCGTTTTATTTTCCTCAATAACCTCAAGAGATATTCTTTTAATTTCTTCAATCAATTCAGAGTTTTCTTTAACGTATATAAATCCTCTTGTTAAAACCTCTGGCATAGCTAAAATTTCTTTTGTCTTTTTATCTAAAGTAGAACATATTATTACGATACCATTATCAGATAATAATTCCCTATCTTTTAACACTAACTCACCAATATCTTGAGATGAATTTCCATCGATTAAAACATCGTCAACTTTTACTTTTTCAAATACGTCTTTTAATTCACCATTAACAAATGTAACAACATCACCATTTTGTTTTAGTAATATATTTTCTTTTTTCATTCCAACATGACTTGCACATTTTGCATTTGCAACCATATGACGATACTCACCAATAACTGGCATATAATACTTAGGATTCATTAAATCAAGCATTAACATGATATCTTCACTAGAAGCATGATGCAAAAGGTTATCTTTTCTAGACATAGTAACAACTGATGCACCAATTTTTGAAATATCGTCAACTACTTTTATAGCTAATTTTTCATTATAATCATTTATTGGTTCCATAAAAAATACTGTATCAGTTGGTTTAATCTTAACGTATTTATCATAACCATTTATTATTCTATTTAAATTCATAAATGGTTTTTCTCTTTCGTTAGATATCAAAATTATAGCATCTTTATCATTTATATTACTAAGATCTCCAATTCTTTCACGATCAAAATTAACATAATTATTGTCCAAAATATTATTTATTATTCCTTGAAGCTTATGTCCCATAACAACAACTCTTCTAGTTGTTTTAGATATTTCGTTAAATAGTTCTTCTATTCTAGAAACATGTGCAGTAAAAACATTTATAATAATTCTATCTTCAGTTTTATTAAGGGTATCTTTAATAAGTTTATCAATTCTATTTTTAGGAGAAGTATAACCTATTTTATCAGCATACATAGACTCTCCCATCAAACATAAAACTCCTTGTTTACCAATGTATGCTAGTTTTCCTATATCAGCTTTATAAGGGCCTAACATAGTAGCATCAAAAACATAATTACCAGTATAAAAAATCGTACCATCCGGTGTATTTAAAGCATAACCAACATTATCAGGAACTGAATGTGTTAATCTTACTGGGAAAATACTATTCTTTCCAAAGTTAATTTTTTTATGTGGATCAATTACTACTAAATTTTTAAATGTTATATTAGAATCATCTAATTCCTTTCTTAATAAGTTTGCTGTAAATTTAGTTGCATAAACCTTTAAAGTTGGAACCTCAGAAACAATATCACATACTGCTCCCATGTTCTTTTCATGACCATGAGTGATAAATAAACCTTTTATATTTTTTATGTTTTCTTTTATATAATCAAAATTAGGAATAACATAATCAACACCAAGAAGTTTATCACTAGCATATTTTAAACCCGCATCAAAAATAAAAATATCTGAATCAACCTTAACAACATACATATTTTTTCCTTCTTCATTAAGGCCACCAAGACTAAAAATCTTAATTTTACTCATAATTTCCTCCTTTCTTTTAATTAAGCTATATAATTATAGCATGTTTTTTAATAAAATGCCACTTATAAAAAAAAGAACCATTTATTTGGTTCTTACTGGGCTGTTACTTGTTCAAAGCCTAAAGTAACAGTATAAGTCATTTTAAATCCTTCTTTAGGTGGTACTGGTTGTGCTATACCTAGATTAGATGTGTCACCCCATAAATGAGTAATCGTTATATCCATATATTTTTGAGGATTTGACTTTCCAAATTCTGGAACAATAAATTTTTGAGCTTCTATCGCACTATCACCAGCTACTGAAGAACCTAAATCTCCATCAATAAAAACATCACTATATGCTCCTAATGCCGTTGCTGGATCGAAATACATCTCATCACCTGGTGCTGAACCATCCTGATTATAATTATTTGAAGAATTAAAAGTTTTTAATATAACTGGAATACTTCCCTTATTTATCACTTTAATTCTAAATGTTACCCCATCAGTTGGCTTCGTAAGCATACTTGTTGTTGTTATAGTATTCCCTTCTATAACACATTCTCCTGTTTCTACTCTATTAATAGTATCATATACTTCACAAGTGTATTCTATGTTAAAATCACCTTTTGCAGTTGCCGTTCCATTTATTGTTATTGTCTCTGAAAATAAAGCATATCCAACAGTCATTACTAAAAGTAGTGCTAAACATCCTATTAATATTTTATTCTTTCTTTTATCCACAATTCTTACCTCTACTTTCTTTATTTTACATGTTTATAATATCATATACCCCACAATGAATCAATATTTTTTTTGCCTTGTGTAAAACAAAAAAAACGTAAAATTTTTATTTAACGTGAAGTTGTAAGATAAATGTAGACATAAAAAAAGTGTCTACATTTTTTGTTATAATAAAATAAAGGAGATGATTATATGCCAAGTGGTAGACCAAAAGGCGGTACAAATAAATACTGGTCACCAGAGGAAAAAGAAAAGATAGTCTTATATCATATAGAAAATGAAATTGGTATGGATAAATGTGCAAAAAAATTTGGTATTTCTAGAGCGCAAATGTTTAATTGGGTTTCTTCATATAGAAATAAAGGAATAGAAGGTTTAAAAAACAAAAAGAAACCAGGTAATCCATTAAGTAAATATTCAAGTAAAAAGAATTTATCTGAAATGGAAAAACTTCAATATGAAAACATGAAATTAAGAATTGAGAATGAAAGATTAAAAAAAGGATACCTAGTGAAAGGAGATGGTTCAGTTGTAGTGTTCAAAAAATAAAACAAAAAGAATTTGAAATCGTAGAAATATTAAGTAAAGATTATTCGGTTAAATCATTATGTGAAGTAATGAATATATCTAGAAGTGGTTATTATAAATGGTTAAAAAAACAAGGAAATATTAAATAAATATGAAATAAACCGTAGAGATTTAGAACCATTAATTAGGGATATTCATAAAAGAAAACCAAGTTATGGTTATCATAGAATAAATTACCTTATTCGTAAAGAAACCGGTTGGGTTGTATCTGATAATTTAGTTCATAAAGTTTGCAAAATATTAAAAATAAGAAGTAAAGCTAGGCACTATTCAATTTATAAGAAACCTGGTGAAGAATCAATTAAATATCCTAATCTTATTAATAATAATTGGAATACTACGAGACCATTAGAGAAAATAACATCAGATACAACAATGATTTGGTTTAAAAAGCAAAGATATGATTGGACATATTATGTTGATGCATTTGATGATTCAATAATAGGTTCAGATGTTAAACCTTTTTATCATGGAGTTAGTATAACTAACCATAGATTAGCTTTAGAGGATATGTTAAAAAGTAAAATAAAAAGAGGATATAAAAGCCAAGAAACTATTTTTCACTCAGATCAAGGCGCAATATATTCCTCAGTGGCATTTAATAATGCACATAAAAATTATAACATAACTAGGTCCATGTCGAGAATAGGAACTCCAACAGATAATCCTATAATTGAATCTAAAAATGGATGGTTAAAGAAAGAAATATATATTGATTTTAATCAAGAAGATTATGATACTGTTGAAGACTATATAAATGCGATAATATATGATCATAATTATTTAAGACCAAGTTATGCACTAAATTATAAAACCACAATTGAATATAGAACTCAACTAGGGTTTCAATAATACTTTTTAATTGTCTACTTTTTATTGACAACTTCAGATTTATCACTACTTTTTATTTAGTTGATTAAATATTAATTTTGTAGAATAACTAGCTCTAAGATTCATTTTTCCACCATTATCTGTACCGACTTCAGAACTAGTTCCAAGTGACGCAAAAAGATATGCTGATTCTCCAGGTTCCAATTTTAAGTATACTCCATTATCATCTATCCCAGAAAAATCTTTATTACTTAAAAACAAATTTCCTTTTTTATCCTCACTTCCCATAATTGAGTCAATATTGGGAACTTTATAATGTAATATTCTATCATCTAATGTAATAGAATGTTTTTCAGTAGAACATTCATCCGCATCAAAAATATCATTTCCATTAGTATCATTACATAATTCAATATCTGTATCACCAACTTCTCTAAAAATTGCTGTAACACTTCCTGTATTCTTTACCTTAATTGTAAAATACCTTCTTGCTCCCGGCCATTTAAAGTCAGATTTAAAATTCACGGTATCTCCACTTACCGTGCATGAATCATTGTAATATCCATTTTCTTGAATATCTGATTCATAATAACTAATAATTGCTTTAGTATTATCTCCTTCTGCTAAATTCGAAGGTATTCCTGGCTGACATGTTGGTGTAATAGAAAAATCACCTTGTGCTGTTGCCGTTCCATTTATTGTTATTGTCTCTGAAAATAAAGCATATCCAACAGTCATTACTAAAAGTAGTGCTAAACATCCTATTAATATTTTATTCTTTCTTTTATCC
>CAMFOH010000007.1 GCA_945969495.1 uncultured Mollicutes bacterium
ATGCATTTCCTTTTAAATAAACATTATTTTTATAATTTATAAATAATTCTCCACCTAATACATCCACTTTTATTTCTCTACTTCTTTTTAAATAACCATTTAAAACTCCTGCGACAACGCTTGCACAAGCTCCAGTCCCACAAGACATAGTCTCTCCACTTCCAATTTCTAAAACCCTCATCTTAATATGGGTTTCACTTATAATTTCTACAAATTCAACATTACACTTAGTTGGAAAAATTTTATTTTCTTGAACTAATTTTCCCAACTTCAAAACATTAACATTATCAACATCTTTAACAAAAATAACGGTATGAGGATTTCCCATTGATACACAGTTAATATTTAAAATAGTTCCATTAAAGTTATACTTTTCATTTATTATTTTATTTTCATTTAATAAAACCGGAATTTTTGATGCTTTTAACACAGGTTTTCCCATATCAACTTTTACCATAAATGAATCGCAATCTTTTTTTATATAAACTTTTTTTATACCTGATTTAGTTTCTATTAATAATTTATTTTTTTTATCTATATTCTCATATAAATACCTAGCTACACATCTTATTCCATTACCACACATCATCCCTTCACTTCCATCTTTATTATACATTATCATCTTAGCATCAGCTTTAGAAGAAGGAGCAATTAAAATAAGTCCATCTGACCCTATTCCAAAATTAACGTCACTTATTTTTATCGCTAGTTCATTTAAATCAACATTTTTAATGTCATTATTAAATAAGTCTATATAAATATAATTATTACCTGTTCCCTGCATTTTTACAAATTTTATCATATTATCACCAGTTAATTATATTTATTTAAAATATAAAAAAGACAAAATATACTCAATTTTATAAGACAATTAATATATTTATTTTACTTTTATTAAAATATAATATATTAGAAAGGGGTGTATCATATGTATTATCCTGGGTATCCTGGAGGATATGTTTATTCAGTTTATGGTAATAATGATAATGGTGGTTCAGGTTATAGCTGGATATGGATTATAGTAATAGTATTTATAATTTTTTTCTTATTCTTTGGCTTCGGAAATAATAATAGAGGACACGATAATTGTAATTATTGTAACAGATAAAAAAGAACTTGTTAAAAGTTCTTTTAATTTATAATAAAGTTCGAATAGTTCGAACAGATTCTTCTACGGTGCCCTTTTGTTGGAAGTATAACAACCGCTAGACATAATTTATAGGTAGTAATAACTACTAACTAGTTAAATTATACTACATTTTTAGTAAAATATATAAAAAATTTTACAATTTTTGTGCTATAATATTGTTCCTAACAAGGGAGGGCAATTTTATGATTAAATCTGGAATTATTAACGAAAATGAAGTTATCGAATTAGAAAATAATGATTTAATCTCTTATTTATATAATTTAATCGATAAATCAACAGACAACAAAAATGCTTTTGAAATTTATAAGCAAAACCAATTTTTTTGGAGTGATTCAAGTGTTATTGATTATTTTGTAAAAGTTTTAGGATTTGTTGTTATATATGATAAAGTTGTATATTTTCAATCAGAGTTAAAAAGTGAATTAATTGATAAAATTGATTATATAAAAAACGGATTTCAATTAAAGAAACTTCCTAAAATGATTTATAAAAATGGAAAGTTTATTAAATATTTAAGCCCAATTCAACAAGAAATTGAAATTGCAGGATTTGACCATTCTATTAATCCTGAAAATGATTTATCTTTTTGGTACCCAAGAACTGCCAATATTGGGTTTAAAACGCCTAATACAATTATAACAAATTTTACAGATGCAGAAACTAATTTAATTAAAACAGGAAAATGGAATAATTTATGCGAAAAGGATTTATTGGAAAGAATTAGAATTATCGCCAAACAAAGTGGAAAATTAGATTTAAGCAATGAAATGTTTATTAGATTAGGAAATTCAAGTAATAAGTTTAATTTTGATTCGTGTCATATCAATGAAATTAATGAATTATACCAAAAATTAATGATAATGTTTGATGACATGTACTTTAAACTAGAATGGCAACAAAGTATTGAATTAGTATTAAGAGAATATATTAAAACAAATTATCAACGAAATAGAATCTATAATGGAATGCCACTAAACACTGAATTTAGGGTATTCTATGATTTTGATACGAATAGAATTTTGGGAATTTTTAATTATTGGGAAAAGGATACAATGTTAGATAACTTACACAATAATCAAGATTTAATTACATTTGCCAATACAACTCATGAAATAGAATGTGACTTTAATAATTTATACCCATTTTTAAAGAAAGAAGCTGAATATAAATTACCTAATGCTGACTTAAAAGGAAAATGGTCTGTAGATTTTCTATACGATGGAAAAGAATTCATATTAATAGATATGGCACATGCAGAATGCAGTTATTATTATGATAAAGTTTTAAGTAAACAACGAACATTAAAATAGTTTTTAAAATGCAAATTCATGCGCATAATGGTTGTATCATTATGTAAGTGTGTTACCAGAATGGTATTTTTATTGTAACGAAAGTTAAATTTAACTTTCTTTTTTACATTATAAAACTCGAACTATTAAAAGTTCGAGTTCCCTATCAATCTGGTGCGAGTGGTTAAGTTATTTCAAACTTTTACTAACAAATTAGAAACTTATAGTTTTGTATCAATTTCTAATATCATTCTACCAAATAAAATAGAAAGTAGCAATAATTTTATGTTACTTTCTAATCTTTTTTATCAATGTTTATATTATTAAATATTAATTATAAGTGTTTCTTTTTAACTTCACCAATTTCATTATTTATTGCATAATTTGAAACTGCTCTAAAATTATCATCATATGGATAAACTTGTTGACCAAATTGTAACCACATTGTTGACCAAGATGCACCTGTTTTTAATAATTCTTGAACTCTTTTATTTTTCATTGTATCATTACCATCTTGTTTTTCTAAATCAACACAGCCTTCTTCATCATATAATTTACTTTGTAAATCGCATTCTAATTTATCACATTGGTAAGCAAACATTGATTCTTTTGTATTATGTGAATCAAATTCTAAAAATAATTGTTCAATTTGATTACCGTCTAATAAACCACCTAAAATTTTGTGAACTGCCTCATGCTCTAATTTTTCTTTTTCGTCTTTTGATATTTGAAATTGTGTTAAATCTCCAATAACAGTTTCACCAAGTTCATGAACAGCCAACATAAATATTACTTTCATAATATCAACATCATACTGATACTCAGATTTCATAGCGATAGCAAGCATTTGAACTCCAAAAATATGTTCTGCAACACTTTCAATTCTTTCTCTTTGAACATTCCAATTTTTCCAACCTGTTCTAATAACATTCTTTAATCTATTACATATAACATAATAATTTATTACATTTTGTTCTTTTGACATAAAATCTCCTCATTTCATTGAATTATTATATTTTTTTATTAATAATTAGTCAAATTAAATATTTTATTTTGCACTATGCAATGAACTTATTGTCTTTTGCATTGCTTCATTTAATTCATTATAAACTTCTTCTTCATCGTATTGAATTAATGCTATAAAATCATTTAATTCATCAATAAATTCTTGATTACCTGAATTTTGTGCTATTCCCATAATTAAAGGCATTGTCACAGATAATTCTATTCTTTTCTTGCCATATAGTTTAAAATCATCAATAGTTGTATTTTCAATATCACTATAAAGTTCTTGACATTCTCTTGTAGAACAATATTCTTCTTTAGTGCATTTAGATACTTTTGTTGGCTTATATATTTCATAATATAAATCTTTATCAAACCTCATCATTAACGATGGATCATATACATAATTATCCATTTCTATCCAACCATGACCTGAATTATCTTTTCCATATCTTAATTCTAAATCCTTATTATCTCCACGAACTAGGATTGCATCATCAAAACAAAAAAACATATATAAGCTTCTATCATAACATTTACCTGGGCCAACTATTGGTTTTAAATATTTAATATGAATAGATACTGGCAATCCACTAATATAAGTATGATTTAATTTTTCATAGAATTCATCATCAAATGGAATAATTTTTTTATCAGCAATACCTTTATCTAATAGTAATTGCATTTTGCTAAAATATAAACTTTTTTTAATATTATCAAACATATTATCTTCTCAACCCCAATCTTTTCATATCATCATCTATTTCCTTACATACATCATCATAATTAATTACTTTTTTAAAATGTTCTATTTCTCTTTGTAATAATTCTATACCTAGATGAGAATACATTTCTGTTGGTCTCCCATAAGTCATTTCAATCATTGGTAATATTAATGGAGAAGCATATTTATCTCTTTCAATATCTTCAGGATGATAATATTCATCAGATTTAACAAATTCAATTATAGAACTTTTTTTATTTATTTTTCTTATTTTTGGATGTTCCATTAGCCAATATAATTTCTTATCATAAACAAATCCAGATGAAGTATCATAAATAAGATGTTGCCCATCTTTCGTAATTCTTTCTACAATACAATGGTCTGCAAATAATGGATCATCTTTGTCAGCAAATTGTGGATTTAGTTTTAAACTATCAATAGTTGCATAAACTAATTGGACATCATCTTCATCATCTAAAAATGCCCTAGACATAAGCAATGCTCTATCATAACAATGACCATTTGACATACCATTAGATAATAATA
Organism: uncultured Mollicutes bacterium; assembly: GCA_945969495.1. Classification (GTDB taxonomy): domain Bacteria; phylum Bacillota_I; class Bacilli_A; order RF39; family UBA660; genus Aphodocola. Next base: position 4,715 of record CAMFOH010000007.1, read on the forward strand.
ATATTGATGCAGGTATACCACCATCATAAATGTTTCTTAATTTTTCTATTAACTCATCATCATATGGTGCAATATGACCATTTTTTAATCCCCATAATAATAATTGTCTTGATTTATAATTATGCAAATTCCATTTCATTTCTTGTAATTTTGTAATCATCCAAAACGCCCCTTTTTGAATTGCTATATATACTACCACAAAATCGTGATTTTTGCAAATAATTCAGCACTTTTTTTATTTTTCTAAATCATCTGCTTTTCTTTTATAACTGCTATATTCATTTTGAATAATATCTAAATCATTGTCATCAATTACCTTTTCATTATGTAATTCTTCAATAATTTCATCATATTTATCAGTAGAGAAAAACTTATCTTGTAGGAATTGTATAAATTTTTTCCATAGTTCTTTAAAATAATTTAATGTCTCTTGTAGTTTGGATACTTTATCTTCTAACATATCAATAGCATCATCAGAAAACTCTAATTCTTTCTTTACAATATTAATCATTTAAACCTGTCCTTTCTTTAACTTAATCAACAAAAAATACCAACTTCTTTTAGAAATTGATATTTTCTATATTAAATCCAAAACTTTAAAAGTCTGGACAGATTTCCCAATGGTGGAGCTGACGAGATTCGAACTCGTGTCCGAAAACCAAGCTACTTAAGCTTCTACAAGTTTAGTTAACAATTAATTTTAATTAAATGATAAAGATGGTTAACACACCCATCAAATAACGAGTTTAGTAATATTCGTTACTCTTTCCTAAACAAAAAGAATAATATAACTCACTAAAATGAGCCTCTTTAAAAGTCCGTGAGTAAAACTTAAAAAGAAGCGCTTTCTCTGTTAAAAAAGACTAGGCAGCGCAAGCTGCGAAAGCATAATTATTTGTTTTGTTATTTATTTTTGTTTGCGTATAAGGATCGCCACCCACTTGCCACTTAAGCTCTTAAAGTTTTCGTCGAAACCAGTAACAGCCCCATAAATAAAATAACATAGTTATTATACCACAAATTAATAAATTTTAATTGTTAAATTATGTCATTTTATGTATAATTATCATGGGTGATATAATGAAGTATACAGATAATACAGAAGTATTAAATTTTGAGGAAATAAAAAAAACTAAATTAAAGAAAAATAAAAAGAAATTTTTCTTACGTGTTTTACCATTACTATTAATACCAATATTATTAGTATTAACAGTAATATCTACTCATTCAACAGAATTAATAATAATACCTATAAACTATGTTATTTATATCTTATTATCTTTATTTATTTATCTTTTAATAACAGGTTTTTTCTTAATAAAAAAGAAAAAGAATAAATCAAATAAAAAACAAAAAATTAAAAAAGTAATATTAACTACTATGTTAATAATATATATGCTAGGTTGTTCTTTTGGTTTATTTTTATTATATGGACCTTATGATAAATTTAGAACATGGTTCATTTCAACATCAATGAGTACTATGAGTCATCAATATTTTTGTAAATGGTTTTATTCTGACAAAGAGATTGATAAAGTAATACTTAATAATTATACAATAGAAGTTAATGAAGAAACTAATACCGATTTAATAAAAATGGAAGAAGAAGAAAATTATGCTAATGAATATGAAAAGCAAATTTTAAAAAGAGATAAAGACGCTGATTATAAGATATTAGAACTTGAGGTTAATGGTCAAAAGTCTTATTTAGCTGCTATATATGATCCTTCTAAGGTAAAAGTAGCTGTATCTAAAGGCGTTGGTACATACGGACAATATGCTACTAAAATAGCCGAGGAAAATAATGCAATACTTGCTACTAATGGTGGAGGTTTTGGAAATGCTCCAGGTAACCAAACCGGAGGAAGACCCACTGGTGTTACCATATCAAACGGAAAAGTAATAACCGATAATACATATTCTTCAGATGCACAATCCGGAGGACTAATTGGATTAACTTATGATAACAAACTTGTTTTAATAAAAAATGCAACAGCTGCTAAAGCAAAAAGCATGAACGTACGTGACGGAGTTTCATGGGGACCATTCTTAATCGTTAATGGTAAAAAGTCATTCATGAAAGGTAATGGTGGTTGGGGATATGCTGCTAGAACCGCAATAGGTCAAAGAAGCGATGGCATAATACTACTTCTAGTAGTAAACAGTAATTCAACTAGAACCAAAGGCGCTGACATGGTTGATTTAACAGAGATAATGAGTAATTATGGTGCTGTTAATGCAGCTAATTTAGACGGTGGAACATCAACGGTTATGATTCTCCCAAAAAAAGAAGCATTAAAATACAGAAGTGATTGTACTGATAATTATTGTTATATAAATGATCCAGTTGATTCATCTTTGAGACATAAAACACGCGGTATACCAACAACTATAATTGTCACAAAATAATTTTTATTAATATAAAAAGCACGATTAATATCGTGTTTTTACTTTATATTCTTTTTCATTTATTAATAATGTTTTTTTATCCTTCCACATAATACTCATATTTTCAAATTCTCCCCATTTACCTTCATATATTATTTCAGGGTTCTGTGTCAACTTAAATAAATATAAATTAACATCAGAGTCCTTATCATATACATAAACATAAGTATTACCACCTAAAGCGCCTTGATCATCATCAATTATTTTAGCAATATATTTACCATTAGGGGAATTAGCACTTTCAACAACTTTATCTTTTTCAAAATCAAAAAAGATAAAGTTTAATAAACACAAAAAAGAAATTGGTATAGAAATAAGTAGATATACTAACACAGTAATAATTTTGATAATAAAATTCTTAATTTTAAAACAAAACAAGGTCAAACTACTTATAACCGTTCCCATTAAAAATATTTCAAAAAAAACCGCCTTATTAATAAGAAAAAATAAAATATTAACAAATGATAATAAAGGTAATACATATATGATTATTTTATTAAATTTATTTAGCTTAACCTTTTTACGAACTAATAATACCGTTATAAAAACTGATATTATAAGTAAAAACAAACTAAATATCCAATCACTAAAATAATTAAAGTAGTCATAACCTAAAGCAAATGCTATAAATGTTAATATTGGTGTTAATAAATATAGTCCTCCTAAAATAACGGGAGTTTGTGAAGCAACCTTCTGCATTTAATTATTCTCCTTATGCCATACAAACACGAATTAATATCGTGCTTTTATTTTTTCTAAATCTCTTTTAATATCCTTTTCTTTTATAGATTGCCTTTTATCATATAGCTTTTTACCTTTAGCTACACCAAGTAATATTTTAGCTTTACCTTCTTTTAAATAAAGTTTAACAGGCACTAATGAATAACCTTCTCTTTCAACTTTATCCCTTATTTTATATATCTCTTTTTTATGTAAAAGAAGTTTTCTTTCTCTTCTTTCATCATGATTAAAACGATTACCCTCTTCATAAGTAGAAATAAACATATTAGTAAGAAACACTTCATTATTTTTAACTCTTGCATAGCTATCTTTAAGGTTGGCACTCCCTTTTCTTATCGATTTAATTTCAGTACCAGTTAAAACAATTCCGCATTCATAAGTGTCTTCTATAAAATAATCAAAACTAGCTTTTTTGTTTTTTATTTCTATCATTAATTCACCTCTACTATATCAGAGTATCTAGTTAATACAGATTTATATTTATTATAGTATGAATCTTTGTTATTTAAAAGACTATTATCTAGTTTTGAATATGGATAAACTTTGAAGTTTTTACTCCCTTTAAAATAAGTATAAATAAGGTCGGCTTTAACATCACTAAAGGTAATTTTTCCATCATTTTCCTTTTTAATATTTAGCGTTACTATTGCACCAGTTTGTTTGTCAGGTGTATCTTGCGCCGCAATAAAATTACCTAAGGCATAGAAAACTAAAGTATCATCTATCATTTCTACCGGTTGCAAGCTATGAGCGTGATTCCCGATTACAAGATTAACACCCATTTGTGATAATTCTCTTGCAACTTGTTTTTGATTGCTACTAGGATTAGTGGTATACTCTTCACCCCAGTGCATTGAAACAATAATTAAGTCTACTTTATCTTTTATCTTATTAATATCATTTTGCACTTTTTCTTTAGAATAAATATTAGTTAAATATTCCTTTCCCGCAGGGGGCAAAAGACCATTTGTTACGGTTGTGTATGCAAAGAAAGCATATTTAATCCCGTTTTTTTCTAAAACTTTAATATTGTTTTCTCTATCTTCTAACGATAAAGCTTGTCCAGCATAATAAACTCGTGGCTTAGTTTTCCAATAATTAACCGAATTTATTACTCCTTGTTCACCTTTATCCATCGTATGATTATTAGCTAAACTAACTAAATTAAAACCTAAATTAACCATACTATCTCCTATTTCTTCTGGAGAATTAAACCTAGGATAAGCTGATAATCCAAGTGATTTACCACCTATGTTACTTTCTTGATTATAAAAAGCTAAATCATATCCTTTTATTAAAGGCTCTACTTCAGTAAACATCTTATCAAACGAGTATGTACCATCTCCATTAGAAGCATCAGTATAAACAAATCTATGAATTAGACAATCACCTACCATAACCATTGATAATTCGTTTGTTTCTTCTTTAATTATTTCTTCCTTTTTAGTTGTAACATTCTCTTTTTTTGGTTTTGTTTTTTTGTTATTACTTTCATATTTATTAAATATTAATAATCCTGCTACTAATATAATGAAAAACAAAAACAAACACAATACTATCTTAACTTTCTTTTTGAGTTTTCTTTTCTTCATTAACATCACTACTTTCTATTTTTACTTCAAAGTCAATAAATGATTCTTCTTTAGAAGCAGATTTACATATTACGGTTATTTCATCACCTATTTTATATCTTTTCTTATGTTTTTGCCCTATTAATGACATACTTTTCTCATCATAATTATAATAATCTCCAGGTATATCACTTATGTGAACTAGACCTTCTATCATGTTAGGAAGTTCAACAAACAAGCCAAATGAAGTTACTCCACTTATCATACCAGCAAATTCTTCTCCAACATGATCCATCATATATTCAGCCATTTTCATATCTTCTACTTCTCTTTCGCACTCAATAGCATCTTTTTCTTTCATCGATGCATGTTCCGTTAACACTGGTAAATATTCTTTAAAATAATCAACTGTTTTTTTTGATTGATCATTTTCATACAAATAAGTTCTAAGCAAGCGATGTACTGTTGTATCCGGAAATCTTCTAATTGGAGATGTAAAATGTGTATATATTTTACTAGCAAGTCCAAAATGACCTATATTATCTGGTTGGTACACTGCTTTTTGCATTGCTCTTAACATTAACGTAGATAAAATTTTATATTCTTTTTTATCTTTTAATTGATCTAATATATGTTGAATTGAAGATGGATACTTAATATTTACTTTTCCTGTAATCTTATATCCTAAGGAACTTACAAAATCTAAAAAGTCATTTATTTTTTCTTCTTTTGGTGTCCCATGCACACGATACACAAAAGGAAGTTCCATATAAAATACATGAGATGCAACAGTTTCATTTGCAACTATCATAAAGTCCTCTATCATTTTTTCTCCTGATGCACGCTCTCTTAGTATAACATCTATTGGTTTTCCTGTTTCATCTGCAATTATTTTAGCTTCATCGGTATCAAAATCAATTGCACCTCTTACTTCACGATTTTTTCTTAATATATCAGCAAGTTCTTTCATAAGTGTTAAATCATTGGTAAAAGGTTCATATCCTTCTTCTATAACACCTTCATCTAACCACTTATTAACCTTTTTATAAGTCATTTGAATTCTTGATTTAATAACGCTTTCAAAAATTTCATGCGAAACAACGTTGCCTTTATTATCAATTTCCATTACACAGCTTTGTGCTAAACGCTCAACCTTAGGATTAAGTGAGCATATACCATTTGATAACTTGTGTGGAAGCATTGGTATTACTCTATCTACCAAATATACACTTGTTCCTCTTTCATAAGCTTCATCATAAAGCTTAGTTCCTGGTTTAACATAATATGATACATCTGCAATATGTACTCCTAATTCATAATTGCCATTTTCTAATTTTTTAATTGATATAGCATCATCTATATCTTTCGTATCGTCGCCATCTATAGTAAAAATAACATCGTTAGTTAAATCTTTTCTACCTATTTTATCTTCTGGTTTAACTTCTTCTGGTATATCCTTTAATTCATCTAACACCTCGTCAGAAAACTTAGGAGAAAACATATGTTTATAAACAATTGCTTCTACATCAACACCAACATCATTTTTATGACCTATAATATTTGTTATTTCTGCTAAAACAGTATTTCTATCAAGTTCTTTTAATACGTTTGCAACAACTATATGTCCATCTACAACATTTTTCGTACTTTCTTTTGTAAGAACTACTTTTTGTTTAAATTTTTTATCATTAACAATAATAGTAGGAGCTCCATCATTATATAAATACTCACCTACTAATGGTCCATAATTACGGCTTGCAATTCTAAGCACTCTTCCTTCTTTTTTAGCACCAGTATTTTTATTTATTATTTCAACTATTACTAAATCACCATCTACCGCACCATTTAAATGCTTATTATCAACGTGAATATCATCTTCATCTTCCATAAGAACAAATCCAAAACCTTTTTCAGATACAGAAATCTTACCCTTCTTCAAATGACTATACTCAAAAGCCATATATTTGTCTTTATTAGTATGATATATGAATAAGTCACCTTCAAGCTTGTTTAATACACTAAACATATTTTCTATTTCTTCTGTTGTATCTAATCCTAATATATCCTTTAATTCAAACGCAGTAAAAGCTTTATCTTCACTTTTTAAAATATTAAGTATTTTATCTTGCATTATAAACACCTATCTTTCTAAATATATTATAAAACAAAAAAGGCTTTTACCCAAGCCTTTTTACTGCTACATGTCCATTATTATACAAATAATAAAGAATGTAATTCCAAGTACATATGTTAAACGGGTTATAAATAATTCTCCGCCACGTTCTTTTCTATTCATAAATAAGTCAGAATTACCGCCGGTTATTATACTACCGCTTTCTGCTTTACCACTTTGAAGTAATACTATAATAATAAGTAAAATAGATATAATCATTAATAACGTAAGCATTAGTATCCTCCTTAACTAATAAATATTTTAACATATTATATCAACAAATACAATAATTTATTAAAAAAGAACTATACTTCTAGTTCTTCTTCTATTCTCATTAATTGATTATACTTACATACTCTATCAGTTCTAGACATAGAACCAGTTTTTATTTGTCCTAAATCAAGACCAACTGCTAAATCAGCAATGGTGGTATCTTCTGTTTCACCACTTCTATGAGATATGATTGTCTTATAACCATTTTCCTTAGCTAGTTTAATTGTTTCTAACGTTTCTGTTATAGTGCCAATTTGATTAACCTTAAGTAATATTGCATTACCAGCCTTTAAATCAATACCTTTTTGTAAACACTCCTTATTAGTAACAAATAAATCATCACCAACTAGTTGCACTTTATTTCCTAATTCTTGAGTAATTTTAGTGAAACCTTCCCAGTCATTTTCATCAACTGGATCTTCAATTGAAATAATTGGATACTTACTTACTAATTCTTTATAAAAATCTATTAATTCATCTGTTGAAAGACTTCTTCCTTCACCCACTAAATCATATTTTCCATCATTATAAAATTCAGAAGCTGCAACATCAATTGCTAATTTAACGTCTTTGCCAGGCTCATACCCCGCTTTTTTAATAGCTTCCATAATAAGTTCAAAACCTTCGGTATTAGATTCTAAGTCTGGTGCAAAACCACCTTCATCACCAACTCCGGTAGATAATTTTCTTTCGTTTAAAACATTTTTTAATGCATGGAATACTTCTGCTCCTACTCTAACTCTTTCATGAATATTATTTCTTTGTGGAATAATCATAAATTCTTGAAAATCAAGCTTATTATCAGCATGAGCTCCACCATTTAAGATATTCATCATAGGATAAGGCAATGTTTTTCCATCTCCTACATACTTATATAATGGTAAGTTTTTAGCTTTGGCTGCTGCTTTTAAACAAGCCATTGAAACACCTAACATTGCGTTTGCTCCTAAATTACTTTTGGTTTTAGTACCATCTAGTTCAAGCATTGCCGTATCAATTCCATATTGATCAAATACATCCATACCAATTATAATTGGTTTAATCTTCTCATTAACGTTTTTAACAGCATTTAAAACACCTTTACCATTAAATCTTGACTTATCATTATCTCTCATTTCAAGTGCTTCTCTTTCACCTGTAGATGCTCCAGATGGTACCGCTGCTCTTGCCATTATCCCATTTTCCAAAACAACGTCTACTTCCACCGTTGGATTTCCTCTAGAATCCAATATTTCTCTTGCTTTTACATTTATAATCTTCATTTTTGTACCTCCTTATTATATAAGTATTATAACACTTTCAACCATAAAAATTAAGTGTTTTACAACACTCTTGTAAATTGACTTTATAAGTATTTATGGGTTATAATAAAGTATAAGAATAAATAGGAGGGATGATTATGCAAATTATATTACTTGATGAAGTACGATTTGATTCTTTTGCTATAACTCATCCTAACTATAACTTTTATCAAACTAGTAATTATGGAAGATTTATGACTAAACACGGACATAATTCTTATTACTTGGGGTTAGTTGATGATAGTGGTGAAATTAAAGCTGCTACCCTTATGATTGTTAAAAATGAAAAAAATAATAAAAGAAAAATGGGATACGCACCACGAGGATTTTTAATTGATTGGAACGACGAGGCTTTGGTTAGTGAATTTACAAATAAACTTAAAGACTTTCTAGCTAAACGTAGTTTTACTTACCTTAAGGTTGATCCACTAGTTATATATAAAGAACATAATATGGATGGAAGTGAAAAAATAAATGGACAAAGTAATACTAATTTTGTTCAAAAATTACAAAGTTTAGGATATATTCATATGGGTTATAATAATGGTATGGAAGCTAGTAAACCTAGATGGAATACGCTAACAGTATTAAATAATAACATAATATCACTATATAATTCAATATCTAAAGAAGCAAGAGAAAAAATATCAGAATCAGCTAAATTAGGTAATAAAGTATATAAGGGTAATATGAATGATATAAGTTTATTATTTAGTATAATAAACAAAGCAAATCCTCCACTTGAATACTATCTTGATTATTATCAATTCTTCAGTCAAAATAATGGATTTGAAGTATATTTTACGAAATTAGAACCAGTATCATACGTAAATTCTAGTAAAACATTATACGAACAAGAAGAACAAAGAAATAATGAGCTAAACACTCAAATTCAAGATTGGAATAACCCTAATAAAGAACTTACTATAAATGAAAAATTAAAATCAGATGAATTATTAGCTAAATATAAAAAAAATATGTTAGAAGCTATAAATTTATTTCAACAGTATCCTAGTGGTTTAGTTATCGCTGGAGTTGCTGTTATAAAATATGGTAAAACAGCAACCCTTTTCGCAAGCGGAGTAAATGATAAATTTAAAGAACAATACCCAGAATATCTACTTAGATGGCAACTTATGCAAGAATTTGCAAAGCAAGGTTATGAAGTTGTTGATTTTGGTGGTATGACTGGGGAATTTAATAACGAATATAATAATTTATTAAAAAGAGAATTATCTAATCATATTGTTGAATACGTTGGTGAATTTGATTTAGTAATTAATAAAAAAGCTTATTATACTGGAAATAAATTAAATCCAATTCTTAACTGGCTTAATACACCAATTTAAAAACTGAAGAAATATTTCTTCAGTTCTTTTATTTTATTAAAAAAGACATTCATTAGAATGTCTTTAAATATTATTATGCATCAATTTTGGTAACAACACCAGCACCAACAGTACGTCCACCTTCACGGATAGAGAATTTAGTACCATTTTCAAGTGCGATAGGTGCAATTAATTCAACTGACATAGTAACATTGTCGCCAGGCATAACCATTTCAGTTCCCTCTGGTAATGTAACAACACCAGTTACGTCAGTAGTTCTGAAATAGAATTGTGGTCTGTAGTTTGAGAAGAATGGAGTATGTCTTCCGCCTTCTTCTTTGCTTAATACATAAACTTGTCCTTCAAATTTAGTATGTGGAGTAACTGAACCTGGTTTAGCAAGAACTTGTCCACGTTGTACTTGTTCACGAGAAATACCACGTAATAATACACCAGCATTATCTCCTGCTTCAGCATAATCAAGTTGCTTACGGAACATTTCAATACCAGTAACAACTGTTTTTTGAGTTTCTTTTAAACCAACGATTTCAACTTCGTCATTTAATTTTAATTGTCCACGTTCAACACGTCCTGTAACAACAGTTCCACGACCAGTGATTGTAAATACGTCTTCGATTGACATTAAGAATGGTTTTGAGTTGTCTCTTTCTGGAGTTGGGATCCATTCATCAACAGCATCCATTAATTCATCAATTTTCTTTTCATATTCTGGATCACCTTCAAGAGCTTTTAAAGCTGAACCGCGAATAACTGGAGTGTCATCTCCTTCAAATCCGTATTTATTTAATAATTCACGAACATCCATTTCAACTAAGTCTAACATTTCAGGATCATCAACCATATCACATTTGTTCATGAATACAACCATTCTTGGTACTCCAACTTGACGAGCAAGTAAGATGTGTTCACGAGTTTGTGCCATTGGTCCATCTGTTGCAGCTAATACAAGGATTGCTCCATCCATTTGAGCAGCACCAGTAATCATGTTTTTAACATAGTCAGCATGTCCTGGGCAGTCAACGTGTGCATAGTGACGTTTGTCAGTTTCATACTCAACGTGAGCAGTATTAATAGTTATACCACGTTCTCTTTCCTCAGGTGCTTTATCAATGTCAGCATAATCTTCAAACTTAGCTTGACCTTTTTGAGATAATCTTTTTGTGATCGCAGCAGTTAATGTTGTTTTACCATGGTCAACGTGTCCAATAGTACCAATATTAACGTGTGGTTTAGAACGATCAAATTTTTCTTTTGCCATTTTAATTTTCCTCCCTATATAAATTACATTTCTATTTTATCTAATCTAAGGGAAAATATCAAGTATTTTCCCTTAGGATTATTTATTATTGAGCACCATTTTTCTTAATGATGTCTTCAGAAATACTCTTTGGTACTTCTTCGTAGTGATCAAAGAACATAATGAATGTTCCACGACCTTGCGTGTTTGATCTTAATGATGTTGCATATCCAAACATCTCAGATAATGGTACATAAGCACTTATCTTAAGTGCATTACCAACAGATTCTTGACCCATTGGACGACCACGACGAGATGTAATATCACCCATAACATTACCCATGTATTCATCTGGCACTGTTATATCAACTTTCATTATTGGTTCAAGAAGAACCGGTTTACAATTTTTCTTAGCTTCTTTAAGTGCTAACGATGCAGCAACCTTAAATGCCATTTCATTTGAGTCAACATCATGGTAAGAACCATCAAATAAAGTTGCCTTAACATCTATCATAGGATATCCCGCAAGAACACCCGTTTTCATAGCTTCCTGTAATCCTTTGTCTACTACTGGGATATATTCACGAGGAACAACTCCACCTACGATAGCATCAACGAATTCATAACCTTGGTCTTTATTTGGTTCAAATTTAACCCATACGTGACCATATTGTCCGCGTCCACCAGATTGTTTAATATATTTACCTTCACAATCACCAGCAGCAGTTAATGTTTCACGATAAGCAACTTGTGGCTTACCAATGTTTGCTTCAACGCCAAATTCTCTTCTCATTCTATCAACTAAAACGTCCAAGTGAAGTTCTCCCATACCAGAGATAACAGTTTGTCCAGACTCTTGATCTGTTTCTGCTCTAAATGTAGGATCTTCTTCTGCTAATTTTTGTAATGCAGTAGACATTTTTTCTTGATCTCCCTTACTCTTTGGTTCAATTGCAATTGAGATAACTGGTTCAGGGATAACCATTTTTTCTAATATTACAGGATGTTTTTCATCACATAATGTGTCTCCTGTTGTTGTATTTTTAAGACCTACAGCTGCTGCTATGTCACCTGCGTATACTTCAGATATTTCTGTACGATTATTAGCATGCATTTGTAAAATACGTCCAACCCTTTCCTTAACGTTTTTGTTAGCATTAAGTACGTATGAACCACTCTTTAATGTTCCAGAATAAACACGGAAGAATGATAATCTACCAACAAATGGATCAGTCATAATTTTAAATGCTAACGCCGCGAAAGGTTCACTATCTGAAGCATGTCTTTCCACTTCCTTATCATTTGCATCATGTCCTTTTATTGAAGGTATATCAGTTGGTGCTGGTAAGTAATCAACAACAGCATCAAGCATTAACTTAACACCTATATTACCTAGTGCAGTACCACACATTACTGGGAACATTTTAACTGAAAGAACACCTTTTCTAATTGCTCTTTTAATTAATTCTTCGCTTATTTCAGCTCCCTCTAAATATTTTTCCATTAACTCTTCATCGAACTCAGCAGCATCTTCAATCATAACAATACGTTTTTCTTCTGCTATATCTTTTAAGTCAGCTGGAATTTCAATTTCAACGGCATTTTCTTCAGGTTTACCATCATATTGATAAGCTTTCATAGTAACTAAGTCAATAATTCCATTGAATTCTGATTCAGCTCCTATTGGCCATTGAATTGCAGTTGCTTTAACACCAAGTCTTGATTTAATAGATTCAACACTTGCGGCAAAGTCTGCACCCATTTTATCCATCTTGTTTGAGAAAACAAGTCTTGGAACATGCATTTCAGTCGCTTGACGCCAAACATTTTCAGTTTGTGGTTCAACTCCATTTTGAGAATCAAGTACCGTAACGGCACCATCTAATACCCTAAGTGATCTAGTAACTTCAATTGTAAAATCAACGTGACCTGGGGTATCAATTATGTTAAGTCTATTACCCTTCCAGAATGCAGTAGTTGCAGCTGAAGTAATGGTAATACCACGTTCTTTTTCTTGGTCCATCCAGTCCATTTGAGATTCACCATCGTGAGTTTCACCTATTTTATGAATCTTATGAGTATGGAACAAAACACGCTCTGTACATGTGGTTTTACCTGCATCAACGTGAGCCATAATACCAATGTTACGAGTGTTTTCTAATGAATATTCACGAGCCATATACTTCTCCTTCCCTACCAACGATAATGTGCAAACGCTTTATTAGCTTCTGCCATTCTGTGAGTATCATCTTTTTTCTTAACAGCTGCTCCAGTACCATTTGAAGCATCAATAAGTTCGTTAGCTAATTTCTCAGCCATTGTTTTTCCACCACGTGAACGGGCAGCATTAACAATCCAACGAAGTGCTAAAGCTTGTGCTCTATCAGGTTTAACTTCTACTGGAACTTGATAGTTTGCACCACCAACACGACGAGCTTTAACTTCTAGTGCTGGAGTAACATTTTCCATAGCTTTTTTAAATACGTCATTTGCGTTTTCTCCTGTTCTTTCATGGATCATATCAAACGCATCATAAACGATAGTTTCTGCTTTTCCACGTTTACCATCTAGCATAATTTGATTAATTAATTTTGTAATTACTTTTGAATTATAGACTGGATCTGGTAATACGTCTCTTTTTACAGCACGTCTTTTACGCATATTTGTCCTCCTTTTATTTTATATTACTTTTATTTTTTTGGTTTTTTTGCTCCGTACTTAGATCTTGCTTGCTTTCTATCAGCAACTCCTGCAGTATCTAAAGTACCTCTTATGATATGGTAACGCACACCGATAAGGTCTTTTACACGACCACCACGTATTAATACAACGCTATGTTCTTGTAAATTATGTCCTTGCCCTGGAATATAAGCAGTTACTTCATAACCATTACTTAAACGTACACGAGCATACTTACGTAATGCTGAGTTTGGTTTCTTTGGAGTCATTGTTCCGACACGAGTACATACTCCACGTTTTTGTGGTGATGAAGCAGGCAAGTTTTTCTTTTTCAAAGTGTTAGTTCTAACAAGTAGAACTGGTGCTTTTGGCTTGCGCTTCTTATTTTTTCTTCCATGACGAAGAATTTGGTTTATTGTAGGCATATTTTCTACTCCTTTCTTAACACACTACCTGGTGTTTCTTTTTTGATATATTTTTAAGCCTTACTAAAAGCAAGACTTAATTAATCAGCTTTAATAATATAACACTTTTTAATGTTTACTGTCAATATATTTGATTAAATTTCAAAGAAAAATACTATGCAGCAGTTTGTGCGCTAGTATCATTTTTTAATCCATATTTTTTATTAAACTTCTCGGCTCTACCAGTTTTAGATTGCATTGTTGCTTGACCAGTATAAAATGGATGACACTTTGAACAAACTTCCACATGTATTTTATCGTTGATAGATTTTGTTTCAAACGTAGCTCCACAAGTACACGTAACCGTTGAAGTTTTGTAGATACTTTCTTTTCTTGGCATACTTTTTAGCTCCTTTCGCCATGACTTACATTAAGCCATAGATATAAAATCCATTATATTATAACAATAGTTAAGCTATTTTGCAAGTATTTTTTTATTTATAAGTCCAATTGCACTTTTTGCCATAGCACGATACCCGTCTTTAGTTGGATGAATTTCAAGAGTACTAGGAAGATAATTGTCATTTGCTAAAAACGTATCATGAATATCAACGTATGTCATATCATACTTTCTAACTATGTTTTCCATCTTCGTATTAGCATATAAAATAACTGGTTCAACAGTATTAGCAAGTGAAGTTGAAAAATTAGTGAAAGGATTATAAAAACCAAACACCATTATTTGTTCTTTGCAAGACTTTCTTAACTCATAAAGCAGTTTATCAACATCCAATATTGTCTCGTCCACGTAAGTATAAATATCATCAAACTCATTCATATCAAATTCATTACCAATATTAAGTTTATAAAACAAATCATTTGCACCTATACTTACGGTAACCAAATCAGCTTTTATAAGAGCATTTTTTATAGTTATATTTTTTCCGTTAACTTTTATTTCTTTATTTTCTTTTAAATCATTTAATAAATCTATACTACGATACCCACTTTTTGAAAAATCCTTAGTATAAAATTCTAGCACTTCTTTATCTTTTAAATACTCTTGTATATAATCACCATAACTTTCTTCGATGGTATTATTAGGTGTTTGACCTGCTGCCAAGGAATCTCCTAAAGATAAATAATAAACTTTTCTATCCCTAGTAATAAAAAATATAATAAGCAAAATTATTGCGGTAATAATAAATCCAATTAAAAGTTTATATCTTCTTTTCAAGTTATTCACCTCAAAATAAAATAGTATTTACTGCAATACTATTCTATTTCTTCAAGCTTTATTTTAGCACCTATATTAGTAAGTTTTTCAATTATATTTTCGTAACCTCTTAATATATAATCAGCATTATCTATAATTGTTTTACCATCTGCTATTAAACCCGCTATAACAAGGCAGGCACCTGCTCTTAAATCTGTAGCTTTAACTTTTTTCCCCTTTAATTTTGTAGGACCCATTATAACTGCTTTAGAATTTGTTAAAGTTTCTGTTGTAGCTCCCATCTTATTTAGTTCCACTAAATTTAAAAATCTATTTTCCCATATCGTTTCATTTATAATTGATTTGCCTTTTGCTTGCGTAAGTAACGCTGTTATTGGCTGCTGTAAATCTGTAGGAAACCCAGGATAAACCTGTGTTTTTATATTAGTGGATTTAAGTTTTTCAGGAGCACTTATCTTTATAAAGTCTATTCCTATTTGCATCGGAACACCTATATCATCTAACTTAGAAATTAAAGCTTCAACATGATCTGGTATAATGTTTGATATGGTAATATCTTTACCAATTGCACTAGCTAAAATCATGTAAGTACCAGTTTCTATATAATCTGGTACAACTTCATGGAAACAAGAATGTAAATATTTTACTCCTACAACTTTAATTTCACTTGTTCCTGCACCACTTATTTTAGCTCCCATATTATTTAAAAACGTTGCGACATTAACTATGTGCGGTTCTTTAGCAGCATTTGAAATAATAGTTGTTCCTTCCGCTTTAACAGCCGCTAGCATAAGATTAATAGTAGCACCTACCGATGCAAAATCTAAATTTATCTTTGCACCTTTTAAATTATCTGCACTAATGGTAAATAAATTATTATTTTCTTCTACTTTAGCCCCCATTGCTTCAAAACCCTTTAAGTGAAGATTTATTGGTCTTGCACCTATTGAGCATCCCCCTGGAAAATACATTTCAACTTTTTTAAACCTACTTAATAACGCCCCCATAAAATAATATGATGCTCTTAACTTCTTTGCTATCTCTTCTGGAATAAGTTTATTTTTGATATTTGATGAATTTATTTTAATAACGTCATCATCTCTTTTTACTTTAGCTCCTAAAAAATTTAATATCTCATCTAAAGCATCAATATCAGAAATGTTAGGCACATTAGCTATTGTAACTTCTTCATCACACAAAACAGCAGCTGGTACAAGTGCTACCGCACTATTTTTAGAACCACTTATCCTTACTTCACCACTTAATTCTTTACCGCCTTCAATTATTATCCTATGCATACTACTCCTCCATATCTATATTGTATTGTATTATTTTTTTGTTAAAAGGTGATTAATTTGCCCTGGTTTATAATCTATTTTTACTTCCAATAATAGTATTTTTTTCATGAATAACTTTTTTTACTGCATTTTTACCAGATAAAATTATTTTTCTAGGGTCATATATATCTTTGTTTGTTTTTAAATACTTTCTTACTTCACAAGACCATGCATACATAAGATCAGTATTAAAGTTAATCTTAGTAACACCACAAAAAATAGCAGTTTTAAGTTTATTATCATCTAGGCCTGATGCTCCATGAAGTACTAAAGGTATTCTAACCATTTTACAAATTGCTCCTAAAAGCTCAAAGTCTATTTTTTCATTTCCATTGTAAAAACCATGTACGTTTCCTACCGAAGGAGCAAATGAATCAATACCTGTTCTGAACACAAAATCATGACTTTGCTCTAAGTCTGAATATAAATATATATCTTGACTTGAATCGTCACTACCCAAACTTCCAAGTTCAGCTTCAACACTTACATCATGCTCCTTAGCATAACTAACAACTTTGTCTGTTATTGCTACATTATCTTCAAATCCCATTGTTGATACATCTATCATTACCGATGTAAAACCTGCGTCAATAGCCATTTTACAAGATAAAAAATCATTTGCATGATCAAGATGAAGAACAACAGGAACTTTTATACAAAGTTCATTTATCATGGTTTCAACTAAATTTACAACTATTTTATAACCACCAAAGTATTCTATTGAACTTGGAGTCACCGCTAATATAACAGGACTTTTGTCTTCATTACATGCTTCTAATATAAATCTAATCCACTCTAGATTATTTATATTATAAGCAGGAATAGCATATCCCTGTTTTAAAGCATTATCAAAAAGTTTTTTACTATTTACTAACATACTATCATCCTCTAACTTAATTTTAGTATATTTATAAGTTATAGTCAAAGAAAAACACTAGAATTTACATTCTAGTGTATACATTATTTACTTATTTTCTCATATTTATGGTGAAAGTTTCACCAGCATATTTCTCTGCATCAATAGCATCTTCATCAACATATCTTTCAGTTTGATAAATAGTAGAAGGTTCTGTTACAGGTTCTTCTTTTACCACTTCTCCACCAGGAATATATTCTTCAGAAGTACCTTCATTAGGTATTTCAACAACAAATTCGCTCTCACTAACAGTTGTAGTAACTTTATCATTAATAACTTCTTGCTTGCCACTAGAACCAGTAGCAGGTTTTCCGCCTTCATTTATTACGGTAGTTTCTTGATTAGATATTGCCTCTACTCTTGATTCTGCATCTTTTCTATCTACTGATACAAAATACTCATCAAAAATAGAAATATCTATACCACATGTTCCACTTTCAAGATTTTCTTTTAAAATATTAGATAAATCTAAGTTTTCACTTGCAGCACTAAATAATTTATTAGTAGCAGTAGTTATAAAGCCTAAAGCACCATCTAATTCCTCTGCTTGTTCCTTACTTAACAAAGGTGTGAAAAGTGGATTTATAGAACTAAATTGTTTAAATAAAATTATCTTATTACCTGTTGATAATTCTAATGTCTTAGCTTTATCATATAAATTATAATATTCATTCGCAGTAATTGTCATTGCAGTTTCATTATTATTTCTTATATTAGCACGTTGCTCATAATATACTTTAGCAATTTCTATAGCAAGTCTTTTAGCTTCACTATCTTGCGGCATCCACATATAAGCGCATGGAACAGGATTTGTTGTACCCGCAAAGATTGGATTACTATTGCTATCATCAAGAATTTGATCCATGGTTACAACATAATCTGATAAATAGTCATCTAGAGTAATTCCAAATAATAATGCCAATTGTTGCAAATACTCAAATTTCTTATCATCAGTAGATATATCTTCTGGATAAGTAATTTTATCATACACTTCATTTATCACATAAATAGAGTTTTTAATATCTAAAACACTACATTTTTTCTCAGATAAATTATATATATCTTCTGCTCTTTTTGACACTTCTTCTGGATTATTAATATCAAAATCATCAGTTAATACCAATTCACTTGATTCCGGTGTAACCATTGTAGTTTCTGGTGATGTATTTGTAATATCATTATCCTTTTTAAGTTTAATATTTGAAGCAACCTTAGTTGCACCAACTAATAAAGCACCAGCTAATGCAAGAGAAATAAATGCTGTAGTTGCAGTCTTAGTTTTTTTATGTGTTTGTTCATAAATATCCTTATGTTCCATTCAAATCTTCCCCCTTTTGTTTGAATGCCGTATATGATATCACTATTTTATTATTTTGTCAATATCCATATAGAATAAAGAAACAAAGTAACACTTCCTGCTAAAAATGAATATTTACCTATTTTTTCCGATAATTTTTTTCCAAGCCAAAAACCTAAGCAAGTAAAAGTGGCACTTATGGAGCAAAAAGATAATAAAGCTATTAAGATATTATCATAAATGTATGTAAGGCCCAATCCAACAGAAAAACTATCAAAACTTACAGAAATAGCAAAAAGTAATGTCCCAATGATATTTAATTTTCTTATTTTAGGTTTTTCTTCAAAAAAATGCGTAAACATATCAATCGATAATAATAAAAACACTAAAAATAATACAATTCTTGGTTTAATTATCGTGTATGAAAAAAGCGGAGTTCCTATAATACTTCCTAATAACGGCATAAAAAAGTGAAATATCCCAACTGTCAGTGCTGTTATAATAATTTTTTTTATAGGCACTTGTTTTATTCCGTACGATAAAGAAAGTGCAAAAGCGTCCATACTAAGACTTACTGCAATTAATATAATGCTTGTGATATGAATCACCTTCCTACATTATATTATTACTTTTATCTTAAAAATATTTTTCAATTAGTTCTTTTATAAAAGATTTGTATTCTACTTCATTTTCATTTATTGTTTCTTCAGCTTCTAATAGGCAAAGTGGAGGAAATAAAACGCACCACCAATTATCTCCCTTTCCTTCTCCTAAAGTAACTAATAATGATTCATATTCACCCGCATCATAAGTAATTCCCTTATACACTTTTTCCGGGAAATGATGCATTCCATAATCTATGTTGTAAGAGTATTCAACATTCTTTAATTGTTCATCTACTATGTCATTAAAATAAGTGATTTTATCATTTATTAAAGTTCTTGCTTCTTTTATATCTTTAGCATTTTTTAGCAAATTATATAATTCTTCTTGCATTTTATCTCTTACATCTTCTTTTATTTTTTGATCTCTTGGAGAATTACTATTAGCTAAAACCCTAAACCTTATTGCAGAATCTGGTATTTTAACAGTTTCTTCTTTTTTAAAGTTATTGTATATTAAAGTCAAACTAAATAAAGCAAGTAAAACAATAATTAATTTTTTCATATAAAAATCACCCTCTATTTTTTTATGGGTGATTTTTAAAAGTTATATACAAAAACAAATCTATTTTTTAAAGATAAATCTTTTTTAATTTCAACTTTTATATTTGATAAGTATTTTAATGCTATTTTTTTCACCATTTCTCCTTGTTCTTGACCTATTTCAAAAGCTATTAAAAATTTATCATTTAATATTTTACTTGCGTCTTTTAAAATGCTTTCATAAAATTCTAATCCTTTATTTTTTGCATATAAAGCAAGATGAGGTTCGTTATTTTTTACTATGTCTTCTATTTTTTCTGTTTTATCTATATAAGGCGGATTACTAACTAATATATCTACTTTAATATCATTTTTTATATATGGTTTTAACATATTACCCTTGTACAAAGTTACGTTAGAAGACGTTTTACAAATATTTTTTTTTGCAACTTTTAATGCTGCACCACTTATATCTGACGCATAAATATGACAATTAAGCTCTTTTGATAAACTAATAGCAATAGCACCACTACCAGTTCCAACATCTATTATTGTTGGGTTATTAAAATTTTTGCTTCTTTTTATAACTTCTTCTACTAATTCTTCAGTTTCACGCCTTGGAATTAAAACGTTTTTATTAACGTCTAACTCATAGCCATAAAAATCTACGTTACCTACGATGTATTGAACTGGTTCCCCAGCATTTAATCTTTTTATCGCATCTTTTATATTATCTTTATTATAATACTTTTTTAAATATTCAATATTACTATCTTTTATCAAAGCAATCACCAAATAAATTATAACATGCTAATTTATTTAAAACAAATTAAAAAAAGCTAAAGACTATTCTCCAGCTAATTTTCTTCTTTGATCTTCCGTTATCAAAGCTTCAATTATATCATCTAATTTACCATTCATTACTCTGTCTAAAGAATTAGTAGTATAGCCTATTCTATGATCTGTTACTCTGTTTTGTGGATAATTATAAGTTCTTATCTTTTCTGATCTATCGCCAGTACCTATTTTACTTCTTCTTTCAGCTCCTACTTCTTCTTCTTGTTTTCTCATCATTAAATCATAAACTCTTGACTGTAATATTTTCATACCCATTTCTTTATTTTTTATCTGCGAACGTTCCGTTTGGGAGTAAACAACGATTCCTGTTGGAATATGGGTTAATCTAACGGCCGAATCAGTAGTGTTTACACCTTGTCCTCCACACCCACTACTTCTTGTTATATCTATTCTTACATCATTCATATCAAGCTTATAATCAACGTCATCTACCTCTGGCATAACAAGTACGGTAGCCGTTGACGTGTGAACTCTTCCTTGAGATTCTGTAGCTGGTACTCTTTGAACCCTGTGTGCGCCAGACTCATATTTTAATTTAGAATAAGCACCCTTTCCTTTTACCATGAAAGATATTTCAGAAAAGCCACCACTTGTTCCTGGAGTACTTGATAAATTTTCAACTTTAAATCCTTGTGTTTCTGCATACTTTACATACATATCATACAAATCTCCAGCAAAAATATTAGCTTCATCTCCGCCTGCAGCACCACGAATTTCAATAATTATATTCTTATTATCATTTGGATCTTTTGGTAACAATAAAATTTCTAATTGTTTTTTTAAATCATTTTGCTTTTGTTCTTGCTTTTGCTCTTCTTCTTTTGCGATTTCCCCTAATTCTGGATCATTTGCTAGAGCTTTCGCTTCCTCATAATCACTTTTAGACTTTAGATATTCATTATAACATTCTATTATTTCTGACAAATCCGATTGTTCTTTGGATAATTCGGTAGTTTTAGCTATATCATTAATAACCTCTGGCTTAGTTAATTCTTCTGTTATAAAATCATTTATTTTTCTTATAATTTCTAATCTTTCAAACATTTTATTCCTCTAAGTCTTCTTCACTTACAATAGCTAAATCTTCTAAATCATCCATTTCATCTATTTCATCAAAATCCTCTTCGTCTTCTTCTACCAACTCATCTTCAGTTCCCTCTGGTTCCTCGTCTTCTTCTTCGTCCAAAGCTTCCTCTTCTTCCTCATCATCAACGATTGGTTTTATCACGTGAAACTCTTTTAGATCCCACGCGGCATTATCTAATAAAACGAATCTTTTATCAGTTGTTAGTGTTGTGTAAAAGTCACCTATTAAATCAAACATTGTATCTTCATCTATATTTAATAATTTACATACTTCACCAAATAGAACTGGTGTTGTCTTTGGTTTTTTATCTAATTTAAGTAACTCATATGCTATATCAGTATATGATAATAGCTCTAATTCTTCTAAAGGCATTTGTCTTATGTTCATAATTATTTCCTCCTACATTTTATCTATTGCTTTAACACCAATAAGTCTTAAAGCATTTTTTATTGTAATTTGAACAG
This sequence comes from uncultured Mollicutes bacterium, assembly GCA_945969495.1. Classification (GTDB taxonomy): domain Bacteria; phylum Bacillota_I; class Bacilli_A; order RF39; family UBA660; genus Aphodocola. Next base: position 27,232 of record CAMFOH010000007.1, read on the forward strand.
TTTTTATTATACTTAATCTTTCTTGTGATTCACATACATCATCAGTTAATATTCTATGTTTACCATAATAATTATGGAACATTCCAGCTAGTTCATACACGTAATTTGTTATTAAATGAGGTTCTTTTTTCAAAGCAGCTGATGATACAACATCACTAAATTCATAAACTTTAAGAATAAGTGCTTTTGAGTCTTCATCGTTTACAACATTTATTTCATTATCAAAAGAAATATTTCTTTGTTTTGCATCTTTTAATATTGAACATATTCTAGCATGGGCATATTCAACATAATATAATGGATTTTCATTTGTTTTTTTTAGGGCTAAATCTATGTCAAAGTCCATTTGACCATCTAGTGACCTCATCGCAAAGAAATACCTGGCAGCATCTTTACCTATTTCATCTATAAGTTCCCTAATGGTAATATTACCACCAGTACGTTTGCTCATTTTAACTACGTTACCACCACGAAGTAATTTAACCATTTGAAGAAGTTTAACCTCAAGCTTATTCTTATCATATCCTAAAGCTTCTATACTAGCTTTAAGTCTAGAAACATAACTATGATGATCAGCTCCAAATACATCTACCAACTCATCAAAGCCTCTATCAAACTTATCTAGATGATATGCAATATCAGGAACAAGATATGTATAACTTCCATCAGTTTTAATTAAAACTCTATCTTTATCATCACCATATACCGTAGTTCTCAAGAAAGTTGCATCATCTTTTTTATAAACAAGTCCTTTATCATTAAGAATTTCTAATGATTCTTCTATTCTTCCCTTCGTACGAATAGATTTTTCACTTGTCCAAACATCAAAAGTTACACCGAAATCACTTAAATCTTTCTTAATTACACCAAGAAGAAAATCAACACCTAACTCTTTAAAAAATGATAAATCTGCATTAAGTTTTGAATGTTCATATTTTTCTTTTATACCTTTAGCTATTTCGACTATCTCAGTGCCATAATATCCATCTTCTGGCATATTTTCTTCTAATCCGCATAATCCCTTATATCTTTCCTTAATCGACATACCAAGGTTATTTATTTGATTACCAGCGTCATTTATATAATATTCTTTAGTAACATTAAATCCTGCAAATGAAAGAATGTTTGATAAATTCATACCATAAGCAGCACCCCTTGCAGTACCCAAATGCAAAATTCCAGTTGGATTAGCACTAACAAACTCAACGTTAACCTTTTTTCCATTGCCCAAATTAACTTTACCATAATTATCTTTTTCTTCTATAACTTTTGATATTCCACTAAAAACATATTTATTATTCAAGAAAATATTAATAAAACCTGGGCCTGCTATTTCTACTTTTTCAATCTCATTATAATTAAGTATTTTCCTTTTTATTTCTTCAGCTATTTGCCTTGGATTTTGTTTTAAGGTTTTAGCTAGCTTCATTGCAATAACACATGAAAAATCACCATTTTGGCGCAACTTAGGTACTTCTATAACAATATCATTATAATCACAATCGATATTCAAATTTTTTATCGCCTCATAAATTATTTCTTTTACATTTATTTTTATATTCACTATAAATCACTCCATTCCATGGTATAAACAAAAACGTCACTAAGTTCACCATTTAAAAATAATTCATACTCTATAGTAATTTTATTATCATTTATTTCCAGTCTTTTAGTATTTGTTAAAACTTCTATATTTAAAGCGATGTCTTTTATAAAGTAATCACTAGTACATTTATCATTATTCTTAAAACAAAGTTTTAACTTAAATTCATCATTTTCCCTTGTAATAGAAATAAAATCTTTTGTTAATAATATATTTACAAAAGCACTTTCATCTTTATAGGTGATTAAATTATCATTTTTTATTCCATAACAACTAACTATAACATCTTTTTCATTATTGCTATGTATTATTGAATTAACCTTTATTTTAGACATAAGACACCCTTTAAAAAATTCTAGTGACAATATAGCATAGAAAATTAAAAAGGTCAATAAAATACTTATATTTTATACTTTTTTACCAATAATGACATTAGAAAGAAGGCGATTAAATGAAAAAATTTAAAGTTATTATTAAAATTTTAATCGCTTTAATGTTAATCTTTTGTTTTTTATATAGCATATTATTTTTATGTGCTAAATATGGTAGCAAAATAGACATAGAAAACTCTAATAGTATATACATGTTTGATAAAGAAAACATTAGTTTTTATGAGGGTAATAATGGGACCAAAAAATGGATAAAATTAAAGGATATATCAAAATATTTAATAAATGCAACAATATATTCTGAAGATAAGAATTTTTATAGTCATACTGGATTTGATATTCCAAGAATTATTAAATCAACGTTTGTAAATATTAAATCTAAGGATTTAAAAGAAGGTGCCTCAACCATTACACAGCAATATGCCAGAAACTTATTTTTAACATTTGATAAAACATGGGAAAGAAAAATAAAAGAAGCTTGGTACGCTTTTAAGTTAGAAACGCAATATTCAAAAGATGAAATACTAGAAGGATATTTAAATACTATTAATTATGGGAATGGTATTTTAGGAATTGAAAACGCCTCATTATATTACTTTAATAAGTCTGCTAAAGATCTTTCTTTGGCGGAAGCATCAATGCTTGCAGGAATACCAAAATCACCTGATAACTATTCACCCTTAAACGATGAAGTCGCCGCTAAAAAAAGACAAAAACAAATTCTTCAAGCACTAGTTAATAACAATGTAATTTCTAAAAAAACAATGGACGATACTTTAGAAGTAAAATTAACTTATTATGGAAAAAAAGAAAATCTTAATCTATCTACAATTATGTACTATCAAGATGCTGTTATAAGAGAATTACAATCTCTTAAAATAGTTAGTGATGATACTATTAGACAAGAAGGTTTAAAAATATACACGGCATTAGATGTAAATGCACAATCTAATTTAGAAGAAAGTATTAAAAATAACTTGGAAAACAAAGAAGAAATGCAAGTTTCTGCAATAATGATGAATCCGAATAATGGAGAAATAATTGCCTTAGCAGGGGGGAAAGATTACTCTAAATCTCAATATAATAGAGCTGTTCAATCAAAAAGACAGGTAGGTTCTACAATGAAGCCAATTTTATATTATGCAGCATTAGAAAATGGACTTACGTCAGCAACAACATTTTTAAGTAAGCCAACTACGTTTACATTAGATAATGGACTTACGTATTCTCCTAGTAACTATGGTGATATATATCCTAATGATAAAATAACAATGGCTCTTGCCATTAGCTATTCAGATAATATTTATGCAATTAAAACCCATTTATTTTTAGGGGAAGATACGCTAGTTAAGTACGCAAAAAAAATGGGAATAACTAGTAAATTACAGGCTAATGCTTCACTACCACTAGGAACAAACGAACTTACCATAATTGAGTTTGTAAATGCCTATTCTAGCCTTGCAAACACCGGGTATAGTGTTAAAGGACACCTAATAAAAAAAGTAGAAGACGGTAATGGTGATATAATATATGAGTATGATGAGATAAAAGATAGAATACTTAATAAATCTTATGCCTATATTTTAAATGAACTACTTTCTAATACGTATGATATAACTCTTACTAGCTACACAGCACCAACGTGTGCATCCATTGCACCTAAATTAACTAAAAAATATGCAGTAAAAAGTGGAACTACCGATTATGACTTATGGACGGTAGGCTATAATCCTAATATCGTTGTGGGTGTATGGACTGGCTATGATGATAATAGGAAATTATCAAATAAAGAGTATAAATATGCAAAAAACATATGGGCTGATACAATAGAAAATTATTTAAGAGATCAAAAACAAACATGGTATGAAAAACCAGATAATGTTGTAGGAGTGCTAACCGATGTTCAAACAGGACAGGTTGCTACCAATAATTCAAAATTAAAGAAAATTTTATATTATATAAAAGGAACAGAACCAGGATATAAAGATAAAACAAACGAAAAAACGACTACTAATTAGTCGTTTTTATCAGGTTTTATTGTTAACTCTTCCGTTAAAGCCTTTTTTATCTCATCCTTATTCATTGAACTATAACCTTTAATACCTTTTTCCTTAGCCATTTCCTTTAATTTTGATAATGAAACATCTTCTAACATATCATCATCTGGCATTTTACCGTTTTCTGCTAGATAATCAATTTGTTCTTTAGTTAAAGTCTCATATTCAATTAAAGTATTAGCAATCAAATCAAGTAAATCTCTATTTTTTTCAATTATTTTTTTCGCTTTAGAATAACAATCATTAATTATTTTTCTAACCTCGTTATCTATTTCTAATGCTACTTGATCAGAGAAATTTCTATTTTTATTATAATCTCTACCTAAGAAAGAACTACCTTCTGGTGTTTCTAACTGAATTGGCCCTAAAGAAGACATACCATACTCAGTTACCATACTTCTAGCTATTTTAGTTGCCTTTTCAAAGTCATTGTGAGCGCCAGTAGTCACTTCACCAAATACAACTTCTTCTGAAACACGGCCACCAAGTAAACCCATTATCTGTTCTAATAATTCGGTTTTAGTCGCAGTATATTTTTCTTCTTTCGGAAGCATTAAATTATAACCTCCAGCTTGCCCTCTAGGTATTATAGTTACCTTTTGTACATCATTTGCATCATCTAGTTTAATACCAAGCACCGCATGTCCTGCTTCATGATATGCAACAAGTTTTTTCTCCTTAGCAGTATATTTTTTAGTAACCTTTGCTGGTCCCATAATAACCCTATCTATGGCCTCATCTATCTCAGACATGGTAATAGCAGATTTCTCTCTTCTTACTGCAAGTAAAGCAGCTTCATTTAGTAAATTCTCCAAATCAGCTCCAGAGAACCCCACCGTTCTTTTTGCAATGTTGTCTAAATGTACTCCTTTAGATAAAACTTTATTTCTTGCATGTACTTTTAATATTTCTTCCCTTGCCTTTTGTTCTGGAAGCGCAACAGTTACTTGTCTATCAAAACGTCCTGGCCTTAATAAAGCTGGATCAAGTACGTCTGGTCTGTTTGTTGCTGCAATTATTATAATGCCCTCATTTGCACCAAAACCATCCATTTCTGTTAATAACTGGTTAAGTGTTTGCTCTCTTTCGTCGTGTCCACCACCAATTCCAGTGCCACGTTGACGACCTACAGCATCAATTTCATCAATAAATATTAGACATGGTGCATTTTGTTTAGCTTGTTTAAACATGTCTCTTACCCTTGATGCTCCAACACCTACATATAGCTCAACAAAGTCAGAACCTGATATGAAATAAAATGGTGCGTTAGCTTCTCCTGCAACAGCTTTTGCAAGAAGTGTTTTACCTGTACCTGGAGGCCCTACTAAAAGTACTCCTTTAGGTATTCTTGCACCTAATTTAGTAAATTTCTTTGGATTCTTTAAAAAATCTATTAATTCTTGTAATTCTTCTTTCTCTTCCGGAAGACCAGCAACATCTTTAAATGTTACTTTTCCTTTATCTGGATCAAGTTTAGCCTTGCTTCTTCCAAAATCCATAGATCCCTTTTGACCATTAAGCTGTTTTGTAAAAAACCAAAAAGCAAGGCCAATTAATAATAATGTTGGCGCTATATTAAGTAAAAAAGTTATCCATGCATTAGATGAAGGATCTGATTTAGATACTATCTTAAAATCCTTTTCTTCACTTGCTGCAACAATCTTATTAATAACAGTATCAGAAAGTGGAGTTTTTACACTAAAAGTTTCACCTTCTTTAGCATCTTTTAACTTACCGGTAATCTGATAAGTATATGCAGATGTAGATGGAGTAATAACAACCTCTTCTACATTATTTTTTGATAACGCATTATTAAACTCGTTATAAGTTAATTCCTTATTAGTCCCACTAGTCATGCTATAGAAAAACATTATTGATAATCCAATAGCAAGAAGTAAGACATAAGGAAACATTCCCTTTTTCATATTTTGACTATTTTGTCCTGTCATTTTTTTCCTCCTTGTAATACTTTAATATTATATCATATTTCCCATGTTTTGACTTATCATATTTAGATTTCTTAAGCCCAGGAAGCCAAATTACAACACCTTTACTATCAACTAATACTGGATATGAATTTCTAATATGTTTACAAACTTTTTCAGTAATAAAAATATCATTAATTTTTTTTGTACCATTAAGTCCTAAAATTTCCATTTTATCACCATTCATAACATTTCTTACATATAGTGGTAAACATACTTCATTACTATTAATTGCAGTAACATAATTTGTAGTATTTTCTAAACTATTAATTTGTTTAATTGCAAAACCATTAGGTAAAACCTCATAACCACTAAACACAAAACAATAGTCATTATATTCCTTACTTTCTGCGAAATATATCTTATTATATGATTTTACTAATGTTTTTTTATTTGGAAGGCTAACTTTTCCGTTTGGTTTCTTACTTTTAATAAGTGATAGTATCAATTCCGTATTATCATTATTTATATTAATAATATCATTTTCATAATTATTATATAAATACCTCATCACTAACCTTTTAATAATTAAATCATCATATTTTAAAAGTTTATCTACATTTATCATGTTTTCGCTTACAATAGTAGGATATATTTCATTTATTAACTTATTAAAATAATCATCATATTCGTTTAATAATGTGGAAAACTTTAAAAATTGTTTATGCACAAAAGGATTTTCCTGTTTAAAACATGGTAAAACATACTTTCTGTACCTATTTCTTGTGTATTTATCATCTAAATTAGACTTATCCACAGCATAAGGAACTTTATTCTTTTCACAATAATTTAATAAATCATCCTTAGTAACAAAAAGAAATGGTCTAATAAGGCTATAATTTTTTCGCTTATTAGTTAGTGATATACCACAATAACCTTTAAGCGTTGATCCACGGGTTATCCTCATTAATATTGTTTCAATGAGATCATCACCATGATGAGCTGTAAATAAGTACTTAGAATTATATTTTTGTACTAACTTTTCAAAAAATTCATATCTCTTATTTCTTGCTTCTTCTTCCGTAAACTTATTATTCTTGTAAGAATCAATCTTCATGAATTCAAAAATAAAGTTATGCTTGATGCAATATTTTTTTAAAGATTCATATTCTAAATCACTTTCTTTTCTGTGGTTATGATGTACATGAGCACAAATTATCTTATTTTTAGGATATATTTTACTTAAAACAACTAATAAAGCCATAGAATCTGGTCCATAAGAAACCGCGATAATTAATGGTTCATGAATGCTTACATTTAAAGTTTTTAAAAAATCATAAACAGACTTCATAAAATCACCTTAACGTATATTGTATCATAAAAGAAAAAAAAAGCCATATTTAATGGCACTTTTTAATTTTATTTAATATGTATTTGGTCATTATCAAGTTCATTACCAAACATAACTTTATTAATAGCAATTTGAACAGCTTTTTCTAAATCTACTAATCTATCACCTGTTTCAGCATCATATGAATCTAATATATCAAGTGCTTGTTCAACAATTTGGAAAAGTTCAGATGGCTGAATTTCATTATTTTCACACAATTCTGCCCAGTTTTTAACAATTAAAATAATTTTATTTATAAAATCTTCATCTAATGAAGAAAATAGTTTTGCATTTTCAACTATATCTGTGATAATTTCATTATTTTCCATAATTTCTCTCTGCTTTCTTAATAAAAATAATCTTTACTAATTTAATAATAACATAACGAAATATCATGGTCAAGAAATCAATATTTTTTATACTATAAAATGTAAATAAAAAGAAAGCTTAAGCTTTCTTAATCAGTTAACTGTTCTTCTAATACATCTAACGCATCATTTTCTACTTGTTCACTTTCTAATGAATATTTAACCTTAGAATAGAATTTAGACCCCGTACCAGCTGGTATTAATTTACCAATAATAACGTTTTCTTTTAATCCGGTTAAGTGATCTATCTTACCTTTAATTGCCGCATCAGTTAAAATTCTAGTAGTTTCTTGGAATGATGCTGCCGATAAGAATGAATCTGTTTCTAATGATGCCTTAGTAATACCAAGCATTATAGGTCTTCCTGTTGCAGGTTTTTTACCTTCAATAATAGCTTCTTTGTTAATTCTAGTAAATTCATGCATTGAAACTAACTTACCAGATACTAACTGTGTTTCTCCGCCATCAACTATTTTTATTCTTGCAATCATACGACGAGCAAGTATTTCAATATGCTTATCAGAAACATCAACACCCTGAGATTTATAAACTTTTTGAACTTCTGCTAAAATGTAATTTTGAGCAGTAATAGGATCAGTTACGGCAAGTAATTCTTTAGGATTTATAGAACCTATATTAAGTTTATCTCCAGCCTTAACATCTTGACCTACTTCAACGCAAAGTTTTACACCATAATTTGTTGTGTGTTCTCTTGATTCTACATCATTAGTAATTTCGATTCTATATTTTCCATTAATATCATCTATTTTTGTTATCTTACCATTAATTTCAGCAATCGTTGATTTAGCTTTTGGTATTCTAGCTTCAAATAACTCCTGAACACGAGGTAAACCTTGAGTTATATCTTCACCAGATGCAACACCACCAGTATGGAATGTTCTCATCGTAAGCTGCGTACCAGGTTCACCGATTGATTGAGCTGCCATAATACCAACTGCTTCACCAATTTCAACAACGTTACCAGTAGCTAAGTTAGTACCATAACAATGCATACAAACTCCATTTTCTGTTTTACACGTTAATGCTGTTCTTATTTCAACTTCTTTAATACCAGCTTTATCAATCTTATCTGCGATTGGTTCAGTAATTAATTCATTTTTTTCGATAATTACTTCTTTAGTTTGTGGGTTAACTATCTTTTTATTTGTATAACGACCTACAATACGTTCGTGCAAACTTTCAATAACAGTACCAGCATTTTCATCAATAAATGATGAAACCACAACACCTTGAATAGTTCCACAATCTTCTTCTCTTACGATAACATCTTGAACAACGTCTACTAAACGTCTTGTAAGATATCCAGAGTCAGCAGTCTTAAGAGCAGTATCAGCATTACCTTTACGAGTACCATGAGTAGAAATAAAGAATTCCGATACTGAAAGTCCATCAGTAAATGATGAAGTTATAGGAATTTCAACTGCTTCACCATTTGGTTTAGCTTTTAAACCAATCATACCAGCTAACTGTCTAAATTGTGATAAGTTACCACGGGCCTTAGAGTTCATCATCATCATAATTGGATTATCAGATGGAGCTTCTACTTTAGCTTTTAATTCTTTTTCAACTTCACTAGTAGCATTATTCCATACTTCGCAAACCTTTTCATAACGTTCTCTATCTGTAATTAAACCACGTCTATATTGTTTGTTAATTGTATCAACTATCTTTTGTGATTTTTCAACTATCTCATGTTTCTTTTCACTTGTTTCTACATCTGCTATTGATATTGAAATACCAGCAAGTGTTGAATATTTAAATCCTAAGTCTTTTAAACGGTCAAGCATTACTGATGTTTCAGTTGTCTTATAACGTTTAAATATTTGTGCAATAATACTCTTTAATGCGCTTTGTGGGAAAGGTTTTACTATTTCCATTTCCTTAATAGCTTCAGGAATATTAGTTCCACGAGGCAAGAAGAATTTCATTGGTGTTAAATTCTCAAAATTATCATCAGTTGGTTCATTTATGTATTGGAAACCATCTGGTAATACTTCATTAAATATTAACTTACCAACAGTTGTTACTAAATACATTTGTTTTTGCTCATCTGTAAACATCTTATATTTCAAAGATTTTACTGGAAGAGCAACTCTAGCATGCAGTGTTAATTCTCTTCTTTCATAAGCTTCTATAGCTTCATTTGCGTTTTTAAATACTCTTCCTTCACCTTCAATGCCCGCTTTTTCCATAGTTAGGTAATAGTTACCTAAAACCATATCTTGAGATGGAGTAACAATTGGTTTTCCATCCTTTGGAGAAAGAATGTTATTAGCACCAAGCATTAATATTCTAGCTTCTGCTTGAGCAGCTTCAGAAAGAGGTACGTGAACTGCCATTTGGTCACCATCAAAGTCTGCGTTAAATGCTGTACAAACTAATGGATGTAACCTAATAGCTTTACCACTAACTAATTTAGGCTCAAATGCTTGAATACCTAACCTATGTAGCGTTGGAGCACGATTTAACATTACTGGATGTTCTTTAATAACATCTTCTACAACGTCCCATACTCTCTCATCTTGATTTTCTATTAACTTTTTAGCAGATTTAATATTGTGAACAATATCTCTTTGTACTAAACCATTTATAACATGAGGTTTAAATAGTTCAAGTGCCATTTCTTTTGGTATACCACATTGATACATTTTAAGAGTTGGACCTACCGCAATAACACTACGTCCAGAATAGTCAACACGTTTACCTAATAAATTTTGACGGAAACGGCCTTGTTTTCCTTTTAACATGGAAGAAATTGATTTAAGTGGTCTATTAGATGGACCAGTTACATTTCTACCACGTCTTCCGTTATCAAATAAAGCATCTACTGCTTCTTGAAGCATTCTCTTTTCATTTTGAACAATGATTGATGGAGCATTTAATTCAAGAAGTTTTTTCAAACGATTATTACGGTTAATTACACGTCTATATAAATCATTTAAGTCACTAGTTGCAAAACGTCCACCATCTAATTGAATCATTGGTCTCAATTCTGGTGGTATTACAGGAAGCGCTGTTAATATCATCCATTCTGGTTTGTTACCAGACTTATCAAACGAATCCAAAATATCAAGTCTCTTAAGAAGTCTTGTTCTCTTTTGCTCTTGAGCACCTTCCAATTCTTCTTCTAACTTCTTAATTTCTTCTTTAACATCTATTTCTTTAAGTAGTTTTAATATTGCTTCTGCTCCCATGCCTACTTCAAAAGTATTACCATACTTCTCATAATAAGCTCTGTACTCTTTATCAGATAAAGTTTGTTTCTTTTCAAGTGGTGCAGATCCAGGATTAATAACAACATATGACACAAAGTATAAAACTTCTTCCAAATCTCTTGGAGACATATCAAGAACCAATCCCATACGGCTTGGTACACCTTTAAAGAACCAAATATGTGATACTGGGGTAGCAAGTTCGATGTGACCCATACGTTCACGACGAACTTTAGCTTTAGTAACTTCTACGCCACATCTATCACAAATAATATCTTTGTATCTTAATCTTTTATATTTTCCACAAGAACATTCATAATCCTTTGTTGGACCAAAGATTTTTTCGCAGAATAAACCATCTCTTTCTGGTTTTAAAGTACGATAGTTAATTGTTTCTGGTTTTTTTACTTCTCCATAAGACCATTCACGAATTTGTTCGGGTGAAGCGATAGATATCTTAATTCCTTCAAACTTATTTGCATCTAACATTATTCTTCATCCCCTTCCATTAATGAATCATCTAGTTCATCTAATCTGTCCTCAATTTCAGATTCATAATCATCTTCTTGTTCTTCTAATAATTCAGATTCACTTTCGTTTTCTATTTCTTCTTCAGTAACAACATCAACTGATTCTTTTGGTTTTACCATTGATACATTATCAATTTCTTCGATCGATAATGGAGAAACTTCTTTTTCATCCTCTTCTTCAAGGGTTTTAACATCTATTTCTTTTCCATCTTCATTAATCATAGCTATGTTTAGTCCTAAAGCTTGAAATTCTTTTACAAGAACACGGAAACTTTCTGGAACACCAGCTTGATTAATTGGTTTGCCTTTAACAATTGACTCATAAACTTTTACACGACCTACAACGTCATCTGATTTAACTGTCATCATTTCTTGAAGTACGTTTGCAGCACCATATGCATACAATGCCCAAACTTCCATTTCACCAAATCTTTGACCACCAAACTGTGCTTTACCACCTAAAGGTTGTTGTGTTACTAATGAGTAAGGACCAGTTGCACGAGCATGTAATTTATCATCAACCATGTGATCTAGCTTAATCATGTACATAACACCAACGGCTACACGATTATCAAATGGTTCACCTGTTTTACCATTATATAATACAGTTTTACCATCTAAGGCCATGCCTGATTCTTGCATCATATCTTGAATATCCTGCCAAGTTGCACCATCAAATACTGGAGTTGCAGTATAAACACCTAGTTTTTTAGCAGCCATACCTAAGTGCATTTCTAAAATTTGTCCAGGATTCATACGTGATGGAACACCTAGTGGGTTAAGTAAGATATCTACTGGTGTACCATCTGGTAAATATGGCATATCTTCTTGTGGAGCAACAAGAGAAATAACACCTTTGTTACCATGACGACCAGCCATCTTATCACCAACTTGAATTTTACGTTTTTGAACTATATAAACACGAATTTCCTTACTAACTCCACTTGGAAGTTCATCAGAATCTTTCTTAGTATAAATCTTAATATCATGAACGATACCAGCACCACCATGTGGAACACGTAATGATGTATCCCTTACTTCACGAGTTTTTTCACCAAAAATTGCATGTAATAGTTTTTCTTCAGAAGTAAGTTCTACCATTCCTTTTGGAGTAACCTTACCAACTAAGATATCTCCTTCTTTTACTTCAGTACCGATTCTTATGATACCATTAGCATCCAAGTTCTTACGTGCTTCTTCACTTACGTTAGGAATATCACGAGTAATTTCTTCAGGGCCTAATTTAGTATCACGACATTGAATTTCGTAATCTTCTATATAAATTGATGTTAAAACATCATCTTTAACCATTCTTTCGTTAAGAATAACAGCATCCTCGTAGTTATATCCATTATAAGTCATGAATGCAACAACTAAGTTCTTACCTAATGCTACTTCACCTTTATCAGTAGAAGGGCCATCTGCTATTATTTGTCCACGCTTTACTTTATCACCAACTCTTACAATTGGTCTTTGATGATAACATGTACCTGCATTAGAACCCTCAAAGTTCTTTAAGATATAAATATCTTTTGCTTTAGTAGTTTTAACAACTATCTTTTTGCCATCTACATATTCTACTACACCATCAGCTTTTGCAAGAACGCAAACACCAGAATCTTTTGCGGCTTGAGCTTCGACACCTGTTGCAACAAGTGGAGCTTCTGCTCTTAATAATGGTAATGCTTGACGTTGCATGTTAGAACCCATTAATGCACGGTGTCCATCATCGTGATCAAGGAATGGAATACAACTTGTTGTAACAGATACAATTTGTTGTGGAGCTACGTCTATGTAATCAATCTCACTTGGTTTTGTAATAATGTTCTCACCATTAGAACGAGCTGGGCAGTGTTCTTGAATAATAGTATCTCCGTCCATTTCAACTTTCGCTTGAGCAATTATATGTCCATTTTCTTCATCAGCTGTTAAATAATCTATTTGATCTAGTAATTTCCCATCTTTTACTCTTCTATAAGGAGTCATAATAAACCCATAATCATTTATCTTTGCATAATTTGCAAGAGAAGTAATAAGTCCGATATTAGCACCTTCTGGAGATTCAATAGGACAAATTCTACCATAGTGAGATACGTTAACATCACGTACTTCCATAGCAGCTCTATCACGCGATAAACCTCCCGGACCTAAAGCTGATAAACGACGTTTATTATTTAATTCTGATAATGGATTAATCTGATCCATAAATTGAGATAAAGGACTTGATCCAAAGAATTCTTTAATAACCGCTGTTATTGGTCTTATGTTAATTAGTGTCTTAGGCGTTGCCGTTTCTATATCTAAAGTAGTCATTCTTTCGCGAATAACCCTTTCCATACGGGCAACTCCAATTCTAAATTGATTTTGTAATAATTCTCCAACTTGTCTTAAACGACGATTAGATAAATGATCTATTTCATCTATTGAACCAACATTATGCAAAAGGTTCAAATAGTATGAAACTGATGCATATATATCTGATATAGTAAGAGTTTTAACATCAATTGACTGATCATTACCTACTACTTTTATAATCTTATCTGGTTCTACTGGAGAATAAATGCTTATAACTTGAACCATGGTATGATCATCAAGCTCTTTATCCATGGTTGCATCAATCATGCCATAACCATTAGATAAAATCGGTTTTAAAGTTTCCATTACTTCGTTAGTAACTTTAGTTCCCTTTTTAATTACTACTTCATTATCTACCTTTATATCTTCAGCTAAAGTTTGATTTAATAAACGATCACAAACATTAAGTTTTTTATTAAATTTATAACGTCCAACCTTAGCTAAATCATATCTAAAATTATCAAAAAATCTAGTAATTAGTTGGTTCTTAGCACTATCAAGTGTAGCTGGTTCACCAGGTTTTAGTTTTTCATATATTTCAAGTAAAGCTTCATCAGTATTTTTCGTGGAATCCTTACTTAAAGTATTTATTAAATATTCATCTTGACCAAACAGCTTTAACATATCATCATCAGATGATAATCCAAAAGCCCTTAAGAACGCAGTAATAACAACCTTTCTGTTACGGTCTATTCTAACGTCTACAACGTCTTTACTATTAAGCTTATATTCAAGCCAAGTCCCTCTGGTAGGTATAATTTGAGAAGAAATAATAGAACGTCCATTCTTATCAATTTCTCTTCCATAATATACACTTGGAGAACGCACTAATTGTGATACTATAACACGTTCAGACCCATTAAAAATGAATGATCCTGAATCAGTCATAAGTGGCATATCACCTAAGAATATTTCCTGTTCTTTTACTTCTCCTGTTTCATTGTTAAACAAACGAGTTTGAACTTTTAATGGAGCAGCATAAGTAGTTTTCTTCTCCTTACATTCTTTTATTGTATGTCTTGGTTCATCAAATGAGTATTCACCAAATTCTAAAGATAATGTTCCAGAGAAATTTTCTACTGGGCTTATTTCCTCTAACACTTCTTTTATAC